>NZ_JANLGG010000010.1:0-50246 GCF_024655735.1 Aeromicrobium sp. 50.2.37
ACGTGCCGACGTTCGTGGACCAGCTCGACCTCCCCGGCACCCGGTTCGCCGGGGTCTTCACCCCGGGGGAGCGACGCGACGCGGCCGAGCGCGCCGCGCAGGTCGGTCGTGGGCAGCACGGTGGCGGCGAGGGTCGCCACCTCGCGGCGCGCTGGGCGGCGAAGGAGGCCTTCGTGAAGGCCTGGTCGGCCTCGATCTTCGGCGAGCCGCCGGTCATGGGCGACGAGGTGCTGGGACTCGTCGAGGTGGTGTGCGACGCGTGGGGCCGTCCCCGCCTGCGCCTGCACGGGGAGGTCGCGGAGCACCTGTCCGGCGTGGAGGCGCACGTCAGCCTCAGCCACGACGGTGACCATGCCGTCGCCTACGTCGTCCTGGCAGAGGGTGTGCGTCGCTAGGGTCGTCCCATGACCACCGAGGGCCGTGGCGACCGTCGTTGGCCGCGCAGCGTGTACGGCGTCGGCGACGAGCCTGATCCGCGCTTCTCGCTCGCGAACGAGCGCACGTTCCTCGCCTGGATCCGTACCTCGTTGGCCCTGCTGGCCGGGGCGGTGGCGGTGCACGTGCTCGATCTCGAGCTGCCCGACCTCGTGGTGGCCCTGACGTCGACCGGGCTCGCGCTCGCCGGTGCGCTGTGCGCCACGCATGCCTGGCGGAGCTGGGCGCGTACCGAGCGCGCGATGCGCCAGGGTCGGCCGCTGCCCTCCAACGGGGTCGGGGTCCTGCTCGTCGGAGCGGTGGTCGTGGCCTGCGTCGTCCTGGTCGTGCTGGCGGTGCCCGGGTGAGTCCTCCGCCGGCTGTTCCGCAGGAGCGGACCTGGCTCGCCTGGCGGCGCACCGCCGCGTCGTGCGTGGTGCTGGGGCTGCTGGTGGCGCGGGTCGCCTGGATCGAGGGCACGGCGGTGACCGTGGTCTCCGCCGTGCTCGTGCTCGCGATGGTCGGATGGGTCGGCGCCCTGGTGCTTCGGGATCGAGGAGCGTCGTCGAGCGTCGGTGAGGTGTCGATCGAGCTCATCGGCGACGGCCGGGTGCCGGCGAGCGTGGCTGCGCTGGCGCTCGCGGTGGCAGCGGTCGTCGTGCTGCTGGCCTGGTCCTGAGACGCCGTCAGCGCGCGTCGGGCTCCGACGACAGCAGGTACGAGGCGAGCAGCCGCTTGAGCTCGATGACGGCCTCGGCGTGGCCCTGGCCGTCGCGGACCGAGAAGTTGAGCATCGAGTACGTCACGTGCACCAGCACCTCGGCCATGATCCTGCGGCGCTCGCGCGGGGTGCCGGGGGTGAGGGGAGCGAGGAAGCGGGCCACGTCGGCTGCGAGCTCTCGTTCGGTGACGGCAGCGGTCGCGCGGGTGGCCGGTGTCGACTGCACCGCGAGCCAGACGGCCCGCCGCGACGGGTCGTCGGCCCACAGCCGCGCCATGTGGTCGATCATCCGGTCGAGGAAGCGCAGCCAGTCCAGCGACGGGATCATCTCCGAGAAGCTGGTCAGCTCCTCGTGGACGGCCACGGCATCCTGCCGGTCGAGCTCGCACACGATCACGTACTTGTTCGCGAAGTACTGGTAGAGGGTCCCGGTGGGGAGTCCGGCCCGCTGCGAGACCTCCTCGCAGGTGAACGACTCGAAGCCGACGTCGAGCAGGAGGTCGCGCGACGTGCGCAGCAGCAGCTCGAACTTCGCCCGGCTGCGGTCCTGCGTCGGGCGACGTCGGGGTTCGAGGATCTCCGCGGTCACGCGGCCCACCCTAGGGGACGGGCGCCGCGTGGCAGGCCACTTCGGCGCTCGACCTACTGATGAGTCACCTCACGGAGCCCGACCGACCGGCTGGTGCTCGTCGACGCCGTCAGGCGCGCAGGCCGGCCTGGATGAGCGGCTCGATCAGGTCGCCGATGCCGTCGAAGCCTGCGCCGAGCGTCTGTCCGTGCGCGTGCCGGTAGTGGATCCCCTCGAGGATCACGGCCAGCTTGAAGAACGCGAGCGCCAGGTGGAAGTCGATGTCGGAGACGTCGCGTCCGGACCGTTCGGCGTACCGGCGCAGCACCTCCTCGCGCGGGAGGTAGCCCGGAGCCTTCGCGGCGTCGGTGACCATGGCGGCACCCGGGCCGTCGGCCGCGCTCTCGGCGAGCTGCTGGTAGGCCAGCAGGATCGCGACGTCGGTGAGCGGGTCGCCCAGCGTGCTCATCTCCCAGTCGAGGACGGCCGTCAGACGGTCGCCACCCTCGGGGCGGGTGTCGACGAGCACGTTGTCGAGGCGGTAGTCGCCGTGCACGATCGTGCCCTCGCTGCTCGTCGGGATCGACGAGTCGAGCCGGGCGATGAGGTCGTCCATGCCGGGCAGGTCGCGGCTGCGGGACGCGTCGAGCTGCTTCTTCCAGCGACGGACCTGCCGCTCCAGGTAGCCGTCGGGGCGACCGAAGTCGCCGAGTCCAACTTCGTCGGGGGAGACGGCGTGCAGGTCGGCGAGCACGTCGACCATCCGCTCGGTGATGGTGCGGGTGCGCTCCTCGCCGATCTCGACCAGCTGGGCGGCGCGGGCGAAGGGTGTGCCGACGACCCGCTCCATCACGTAGAACGGCGCGCCGATGACCGCGTCGTCCTGGCAGAGGCCGTAGGTCGCGGGGACCGGCACGGCGGTGCCCGCCAACGCGTCGATGACCCGGTGCTCCCGCGTCATGTCGTGCGCGGTGGCGAGCACGTGCCCGAGGGGCGGGCGACGCACGACGACGTCGCGCTCACCGTCGGTGACGGCGTACGTCAGGTTCGACTTGCCGCCGGTGATGAGCGTGGCCTCGAGCGGTCCGGCGAGCAGGCCGGGGGCCTGGTCGTCGAGCCAGCGTCGAAGCGCGTCGAGGTCGAGCCCCTCGGGTCCGGTCACGTGCGATCAGTCCTTCGGTCCGCCGGCGACGTAGATGACCTGGCCCGAGACGAACCCGGCACCCTCGCTCACGAGGAACGAGGCGGTGTGGGCGATGTCGTCGGGCTGGCCCACGCGCTGCACGGGGATCTGCTCGGCGCTGAACTTGATGAAGTCGTCGAACGGGACGCCGATGCGCTCGGCGGTGGCCGCGGTCATGTCGGTCTGGATGAAGCCGGGCGCGATCGCGTTGGCGGTGACGCCGAACTTGCCCAGCTCGATGGCGAGGGTCTTGGTGTAGCCCTGGAGCCCGGCCTTGGCGGCGGAGTAGTTGGCCTGGCCACGGTTGCCGAGCGCCGAGGTGCTGGAGAGGTTCACGATGCGGCCGAACTTCGCCTCGACCATGTGCTTCTGGGCGGCCTTGACCGTGTTGAAGGAGCCGCGCAGGTGCACCGCCATGACGGCGTCCCAGTCGTCGACGGTCATCTTGAACAGCAGGTTGTCGCGGATGATGCCGGCGTTGTTGACGACCACCGTCGGTCCGCCCAGCTCGGCGGCGATGCGCTCGACCGCGGCGTCCACGGCGGCGGCGTCGGACACGTCGGCCCCGACGGCGATGGCGGACCCGCCCGCGGCGGTGATCGCGTCGACGGTGCCGGCGCAGGCTCCCTCGTCGAGGTCGACGACGGCGACGGCGAGGCCGTCGGCGGCCAGGCGCTGGGCCACGGCGGCGCCGATGCCCTGGGCGGCTCCGGTGACGAGTGCGGTGCGGCGGTTCTCGCTCATGCAGATTCTCCTGAGGTAAGCGCTTGCTTAGGTCTGGGCTCACGGTAGCGCACGGGTGCAGCCGCGGCCAGACCCCTCGGCGGGCGCGCGACTCCCGGGGCGAGGTGGGTCACAAAGATGAGGGATTCCTCGGCTTTGAGGTACAGTTGAGGAAACCCTCACGTTTACAGGAGATCGCATGACGCAGCTCGACGTGCCCACCGCCCTCGACGCGGGAGCCGACGCAGCAGTCGACAGCGGGCTGGACGCCGGCCGACCGCACCACCGTGACGTCCTCGCGCAGCGACGTCAGGAGCGGACCGCCCGCGTCGAGCCCCGTGGCCGACGCGTCAACACCGCGCGCGAACGCGCGCACCTCCTGGTCGACGAGGGCACGTTCGTGGAGATCTCGCCGTTGCGCACGGCGGGACCCTCCAGCGGCAGCGGTGTGGTCATCGGGTGGGGGCTCGTCGGCGGTCGACCCGTGGTCGTCGCGAGCCACGACGCGGCGGTCGCCTCCGGGGCCATCGGTGCGGTGTTCGCCGAGACGGTCCAGCGGGCCCAGCGCATCGCGATCGACCGTGGCCACCCGATCGTCTACATCAACGACTCCGGCGGAGCGCGGATCCACGACGGCATCCACGCCCTCCACGGCTGCGGCGGCATCTTCGCCAACAACGTCGAGGCGAGCCGGAAGATCCCTCAGATCTCGCTGATCCTCGGCCCGTGCGCCGGTGCCGCGGCGTACTCGCCCGCGCTCACCGACTGGACCATCATGGTCAAGGAGCAGGGCCAGATGTTCCTCACGGGACCGGAGATCGTGCGGGCCGCCACGGGCGAGGACGCCACCGCCGACGAGATCGGCGGGTCCGGCATGCACACCCGCACCAGCGGGGTCGCCCACCTCGAGGTGGACGACGAGCAGGCCGCGCTCGACGCAGCCCGCGGCATCCTGTCCTTCCTGCCGTCGCACGTGGGGGGCACCCAGGCCCTCGTCGAGCCGGTGCCCGCTCGCCCCGAGGCCGTCGCGCGTCTGCCGCACGTGGTGCCGGACAAGTCGAGCATCGTCTTCGACATGCACGAGGTCCTCGACGGCGTCCTCGACGACCGTCCCCGGCTCGAGCTCAGCCCTGAGCACGCCCCGAGCGTGCTCACCGTGCTGGCCCACCTCGACGGACGCCCGGTCGGCATCATCGCCAACCAGCCGAAGGCCCGCGGCGGCATCCTCGACGCGAAGGCGTCGGTCAAGGCGTCCCGCTTCGTCGACTTCTGCGCCCGCTACGGCCTGCCCGTCCTGACCTTCGTCGACGTGCCCGGCTTCCTGCCCGGCACGGTCGAGGAGGGTCGCGGCGTGATCACCCAGGGCGCCACGATGCTGCGCGCCTACGTCGAGGCGCAGTCGCCCGTGCTCACCGTCGTGGTGCGCAAGGCGTACGGCGGTGCCTACATCGCCATGGGCTCGCGCTCGCTCGGTGCCGACTTCACGTGGGCCTGGTCGGGCTCCGAGATCGCCGTCATGGGTCCCGGTGGCGCCGTCGCGCTCCTGCACCGACGTGCACTGAAGGACGCCGAGGACCCCGACACCCTGCGCGACGAGCTGGCCGCGGAGTACCGCGAGAACGTCGCCCGCCCCTACCTCGCCGCGGAGGCCGGCATCCTCGACGACGTGATCGTCGCCGAGGAGACCCGCGACCGCATGGTCCAGGCGCTCGGCGTCCTCGCTCCGCGCGGCCAGGGGAACCTGGCGTGAGCGCCCCCGGGACGTCGGCCGCGAAGGCCGACATCGTCTCCAACGTCTGGAAGCTCGTCACCGAGGTGGGAGCCCAGGTGGTCGAGGGCGACGTGCTGGCGGTCCTGGAGTCCATGAAGATGGAGCTGCCGGTGCACGCGCCGGCCACCGGCACGGTCTCCGAGGTGCTCGTGACCGAGGGCCAGATCGTCCAGGAGGGCGACACCCTCGTGGTCATCGAGACGACCGACCAGGGCGTCCCCACCCCGGCCTGAGAGCACGGTCTGAGAGCATCGTCGGGTGTCGAACCCGCCTCATGACCCGACCCGGCTCGAGCACGAGCTGCCCATGCGCTGGGCCGATCTCGACGAGCTGAGCCACGTCAACAACGTCGTGTACCTCGACTACGCCTCCGAGGCGCGCGCCGTGCACGTGGCCGCCGGTGAGCTGGCCGACCGCCCGGCCCGCTCGATCTCCGTGGAGTTCCTGCGCCCCCTGCTGCTCAGCCGCACGCCGCTGCGCGTGACGTCCACCGACGACGGCAGTCGGCTGGTGCAGGAGATCGCCCCCGCCACCAGTGCGTCGCCCTTCGCGCGGGTCACGTGGTCGGACGCCCTGGCGCCTGAGGGCGACGTGCCGGGTGGGGGCGAGGGCTACGACGTGGCGGTCCGGCGCAGCGACCTCGGGACGGGTGACGTGGCCACGCCGATCGCGGTGTTCGAGTACGCCCAGGAGGCGCGCATCGCCTCGGTGGCACGGGTGCGTGGCGCCGGTGGTGCCGGGCGCTTCGTCGTCGCCCAGGTCGACCTCACCCTCGGTGAGCCCTTCGGGTGGCAGCGCGAGCCCCACCCGGCCCGGACGGTCGTCACGCGGGTCGGCCGCTCGTCCTTCACCGTCACGACGCTCTTCGACGAGGGGCGGCGCGGGCGGGCCGACGCCGTGCTCGTCGGCTTCGACCTGCAGGCGCAGCGCTCACGGGTGCTCGACGACGACGAGCGCGCCGCGCTCTCGGAGCAGCTCAGTCCTCGTTGAGCGGCGCCGCGCCGCGCCGCACGGTGGGCGTGAGCCCGGGTGAGGCCTGGTCGGGGGAGGGCTCGTCGGCGGTGTTCACCATGAACGTCGCCGCGTGCTGCACGTAGGCCCAGAACTGGGCGTCCTGCTCGGGCGTGAGCTGCGCGGCGTCGAGCCCGGCCCGGAAGTGGTGCAGCCACCGGTCGCGCGCGGCCATGGTGACGGCGAACGGGGCGTGTCGCATGCGCAGGCGCGGGTGCCCTCGGGTGTTGCTGTAGGTGGTCGGCCCGCCCCAGTACTGCTCGAGGAACAGCGTGAACCGCTCCGCCGCGGGGCCGAGGTCCTCCTCGGGGTACATCGGGCGCAGCAGCTCGTCGGTGGCCACACCCGCGTAGAACACGTCGACGATGCGCGCGATCGTGGCGTGGCCGCCGATCTCGTCGTAGAACGAGCTCACTCGGGGGTCCTCTCGAACGGGATGGCCGCCGTGGACGGGATGCGGATGCCGGACTGGTCGAAGCGCCGCTTCACGCGCTGACGCAGGGTGCGGGCCACCAGCCACTGCTGCAGCGGTGCGGTCTTGAGCACGACACGGACGACCACGCCGTCCTTGTCGAAGCGCTCGACGCCCCAGACCTCCGGCTCCTCGATGATCACTCCGGCGAAGCGCTCCTCGTGGTACATCGCCTCCGCCTCCTCGGCCAGGATCGCCTGCACGACGTCGAGGTCGGAGTCGTAGGCGACGGTCACGTCCAGGACCGTCCGGGCCCAGTTCTGGCTCTGGTTGCCGACCCGCAGGATCTCGCCGTTGCGGACGTACCAGACGGTGCCGTTGACGTCGCGCAGCCGCGTGATGCGCAGGCCCACCGCCTCGACGATCCCGCTGGCCTCGCCGAGGTCGACGGAGTCGCCCACGCCGTACTGGTCCTCCAGGATCATCGAGACGCCGGCGAGGTAGTCCTTCACCAACGTCTGGGCGCCGAAGCCGAGCGCGATGCCCACGATGCCGGCGCTGGTGAGCAGCGGCGCGATGGGGACGCCCACGACGTCGAGGATCATGACGAAGGCGACACCGGCGATGACCAGGCCGACGATGGAGCCGAGCAGGTCTCCCATCGCCTGGGCCCGCTGCTTGCGCCGCTCGCCCGCGCCGGGGCGCATGTCCGACAGGATGGCGCCGGCCCGGGTGTTCGCGATGGCGCCGGGCACCTGGCCCTCTCCGGTCTTCTTGACGATGCGACCGATGGCCCGGCGGGCGACCCAGCGCAGCAGCAGCGCCAGGGCGATGATCGCCACGATGCGGGTCCCGCTGGTGGTGAGGGTCTCCCACGTCCAGGACTGGGGAAGGTTCACGTCGAGGCCGAGCATGGCTCCAGCCTACGGGCGATACGATGGTGGCCATGAAGGCTCCCGCGCGCACCCTCGCCGTCGTCGTCTCCACGCTCGTGGTGCTCGGCACGACCTCTGCCACCGCCTGGGCCGACTCGCCGGCCTCCGAGGCCTGGCCTGCGGCCCCCGAGCGCAGCACGCTCGAGTGGCTGCTGCTGTTCGGCGGCGGCACCATCGGCCTGTTCGTGGTCGTGTCGCTCTTCGGCCTCCTCACGGCGCGCAACAACTACGTGCCCCCGCCGCCCTCCACCGACCTCGAGGTGGCCCCGGGCAACGAGGCCGCCCACCACTGAGCCCGGCCGTCTCGGTGATTCCCATCAGCTGATGGGAATCACGAGCTCACCTGCGTTCTCACCCACTCACCATGGCGTGCCCGCCATGGTGAGTGGGGCGTTCCCATCAGCTGATGGGAATCGCGGAGCGGGCGCACCCGCTCCGACGCGTCACGCAGATTCCCAGGTCGACCTGGGAATCCCAGGGGCGCACGGCGTGCTTGCCGTGCACGGCTGAGATCCCCGTGCGTGGGTGGGAGATTCCCAGGTCGACCTGGGAATCTCCCGGCCGTGGTCAGCGGGGAGCGCGGGCGCGCAGGGCGCGGGCGAGGTCGTCGCGACCCTCGCTCACGTAGCGCTTGGCCGCGGCCGAGGCCTCGGTGGAGCCGAGCCACGCGTCGACCGCGTCGAGGGTGGACGGCACGGGGTTGGCGAGCGGGAACAGGTAGACCAGCGCCACCTGCCCGATCCAGACGCCCTTGTCCTCGATGACCGACTCGGCCATCTCGAGGTAGCGCTGCACGTAGGGCTCCAGCACGTCACCCTGCCCCGAGACCTGGAAGGCCGAGGCCGTCTGGCGACGGGTCTCGTTGGGGGTCGACTCATCGACCACCGCGGCCTGCCAGGCTGCCTCCTTGGCCTCCGCCGTGGGACGGATGGCGCGTGCGGCGGCGGCGCGCTCACGGCCGGAGATGGTGTTGTCGCGCTCCAGCTCGGCCGCGATGTCGGACTCGTCGGCCGCGCCCAGGCGGGCGAGGGCGGTCACGAACGTCCAGCGCAGGTCGGTGTCGACGTCGAGCCCGGGCAGGCCGTCCTCGAGCAGCGCACGCAACTGGTCGGCCGACGTGGCCGCGGCGGCGTAGCCGCGCACGAACGCCAGCTGGTGGTCGCTGCCCGGCTCCGCCGCATCGACGAGGGCACGCACCCCGGCCTCCCAGCGCTCGGCGAGCGGCGGCCGGTCCTCGTCGGAGGTGTACAGGTTGACGGCGGACTGACCCTGGCGCAGCAGCGACGCGACGGCGGTCAGGTCGGTCTCGGAGCCGACGCCGGCCAGCACGAGCGACACGAAGTCGGCCGACGCGAGCTCGGCGTCGCGCGTCATGTCCCACGCCGAGCCCCAGCAGAGGGCCCGTGGCAGGGACTCCGCGAAGGCCATGTCGTGCTCGACGAGCTGGCCGAACGACTGCTCGTCGAGGCGGATCTTGGCGTAGGTGAGGTCGTCGTCGTTGAGGAGCACGAGGGCCGGCCGACGCAGGCCGACGAGCTCGGGGACCTCGGTGAGCTCGCCCCGGACGTCGGTCTCGATGCGCTCGGTGCGCACGAACCGGCCGTCGACCACGTCGTAGAGACCGATGGCGATGCGGTGGCGACGCAGGGTGGGGTACTCCTCGATCGCGGTCTGCTCGACGGCGAAGGAGCTGAACGTGCCGTCGTCACCGGTCTCGAACCGGGCGCGCAACGTGTTGACGCCCGACGTCTGCAGCCACTCCGCCGCCCACGAGTCGAGCTCGCGGCCCGAGGCCTCCTGCAGCTCGACGAGGAGGTCCTGGAGCGTGGTGTTGCCGTAGGCGTGCTTGGTGAAGTAGGAGCGCAGGCCGGCGAAGAAGTCGTCGACGCCCACCCAGGCCACGAGCTGCTTGAGGCTCGAGGCGCCCTTGGCGTAGGTGATGCCGTCGAAGTTGGCCTCGACCGCGTGCAGGTCGTAGTTGTCGGCCGCGATGGGGTGCGTCGACGGCAGCTGGTCCTGGCGGTAGGCCCAGTTCTTGCGGTTGTTGGTGAAGCCCGTCCACGCGTCGGTGAAGCGGGTGGCCTCGACCGACGAGTGGTGCGCGGCGAACTCGGCGAACGACTCGTTCAGCCACAGGTCGTCCCACCACTTCATGGTCACGAGGTCGCCGAACCACATGTGCGCCATCTCGTGCAGGATCGTGTTGGCCCGCTGCTCGTAGGCGGCGACCGTCTGGCGGCTGCGGAAGATCATCTCGTCGCGGAACGTCACGCACCCCGCGTTCTCCATCGCGCCCATGTTGTACTCCGGCACGAAGAGCTGGTCGTACTTGCCGAACGGGTACGCCATCTGGAACGCGTCCTCGAAGAACGCGAAGCCCTGCTTGGTGACGAGCAGGATGTCGTCGGCGTCGAGGTGCTCGACGAGGGACTGGCGGCACCAGACGCCCAGCGGGATCTCGCCGTACTCGCCGACGTAGACGTCCTCGACGCCGTGGTACTCACCGGCCACGAGGGCGGTGATGTAGGTCGACATGGTCTTGGTGGTCTCGAAGACCCGGGTGCTGGCGGCGTCGGAGACCTCGATGGTCTCGGCGACGGGGGAGTTGGACACGACCGCCCAGTGCGACGGGGCCGTGACGCGGAAGTCGAAGGTGGCCTTGAGGTCGGGCTGCTCGAAGGTCGCGAAGACCCGGCGCGCGTCCGGGACCTCGAACTGGGTGTAGAGGTACACGCGGTCGTCGACGGGGTCGACGAAGCGGTGCAGGCCCTCACCGGAGTGGGAGTAGGCGCACGTGGCCTCGACGACCAGCTCGTTCTCGGCCTGCAGGTCGGGCAGCGGGATGCGGCTGTCGGCGTAGGTGGCCGGGTCGAGCGACGTGCCGTTGAGCGTGATGGCGCCGATCTCGGCACCGACCAGGTCGACGAAGGTCGACGAGCCCGGGACCGCCCCGAACCGCAGGGTCGTGGTGGAGCCGAACCGCTCCTCACCCGTGGTGAGGTCGAGCTCGACGACGTAGTGGTCGGTGGAGACGAGGCCTGCGCGCTCGGTCGCTTCTTCACGGGTCAGGTTGGTTCCGGGCATGCCGCCCACTCTATGCACGACGGCGGACACCCCGGAGCGCGGTCGGCGGCCGACCGTCCGGGATCAGGCGAGGGTGGCGTCGGCGTACGTGAGCCCACCGGCCTGGTCGAGCCGCAGGTCCACGAAGCCGGCCTCCACGAGCCACCGCCTCACGTCGCCGCGCCGGACCCCGGGGCCGAGCACACCGACCGCGCGACCGGCGAGGTGGACCGGGGCGAACCGCAGGCCGGCGTCGGAGCAGAACACGCTGACGACGATGCGTCCGCCGGGCTTGATCACGCGGGCCAGCTCGTGGACCGCGGCCTCCGGGTCGGGGAAGCAGTGCAGGCTCGTGAAGGCGAGCACGAGGTCGTACGTGTCGTCGGCGTCGTCGAGGTCCTGCACGTCGGCCTCGCGGGTCCGCACGGCGAGCGGTCCCGCATCGGGCAGGCCGAGTCGGTCGGCCTCTCGGCGCGTGCGGCCGAGCATGGCGGGGGAGATGTCGGCGGCGACGTACTGCAGCGTCGCCCCCGAGGGGATGTCGCGCAGGACCACGCCCCCGCCGCAAGGCACGTCGAGGACCGCGGACCCGGGCGGGAGCGCGGTCAGCTCGCGGCGGGCTCGCCGGTGCAGCTCGTCGATGCTCGACCCGACGCCCACACGCCACAGGAGCGCACCGAGCCGCGGGTCACCGCTGACCTTGTCGTACACGACCGCCCACGGGTGGTCGGACCGCCAGGCCCCGCTCACGTCGCGCATGCTGGGACGATAAGGCCTCGGCCGACGTCCTGGGGCAGGATGAGGGGGTGGATCTTCCCTTCGCGCGCTCCGAGCGCTCGTCCGTCGGGATCGAGTGGGAGCTCGCCCTCGTGGACGCGGACTCCGGCGACCTGCGCCAGGTCGCGCAGACGGTGCTCGACGCCGTCGCCCCCGCGGGTGGGGGCCAGCACCCGCTGATCCGCCAGGAGCTGCTCCTCAACACGGTCGAGGTGGTGTCCAGGCCGCGACGGACCGTGGCCGAGGCCGGCGCCGACCTGCAGGAGGCGATCGACGAGATCCGCGCCGTGACCGACCCCCTCCGGGTCGAGCTGATGTGCGCCGGCACCCACCCGTTCGCCCGGTGGGACAACCAGAAGGTCACCGACCAGGAGCGCTACGCGACGCTCATCGACCGCACGCAGTGGTGGGGCCGCCAGATGCTGATCTACGGCGTGCACGTGCACGTGGGCATCGAGGACCGCGACAAGGTGCTGCCCATCAGCAACGCGATGCTCGCGTACTACGGGCACCTGCAGGCGCTCAGCGCCTCCTCCCCGTTCTGGGGCGGCAAGGCCACGGGGTACGCCTCCAACCGGGCCCTCATGTTCCAGCAGCTCCCGACGGCGGGGCTGCCGTTCCACTTCCAGGAGTGGTCCGAGCTGGAGCACTACGTGCAGGACCTGACCACGACCGGCGTGATCGACGTCTTCGACGAGATCCGGTGGGACCTGCGTCCGTCGCCGAAGTTCGGCACGCTGGAGGTCCGCGTGTGCGACGGCATCCCGACGATGAGTGAGCTGATGAGCATCTCCGCGCTCACCCACTGCCTGGTCGAGCACTTCTCGAGCGAGCTCGACGCCGGTCACGACCTGCCCGACCTGCCGCCGTGGTTCGCCCAGGAGAACAAGTGGCGGTCCGCGCGGTACGGCATGGACTCCTGGCTCATCCTCGACCAGCACGCCCACGAGGACCTCGTCACGGCCGACCTCGCCCGGCTGCTCGTCACGCTCGAGCCCGTCGCCGAGCGGCTCGGCTGCACCGACGAGCTGGCCGGCATCGACGACATCGTCCGACGCGGGCCGTCGTACGAGCGCCAGCGCAGGGTCGCCGCCGCGCACGACGGTCGCCTCGACGCGGTCGTCGCCTCGCTCGTGGAGGAAATGCGAGCCGGTCGTCCGTTGTTGACCCAGACCGGCGCCGCACCCACCCCCGTCCCTCAGGAGGACCTGTGACCGTGAACGAGAGCACCCAGACCGAGACCGTCGACTTCTGGTTCGACCCGCTCTGCCCGTGGGCGTGGATGACCTCGCGCTGGATGCTCGAGGTGGAGCAGGTGCGCGACGTGCACACCGTGTTCCACGTGATGAGCCTGTCGGTGCTCAACGAGGACAAGGACGTCCCCGACGAGTACAAGGAGATGATCCAGGCCGGGTGGGGACCGGTCCGGCTGGCCATCGCCATCGAGCAGCAGCACGGCCAGGAGAAGCTGCGCGCGTTCTACACCGCCATCGGCACGGCTCGCCACCCCGGCGGACGCGACTTCACCCGTGAGCTCTACGAGGAGGTGCTGGCCGAGGTCGGCCTGCCCACCGAGCTCGCCGACGCCGCCGAGGACACGTCGCTCAACGACGCCGTCCGCGCGTCGCACGCCGACGGCATCGACCGGGTCGGCCAGGAGGTCGGCACGCCCGTCATCTCCGTCGCCGGCACCGCGTTCTTCGGCCCGGTGCTGTCGCCCGCACCGAAGGGCGAGGACGCCGGCAGGGTGTTCGACGGCGCACGGCTGCTCGCCGGGTACGACGGGTTCTACGAGCTGAAGCGCACCCGCGACCGCGACCCGATCTTCGACTGAGCCCGGGTCAGCCTTGTGAGCGACGCCCGGGTGTCGCTCACGGGCACGACGACGCGACGCCGGAGTCCTACGCTGGCCCCATGACGCTGCACCCCCAGGCCCGGGCCTACCTGGAGGCCCTCGGGTCCGACGAGGCCGGGCCGCCGCTGGACCTCGAGGCCGTCAGGACGATCCGTGCGCAGTCGCGGGCGGCCGCCCTGGAGCAGGACCGCATCGGCCTCGACCACGTGGCCGACGTCGACGCCGACGGTGTGCCCTGCCGCCTCTACCGTCCGAGGCTGGGCGCCCCCGTGGCCCTCTACGTCCACGGCGGTGGCTGGGTCATGCACGACGTCGAGACGCACGACGTCTTCTGCCGCTACCTCGCGCACGTCACCGGCTGGGCCCTGCTGTCGGTCGACTACCGACTGGCTCCGGAACATCCCTTCCCGGCCGGCCTCGACGACGTGGAGCGCGCCGCCCGGTGGCTCCGCGCGAACGGCCGCGGCCACCGGGTCGACGCCGACTGGGTCCCCGCGATCGGGGACTCCGCCGGTGCCAACCTCGTCGCGGGCCTGTGCGTGCGCGACCCTGCACTCCTCGACCACCAGGTCCTGCTGTACCCCGTCACCGACCGCCGGGCCCAGCTCGACCCGTCGCTCGATAACGCCGCGCTCCGCATCGACGACATGACCTGGATGTGGGAGGCGTACGCACCGGGGGACCGGGCCGATGATCCCGAGGTGAGCGTGCTCCGCGCAGCCGACCTGGCCGAGCAGCCGCCCGCCGTCGTCGTCACGTGCGAGCACGACGTGCTCCGCGACCAGGGCGAGGCGTATGCGGCCGCACTCGCCGACGCCGGCGTGCAGGTCACCGCGCACCGAGCCCTCGGGATGATCCACTCCTTCTGGCGGCAGCCGGCCGTCTTCGACGCGTCACGAGCCCTCGTGGTCGCGGTCGGCGGATGGCTCGACACGGCGCGGTCCGCGGCACGGGAGACATGATCGCGGCTGGCATACTGTCGCGCGTGGTGGAGCAGGCCGAGCCGGGGCAGACCGAGCGCCCAGCCTGGCGCCGCTTTCTCGACCGGCAGCTCAGCCGGGAGCCCCTGGTGGTCGTCCCCACCCACGCCTACGGCCTGCGAGGCGTCGCGGACGGACCTCCGGCTCCGCACCGTGTGGTGCCGCTGCAGCGGACCGCGCTGCTCGGCGCGGCCGTCGTCGTGCTGGTCGTGCTCGCCCTCACCCGTCCGACGGCCCTCGTGGCCGTGCCCGTGGTCGTGGCGGCCGTCGCGCTCGCGATCGCCGCGTCGGAGGGGACGCTGCGGCACTGGCGGCACCGCAGGCGTCTACGTCGCGCCCTGGTCCGTCACGCCCCGACCACGGCGATGGCCTACGCCGGCAGGTCGGGCGGTCCGTGGCAGCTGCGCATGTGGGAGCCCTACCTGCTCCGCTCCGGCGAGCCGAACGTCATCATCAACCTGCACGCCAAGTACGTCGAGCGGATCCTGACCGAGGGCGACGCCCCGCTGCGATCGCCCTTCGTGCAGCTGGGGTCGAGGGGGATGAAGGACCTCGACGCCGCGCTGGTCCCCAGCCTCCGCGCCTTCTTCTACGTGCAGAACGCCCAGACCAACGCCCGGTTCATGGCGCGCAAGGGCATCACCCACGTGTGGCTCAACCACGGTGACTCCGACAAGCCGGCCAACTACAACCCGCGCCACGCGGACTACGACGTCCTCGTCGTGTGCGGCCAGGCGGGCATCGACCGGTACGCCAACCACGGCATCCACGTGGACGCCGACAAGTTCGAGGTGCTCGGCCGGCCCCAGGCGTGGGACATCGAGCCTGCTCGCGGTGCCATCGGGTCCCTCGAGCAGCCGACCGTGCTCTACGCGCCGACGTGGCACGGTCTCGATCCCGCGGTCAACTTCTCCTCGCTCGAGCAGGGACCGAAGATCGTGGCCGCACTCCTGCGACGGGGGGTGCGCGTGGTCTTCCGCCCGCACCCGCTCAGCTACCGCTGGCGCATCCGCCGGGCCGTGGTGCACGAGATCCACGGGCTGCTGGAGGCCGACCGGGCCGCCGGCGGTCCCGCGCACGTGTGGGGGCCGCGCGCCGACGTTGAGTGGAGCGTGGCCGACTGCACCAACGCCTCCGACGCCCTCATCTCCGACGTCTCCAGCGTCGTGTCGGACTGGCTGCAGTCCGAGAAGCCCTACAGCATGACGGCGATGCGGTCGAGCGTCGAGGAGTTCCGCGACGAGTACCCCATCGCCCAGACCGCGTACGTGCTGCGCGGCGACCTCGAGAACCTCGACGAGGTCCTCGGCGACCTCCTCGTGGACGACCCGCTGGCCGAGGCCCGATCGGCTCGCAAGCGCTACGTGCTCGGGGAGTTCCGGGGAGAGGAGTCCGCCGACGCCTTCGCCGACTTCGTGCGACGCGTCGTGCGCGAAGGCCGCTGAACCGGCAACCGCCCGCTCTGGGACACTGAGCGCATGCGCGTGCACCTCGGAACCGACCATGCCGGCCTCGAGCTGAAGGACGCCCTCGCGGCGTGGCTCACCGACCACGGGTACGAGCCCGTCGACCACGGAGCGCACGAGTACGACGCCGACGACGACTACCCGCCGTTCTGCGTCGCTGCCGCCCAGGGCGCCGTCGACGAGCCGGGGTCGCTGGCCATCGTGATCGGTGGGTCGGGCAACGGCGAGCAGATCGCCGCCAACAAGGTGCGCGGTGCTCGCGCGGCGCTCGCCTGGAGCACGGAGACGGCCGCGCTCGCTCGTGAGCACAACGACGCCCAGGTGATGGCCATCGGCGGGCGCATGCACACCTTCGAGCAGGCCGTCGAGATCGTCGAGACCTTCCTGACCACGCCGTTCAGCGGAGCCGAGCGTCACCAGCGCCGGATCGACCTGCTCGCCACGTACGAGCGCACCGGCGGGTTCGCCTGATCGCCGGGACGTCCCGTGCCTGAGGGCCACACCCTCCATCGGTTGGCAGGACGGCTCACGAAGGCGTTCGCGGCGGACCGGGTGCGCTCGAGCAGCCCGCAGGGGCGCTTCGTCGACGGAGCCGGCCGGCTCGACGGGCTGGTGCTCGCCGGTGCCGACGCGTGGGGCAAGCACCTGCTGGTGCGGTTCGAGGACCTCGAGGAACAGGTGCACGTCCACCTCGGCCTCTACGGGGCGTTCCGGATCTCGAAGCACGCCGAGGGCGAGGTCCCCGAGGTGAAGGGCCAGGTTCGCTGGCGGCTCGAGGGGCCGGCGGAGTGGCCCAGGCGCACGGCGGACCTGCGTGGTCCCACGGCCTGCGAGCTGCTGCTGCCCGACGAGGTGGAGGCGCTCGTCGCGCGGCTGGGTCCCGACCCGTTGCGGACGGACGCCGAGCCCGACCGTGGCTGGCAGCGGATCCACCGGTCGAGGGCGCCGATCGCCACCTTGCTCATGGACCAGTCGGTCGTCGCCGGCATCGGCAACGTGTACCGGGCCGAGGCCCTGTTCCGGCACCGCATCGACCCGTTCCTGCCCGGGCGGGACCTGCCCGAGCCGATCTGGGACGCCCTCTGGGCCGACCTCGTCGCCCTGATGCGAGAAGGCGTGCGCACGGGCCGGATCGACACCGTCCACGTGGCGCACGGCCCGGCCGTCATGGGTCGGCTCCCGCGACGTGACGACCACGGGGGAGAGGTCTACGTCTACCGTCGTGACGGGCGGGAGTGCTACGTCTGCGGCGACACGGTGCGCACCCAGGTCCTCGCGGCAAGGAACCTGTTCTGGTGCCCGACGTGCCAGGCCGCGGGTACGCTCGGCCGGTGAGATCACGTCTTCGCCGCGCCCGGCACACCGTGGGGCGCTACGTCGACGACCGGGTCGTGCGGTGGCAGACCGGGACGCAGGAGGGCCAGGTCGCGGTCCTCGGGGCGCTGGCCGTCCTCAGCGCGGTGATCCTCGCCCTCTCCCTCGTGTCGTACCCGGTGTTCCCGGCGTTCACGTTCGTGATCCCGCTGCTGCTCGGCAGCATCACGCTCCGTTTCGAGCCACTGCTCGTGCTCGTGGGCACGATCGCCCTGTTCGTCGCCGTCACCGTCACCGTCGAGTCCCTCGAGGCCGGCATGACGACGAACCGGGTGAGCTCGCTCGTCATGATGACCATCGTCGCCGGCATCCAGCTGTGGGAGGCGCGGCGTCGGCGCAGCGGCCTTCCCGGTCCTCTGGGTGAGGCGATGCTGGTCGACCTCCGCGACCGGCTGCAGGCGCAGGGCAAGGTCCCGCCACTGCCGGCTCCGTGGCACGCGGAGTCCGCGATGCTGACCGCCGGCGGGGTGCACTTCTCCGGTGACTTCATGGTCGCCAACCTCAGCGAGGACGAGCGGAAGCTCGAGATGGTGCTCGTCGACGTCTGCGGCAAGGGTGTGGCCGCCGGGACACAGTCCCTGCAGCTCGCCGGCGCGCTCGGCGGCCTGATCGGGGCGCTGCCACCGCTGGCCCTGTTCGCCGCAGCCAACGACTTCCTCATGCGGCAGGACTGGGACGAGGGCTTCGCCACGGCGGTGCACGTGACGATCGACCTCGGCAGCGGCGACTACGGGATCATCAACGCCGGCCACCCGCCGGCGCTGCACTGGCATCCCGGCGCATCGGACTGGAAGACCGACCACGCCCGCGGCACGGCCCTCGGCATCCTGCGTCACCCCGACTTCCACGAGACCCGGGGGACCCTCGCGCCGGGAGAGGCCCTGCTGTTCTTCACCGACGGCGTGGTGGAGTCCCGCGAGCAGGGCGTGGAGGAAGGTGTCGAGTGGCTCCGGTCCGTGGCCGCGCGTGCCGTGCGGCCCGGCTTCGAGGGCGCCGCCGGCCGCATCATCGGACGGGTGAAGACCAAGGACGACGACCGAGCGGTGCTGCTGCTCGCACGTCGCGACTGACGCGCGGGCCGCAGCATCACCGGCCACGCGCATGTGGCATCCTGGAGTCGCTTCGGCCCCGAGAGCGGACGTAGCTCAATTGGTTAGAGTCTCTGCCTTCCAAGCAGAATGTTGCGAGTTCGAGTCTCGTCGTCCGCTCTCGGGGCCGAAGCCTGTTCCCAGCCGCGAGGCGTGGTCGAGCAGTCGGAGCCCGTTCGGGCCATCCCGTTCCCCGAGCGTGTCGAGGGGTGGGCGGTGGTCCCTCCTCGACGGCGGATCGGACGAGAGACGAGCGCGTGCCCGGATGCGTGACCTGGGTCCCGGGTCGTCAGGGTCGATCGGTCCGGAGCACGAGATCGGCCGCGCCGCGGGTGCCTTCGGCGGCGAAGAGGGCGCGCTCCTGCGCGGCCCACACGTCCCACCATGGCTCGTAGGTCTCGCCGTCGCGCGCGAGTGCGCGGGCCTTGCGGGTCTCGACGTCCGCCTCGACCCACACCAGGGCGCTCAGGAACGGGCGGAGTGGTCGCGAGCCGCTGCCGCAGCCGTCGAGCACCAGCAGCGGTACGGGCTCGACCGGCAGGCCGGGCAGCCAGGTGTCGCGCACCCAGCTCCACCGGCGGGGCCGTGCGACCTCGTCACGAGCGAGCGGAGCCAGCAGGTCCAGGGCCAGCGCAGGGGGCATCTGCGACAACCCTCGCCATCCCGGCACGAAGGTGTCGGTGCGCAGCACCAGCGCGTCGCTCCGCCGCGCCAGCTCGTCCGCGAGCGACGACTTGCCCGACCCGCTCGGACCGTCGACCGCCACGACCGTGGTCGATCCGCACGCCGGCAGTCGTCCGCGCACCAGCTCGACCACGGCGTCCATGCGGCCAGCGTAGGTTCGTGCCCGTCGCGGAGGACGCCCGGCAGTCGGTCCGGTCAGGCGAGTCGTTCGACGAGCGCGCGACCGAGGGCGCGGCCCGACACGAAGGCCGCCTCGACGGACGACGTCGGACCCCAGGAGTCGCCGCACGCGCCGATGCTGTCGTCGTCGAGGTGGAAGGGCGCCTCGCGCTCCTGTGCCGGGCGTGCGAAGGTCCACCGCTGGACGTGCGTGAGGGTCGGCTCCTCGCGCGGCACGTCGACGACCTCGCGCAGGGCGGCGAGCATCGGATCGGCGGCCGAGGCGGGGTCGGCCAGGTGCCGGCGGGCGCGCTCGGCGGTGCTGTGGGCGACGAGGACCGGGGCCCGGTCGCCACGGCGCAGCCCGTCGTCGGCGACCCACGTCAGGTCGGGGTGGTCACCGACGAAGATGCCGTCCTCCTCGGGCCAGGTGCGCCGGTCCCAGCCGACGGTGAGGGCGAGGGCCGGCTCGTACGGGTCGCCGAGGGCGTCGTGGGCGGCGGTGCCGGGCGCCACGATCCTGCGGGCCTGGGGGTCGGGCATGGCGAGCACGACGGCGTCGGTCTGCTGACCGTCGACGCTCGGCCGCTCCCCGACGGTCACGTGCTCCACGGGGTCCGCGCTGCGGACGTCGAGACCCTCGGCCAGGTCCTGGACGAGGGAACGGAGCCCGTGGGGCGCGGACCACCGGACAGGGCCGGGCTTCGGCTCACGCTCGCCGTCGGACCATGCCGTGAACGTGTCGGTCCACGGTCGTGCGAGCCCACGGCGCTCCCAGTCCTCCGCGACGGCGGCGAAGGCGTCGTCGCGGACCGTGAAGTAGCTGGCACCGATGTCGACCACCCGGTCGCCGTAGCGGCGCAGGGCCATGCGGCCGCCGGGTCGACGGCCGGTGTCGCGCAGCACCACCGTGTGTCCTCCCGCCACCAGCTCACGAGCGCACGCGACGCCGGACACGCCGGCTCCCACCACCACGACCTCTGCCATGTCCAGATCGTCGCACCCGTCGGCGAACCCGGCAGGACGAGACGAGCCCCCCGACCCGGGCGGGTGGGGGGCTCGTCGGAGCAGGCGTCGGCTCAGGCTGCGTCGCGCGTGGGGTAGTCGGTGTACCCCTCTGCGCCGCCGCCGTAGAACGTGTCCGGGTTCGGCTCGTTGAGCTCGTCGCCGTCGCGCCAGCGCTCGACGAGGTCGGGGTTGGCGAGGAACGGGCGACCGACGGCCACGAGGTCGGCAAGACCGCCGTCGACGATGTGCTTCACCTCGTCGAGGTCCGTCACCGTGGTGAAGCCGGTGTTGGCGACGACCACGCCGCCGAAGCGGGTGCGCAGGTCGCGGAACAGCTCGCCGTCGGGGTCGCCGAGGATGCTGAGGTACGCGATGCCGAGGTCGGCGATGCCGTCGACGAGCGCCTCGTACGTGGCACGGGTGTCGGCGGCGTCCTCCTCGAGCACGCCCTGGATGTTGTGGGCGGGGGAGATGCGCAGGCCGACCTTCTCGGCGCCGATCGCGTCGGCCACGGCTCGGACGACCTCGATCGTCAGGCGGGCCCGGTTCTCGGGGCTGCCGCCGTACTCGTCGGTGCGCTCGTTGGTGGTCGGTGCGAGGAACTGGTGGAGCAGGTAGCCGTTGGCCCCGTGCACCTCGACGCCGTCGAGGCCGGCCTCCACGGCGTTGCGGGAGGCCTGGACGAACTCCTCGACGATGCCGGGGATCTCCGACGTCTCGAGGGCGCGGGGCTCGACGTGCGGCTTCTGGCCCTCCGCGGTCACCATCTGGTTCGGCGCGGCGATGGCGCTGGGCGCGACCGTCTCCAGCCCGTCCTTGTTGTCGGGGTGGGCGATGCGACCCACGTGCATGAGCTGCGCGACGACGCGGCCGCCGCCGGCGTGCACGCCCTCGGCGACACCACGCCAGCCCTCGACCTGCTCGGGGGAGTGCAGGCCCGGCGTGGCGAGGTAGCCCTGCCCCACGGCCGACGGCTGCGTGCCCTCCGTGACGACCAGCCCGGCACCGGCGCGCTGGCCGTAGTACTCGGCGGCGAGGGCTCCGGGCACGCCTCCGGCCTCGGCGCGGTTGCGGGTCAGCGGCGCCATGACGAAGCGCTGGGGCAGCTCCCAGGCGCCGACGGTGATCGGGTCGAAGACGGTGGTCATGTCTCTCCTTCAGCTCGGGTGTCCCGGACGCTGTCCGGGCGGGGCCGCGGACGGCCCATCTCCTTCACTGTTCAACCATCTGCGCCACGACGCATTCCGAATCGCGGTGACTGTGGGGGGTCTCACCCGCTGGCGTAGGCTGACGTCCGCCGTCGCCGCTGGCGCGGGTCCGACGGCACCGGGATGTAGCGCAGCTTGGTAGCGCATCCGCTTTGGGAGCGGAGGGTCGCAGGTTCAAATCCTGTCATCCCGACCCTGTTCGGCCATGGGCGCGACGGTCAGCGCACCCGTACGCTCGCCCGCGCGCCCTGTGACGTCGTCATCCCGTCGCGCGAGGGTCGGAAGCGGACCCAGTAGGTCCGCTTCCCCTTCGGCTGGCGGGTGAGGGTCGTCGTCGCGCGACCGTCCACGACGCGGATCGTCCCGATGCGGTCCGAGCCCTTCCTCGACCGGTAGACGTCCAAGGAGCCGTCGACGTAGGCCGCGCTGACCTTCGCGACGGTCACTCTCCCCGACACGGCGACGCGACGGCCACCGCGCGGCGTCAGCGTGGCCTTCACGCTGCTGCGGGCGGACGTGACGTCGCGCGACGTGCTTCGCACGACCGCACGGGCGTATCCCGGACGCTGGACCGTCGCCTGCGCGACGACGTTGCGCCCGACGTCCGACGCGGTGGGTCGGTACCGCGTGCCGGTCGCGCCCTTGATCGCCTTCCCGTCGCGGAGCCACTGCCAGGTCGTGGTGCTGGGCGTGGGGGACAGCGTGCCGGTGCGGGCGGTGAGCAGCTCGTGGGCGACGGGCGCCGTCGTCGACGTGGTCGGTCTGCCGGTGAAGTACTCGGGGTCGCGCACCTCGACGGCCGGGGACGACAGGCTGCTCTCGATGCCCTTTCGCTGCGCCGTCACCTCGGCACTCACGAAGCTGCCGTCCAGCGTGCGAGGTGCCGTGAAGCTCGATCCGGTCGCGAGCAGGACCCGCCCTGGCCCGGAGCCTTCGTACCATCGCACGCCGGTGATCACGGCGTCGTCCTGGAACAGGACACCGGGGTCGACCGTCATGGGCCGGTCCCAGGCAACGGCGTGGGGGCCTACATCGAGGGTCGGGCCGACCCGCCAGTACGGCGCCCGGTGGGCGAGGTCGGTCCGGACGTCAGTCGCTCGTCGTGGCTGGACCGTGGCGTCGCGGCGGGCGTACTCGATGCGGTGCAACGGATCGCTGATGGAAAGCCCGTAGGTGCCCTCGCGCAGCCCGCCCAAGGTCCAGGAGCCGTCCGGGCCGGTGGTCGCCTCGGCCCGAGCCGCGTCGGAGGTGATTCGCACACCGTTCAGCGGCAGGCCGTCGGCGGTCCGGACCACACCCGAGAGCGTGCCGTTCGGCACCATCACGATCGGCTCGGCCACGGTGGTGCGGCCGGCAACGACGTCGACCCGCTGCGCCGCGTCCTCGCTGGTTGCGCCACCGGAGTAGGTCTGGGCGTCGGCTCCCTGCGTCCCGTAGCCGACCCCGGTCACCGAGGGTCCGCTGACCCGCACGACGGTAGGTCCGGAGTCGAGGCCACCTAGGTCGTAGTCGCCGTCGGAGGTGATGTCGCTGCGGCTCACCGGCATCCAGCCCTCGTCGCCTCTCTGCTGGAAGGCCTCGACGTAGGAGACGCGGGGCAGCAGCGACCCGTCCGCCCGTGACACGAGACCGGTCAGGTGGCCTCCCGGCCGCGGAACGAAGGAGGTGAGGTCGACGGAGGAGTCGGGCTCCACCCGGAGGACCCTCGCGTCGTCGGGACTCTCCGAGGTCGGGAAGTAGGTGGTGGAGACGTCCTCGAAACCAGATCCGAAGGTGGGGTAGGGCTTGCGGTACCAGGCGACCCGATAGTCGCCCGTCGGAAGGTGGAAGTCCACGGTCTCGGCCCCGACGACGAACGGGTGCTGCGTCCAGTCGACGGTCCTCCACGTGCCTTCGTCGAGTCGTTCGAACCGCAGCTGCGTGCGCTCGGCCCAGGTTCGTCCGATGGTGATCGTCCCGGACGCCGAGGCGACGGCTGGTGCCGACAGGAGCGTGACGCCCAGCATGGTCGCGAGGAGGGCGGCGACGAAGCGGGATGCGCGGTTCATGACCGAAATCTAGGACGTTCCCCCCGGTTGTGCCTCCCGAACGTCGAGGACGGTCTCACATGTCGCGGTAGCGCTGCGCCGCGTCGAGCTTCTCACGGAGCATGTCCGCGGTGACCTGGCGCGGCGGCGCGTCGACGTCGCCGGTCTCGGGGTCGATGTAGAGCCCGGCGTAGGCGGCGGTGTCGCGCTGGTAGCGCCAGCCCTCGGCGAGCGGGCCGACGTCGTACGCGTCGTAGCCGAGGGCGTCGAGGACCTCCGTGACCGTGCGCTTGGCCTCGTCGTGGTCCCCGGCGATGGCCAGGACGGACCGCTCCGGATCACCGGTGGGGCGCTGCAGTGTTCCGAGGTGCTTGAAGTAGATGTTGTTGAACGCCTTCACGACGTGCGACTCGGGCAGGTGCTCCTGCGTGAGCTCGCTCGTGGTGGTCGACTCGTCGTCGAGCCGCGCCACCTGGCCGTCGCGCTGCGGGTAGTAGTTGTTGGTGTCGATGACGACCTTGCCCCGCAACGGCTCGACAGGGACGTCGGACAGCGCCTTCAGCGGCACCGTCACGACCGCGACGTCTGCGGCCTCCGCGGCCTCGACGGGTGTCGCCGCTCTGGCCCGCGGTCCGAGGCGGTCGACGAGCTCGGTCAAGGTCGCGGGGCCGCGACGGTTGCTGAGCACGACGTCGTAGCCCGCGTCGACGGCCAGCTGTGCGACCGTGCTGCCGATGTGTCCGCTGCCGATGAGTCCGATGGTGGTCATGCCCAGATCAACACGACGGATGCATCGGGTGTTCCACTCGCTCGCCCATCGATGGATCCTCAACCACAGGCGGACGTCTGAGGTTGAGGATCCACCGATGCGGGCGCTGATGTTGAGGATCCACCGATGGGGGGAGTCAGACGAGGGCGCGCAGGGCGGTGTCGGCGGCGCGCAGGGCGTCGCGGTCCCAGGTGGAGGTGGAGGCGAGCAGCTCGTCGGCGCCGGTGCGGTCGGCCAGGTGCTCGAGGGTGCGCCGCACGGTCGCCGGGTCGCCAGCGATCGCCCGGTCCAACGACGTCTCCACCCGCCTCCGCACCTGGTCGGGCCAGTCCTGGGCGCGGATCGACGCGGGTGGCTCCAGGGGTGGGAACTCGCCCGTCCGGCGCGAGACCGCCATGGCCCACGCCTCGGGCAGTGCCAGCTCGCGGGCCGTCTCGACGTCGTCGGCCACGTGCACGTCGGCCGACACCACGACGGACGGTCGGTCCTGCTCCGACGAGGGCACGAAGGTGCGTCGGTAGGCCGCCAGGGCCGACGGGAGCTCGTCGGACCACAGCACCGGTCCACCGACGACCACGGGCAGACCCAGCTCGGCAGCCAGCGCGATGCCGCGACCAGTGGCGAGCAGGAACATCGGGACGGGACCGCCCTCCGGCCGCACCGTCACCGGGCCTGCGCCGGACAGGTGGTCGCGCAGCTCGCGCACGTCGTCGGCGAAGCGGTCCGGTGCGTCCGCGGCCTCCCGCAGGGCGGCACGGACCGGCGGGGTGAAGCCCGACGAACGACCGAGCCCGACGTCGACGCGACCCGGGTTGAGGGCCTCGAGCATCCGCAGCTGCTCGGCCACCACGAACGGCTGGTGGTGGGGGAGCATGATGCCGCCCGACCCGATCCGGATGCGTGACGTCGCCGCTCCGATCGCCGCCATGAGCACGGGCGGTGACCCGCTGGCGATGCCGGGGACGCCATGGTGCTCGGCCACCCAGAAGCGCTCGTAGCCGAGCTGCTCGGCCCAGACGGCACGCTCCACGCTGCCCGTCAGCCCCTCGGCGTCGGGGCGGCCGACGCGGGTCCGGGAGCGGTCGAGCAACGAGAGCCTCACGTCGTCGTCAACACCGGACCGGGCCGATGGCTTCCGCGTCCGGACCGTCTCCTGGTCGTCCCGCCCCGTTCACCGCGGCATCGCCGTCCCGTACCCCGCCCCTGCCTGACTGGAGGCGTGAGGACCGGGACCGCCCGCCAACCCCCCACCCGCCGCCGACCCCCGATGAGCCGCCGCGAGCTCGTGGTCAGCGGGGTCGGCTTCACCCTCGGTGCCGGCGTCGTCGCCTCCACCCTGCGGCCCTCGGCCGCGCCCGCCAGCCGGCACCAGCACTTCCAGCACGGCCTGGCGTCCGGGGACCCGCTGCCCGACGGCGTCGTGCTGTGGACCCGCGTCTCGCCGACGCCCGACGCCACGCCCGGCTCGGGACGCGGGGCTCCGGTCGACGTGGCCTGGCAGGTGGCGCTCGACGACGGCTTCGCCGAAGTGGTGGCGGAGGGCACGGTGGGCACCGACGCGGGACGCGACCACACCGTGAAGCTCGACGTCCGCGCGCTCCGACCTGCCACGACCTACTGGTACCGCTTCTCCCACGGCCCGGACGCGGTCACGGGTCGCACGCGGACCGCCCCGGCCGTCGACGCGGCCGTGGACCGGCTCCGGCTCGGCGTGGTCTGCTGCGCCAACTGGCAGGCCGGCCACTTCGGCGCGTACCGCCACCTGCTCGACCACGACCTCGACGCCGTCGTCCACCTCGGCGACTACCTCTACGAGTACGAGCCGGGTCGCTACTCCCACGGAGCGGACTGGACCGACGTCCGACGCCACGACCCCCCGCACGAGACCGTCACGCTCGAGGACTATCGACGTCGTCACGCGCAGTACAAGACCGATCCCGACCTGAGCCGCCTCCATGCCGACCTGCCGATGATCGCCACGTGGGACGACCACGAGGTCGCGGACGGCTGGTTCCCGGAGGGTGCGTACGAGCACGACCCCGCCACCGAGGGTCCCTGGACCCGCCGGCGCGGCGCCGCGCTGAGGGCCTACGACGAGTGGATGCCGGTGCGGATGTCGGGCACGGCGACGGTCGGCGACGGGGTGACGATCCACCGCCGGTTCCGCTTCGGCGACCTCGTCGAGCTGACGATGCTCGACCTGCGCAGTCGCCGTGACGAGCGGGTCGAGCCGCGCGACGTCGCCCTTGCCGACGAGCGGCGCACGCTCACCGGCACGGACCAGGAGTCCTGGCTGGCGCGGGGGCTGGCGGCCTCGACCGCCCGGTGGAAGCTCGTCGGCAACCCGGTCATGGTGGCGCCGATGCTCATGCCGCCGCGGCCACGCGGGGAGGAGCTGGCGCTGCGCGACACGACCGACCCCATGACCTGGGGCTCACCGGAGCCGAACACCGACACGTGGGACGGCTATCCCGCCGAGCGGCGGCGGCTCCTCCAGGGTCTGGCCGAGGCGGGCGTCGGCGACGTGGTCTTCCTCAGCGGCGACGTCCACACGGCGTGGGCCAACGAGGTGGAGCTCGACGGCCGGCCGGTGGCCACCGAGCTCGTGTGCAGCTCGATCACCAGCAACAACGTCGACGACTTCATGGGCACCGCGCCACGGACCGTGTCCCTCGCGATGGAGGAGGCGATCGGTGCGCTCAACCCGCACGTGCGGTTCGTCAACCTCGACGACCACGGCTACAGCGTGGTCGAGCTGACGCCCTCGGAGGCGAGGTGGGAGTGGCACGCCGTCAGCGACCGTCGCGATCCCGACGCGTCGTCGCGGCTGCTGGCCGCGCGCCGGGTCAGGTCCGGCTCGGCGCGTGTGCTGCCCGTCTGAGGGCGAGCCACGCCGACGGACGGAGGGGCCGGGCCTCGGGAGCCCGACCCCTCCGCACCACGTCGCGGTCAGTCGTCGTCGGGCTCGCTGCCCTGGTAGACGCGGTCCTTGCCGGAGCCGCCGCTCACGACGTCCTTGCCCGATCCGCCCTCGACGACGTCGCGGCCTCCCTGGCCGTAGAGCTTGTCGTTGCCACCGCTGCCCTCGATGTCGTCGTGACCCGGCCCGCCGTAGATGCGGTCGTTGGCGCTGTCGCCGTCGATCTCGTCGCTGCCGCTGTCGCCGAAGATGCGGTCGGTCCCCGACCCGCCCTCGACCTCGTCGTTGCCGGCGCCCGCGCAGATCACGTCGTTCCCGCCGTTGCCGTCGATCTCGTCGTTGCCGCTGAGCGCGACGATGACGTCCCGTCCGTTCGCCCCCTCGATCTCGTCGGAGCCCGGCGTGCCCACGATGGTGGCGCGGCTCCCGTCGCAGGAGTACGACGAGGCGGCCTGGGCGGGGGAGGTGACGACGAGGGCGAGCGGGACGACGCCGATGACGGCGGCCGCTGCTGCTGCGAGGGTGGTGCGCTTCATGGTGGTCCTCCAGGAGTGGGATGGGGTGGGGAGCGTCGCCGCTCGACTGCCCTCATCACATCGACGCACCATGAGGCGGCGATGAGCCGGTCATGAGGGCTCTCTCATGAAGGCCGTGCGGTCCTGGACAGTGCGGGTTCGCCCTGGGCTGGTGGGCCGTGAGAGACTGGCCGGAGGTCCTGCCGCAGGCTCGGAGAGCCAGCGCGACCTCCCGTGCCCGCAGCACGTCACGTGCGGATGCGGCACGCACCCCGACCCCCATCACCGCAGGAGCAGCACGAACGTGAAGAGCACCACCGAGTCCCTGAGCCCCACCCGCGTCAAGCTCACGATCGAGGTGCCGTTCGAGGAGTTCCAGCCCAGCCTCGACAAGGCCTACAAGACGATCGGCGCGCAGATCACCATCCCCGGCTTCCGCAAGGGCAAGGTGCCGGCGGCCATCGTCGACCAGAGGATCGGCCGCAGCGCCGTCCTCGACGAGGCCATCAACGGTGCACTGCCCGGCTGGTACAGCGAGGCGCTGCAGCAGGCCGAGATCCAGCCGCTGAGCCAGCCCGAGATCGACCTCACCAAGTTCTCCGACGGTGAGGACATCGAGATCACCGCCGAGCTCGACGTGCGCCCGACCATCGAGCTGCCCGACCTGGCCGCCATCGAGGTGCAGGTCGCCGACGCCGAGGTCACCGACGCCGACGTCGACGAGCAGATCGACGCCCTGCGCGACCGCTTCGCCGTCACGCTCGACGTCGACCGCGCGGCCGCCGACGGCGACGCCGTGACCATCGACCTCGTCGCCCGCGACAAGGACGGTGCCGACATCGAGGGCGCCGACGCCAAGGGCCTGCCCTACACGATCGGCTCGGGCACGCTGCTCGACGGCCTCGACGAGGCGCTCATCGGCCTCGAGAAGGGCGCGACGACGACGTTCTCCACCGAGCTGGTGGGCGGTGAGCTCAAGGGCACGCCGGTCGACGTCACCGTCACCCTCAACGACGTCAAGGAGCGCCAGGTCGCCGACCTGGACGAGGAGTTCGTCCAGACGGCGTCGGAGTTCGACACCGTCGAGGAGCTCAAGGCCGACGTCCGCGAGCGTCTCGTGCGCGGCAAGCGCATGGAGCAGGCCGCGGAGGCCCGCGACCTCGTGCTCGAGGAGGTCGTCGGCACGGTCGAGGCACCGCTGCCCGAGACCGTCGTCGCCGAGGAGCTCCAGGGCCGCCGCGATCAGATCATGCAGCAGCTCTCGTACGCCGGCATCTCCTTCGACACCTACCTCGAGGACGAGGGCCAGACGGCCGAGGAGTTCGAGGCCGAGCTGGAGCGTCGGGTCCGCGACTCGATCGTCGCCCAGTTCGTGCTCGACCAGGTCGTCGCCGACTCCGAGATCGGCATCGAGAACGACGAGCTGACGCAGCACATCATGCGCCGCGCCCAGGAGTCGGGCGAGGACCCGAACTCCTACATCCAGCACATCATGGAGCACAACCACGTGCCCGAGATGGTGAGCGAGGTGCTGCGCGGCAAGGCGCTCGCCACCCTCATGCAGCAGGCCACGGTCAAGGACGCGTCCGGGACCGTGCTCGAGCTCGGCAAGCTGCGCGCCGACGGCTCGATCGCCGACGACGAGGTCGAGACGACCGACGAGTCCGCCGCCGCCGAGCCCGAGGTCTCCGAGGAGTCCGACAAGGCCTGACGCGACGTCGTCCGACGACGGCCCGGCGCCCCTGGGGGTGCCGGGCCGTCGTGCGTCCGGAGCCGCTGGACCTGCTGCCGGCCCTCCGCGGCGAGGTCGACCGGTGGGTCGTGGGGCCACCGGCCGGGAAATCGCTGAGAACCTCGCCACCTCCGGTTCCCATCGCGTCCGGATACCGGCAGTATGTAGACATGCCCGGCACACCTGCACGCACCACCGACGTGGCAGCCCTCGCGCTCGACCACCTCGACCGGTTGGTCGTGGGCACGGTCCGCGAGGTGCACCAGGCGGCTGCGGCGAGGGCGTTCCGCGCCACCCGTGTCGTCGGCGGACGCGTCCCGGAGTCGTTGCACGACGCGGTCGTGACCTCGGTCTACGGCGCGGTGTCGGGGGTCCTGAGGGTCGGCAGCGGCACGGTGCGCGCGCTCTCCGCGCGGGGTGTCGGGTCGCCGGTCGAGTCCAGCCGGTTCGGCCGCAGCGTCGTCGCCGCCGTCAACGGGCTCATCGGCGACGAGCTGCGCATGCTCGACGACCCCCAGGCGATCGTCATGTCGGTACGTGTCGACGGTGAGGACCTCCCGGTCACCGAGTGGCAGGTCGCCGAGGCGTTCCGGGGTGCGTCCAGCCACCTGGTGGTGTTCCTGCACGGGCTCTGCGAGGACGACGAGTCGTGGGGCCTGGGCTCGAAGGTCAGCGGCTCCACCTACGCGTCGCGGCTCACCGCGGAGACCGACGCCACGCCCGTCATGATCCGGTACAACACCGGCCTGCACATCTCCGAGAACGGCAAGCACCTCGACGCGCTGCTCACCCAGCTCGTCGACGTCTGGCCCACCGCCGTCTCGCGCATCACGCTCGTCGGCCACTCCATGGGCGGTCTGGTCGTGCGAGCCGCCACCAACCACGCCACGGCGGGCGGCAAGACGTGGCAGCACCTCGTGCGCGACGTCGTCTGCCTGGGCACCCCGCACGCCGGCGCCAACCTCGAGAAGGTCGCCCACCTCGGGTCCTCCGTGCTCCGGTTCCTGCCGGAGTCCCGCCCCTTCAGCACCATCCTCGACACCCGCTCCGCGGGCATCGTCGACCTGCGCCACGGCTACATCTCCGCCGACGAGTGGGAGGGGCAGGACCTCACCCGCGCCTGGGGTCTCGACCGCATCGCCGCGGCCCCGCTCCCGCACGCCGAGTACCACTTCGTGGCCGCCACGCTCGGTGCCACGCAGCGCCACGCCGTGAGCGCCGTGCTCGGCGACCTCCTGGTGCACTTCTCCTCGGCCACCGGGGTCGGGCGCACCGGGCCGGTCGTCGACGGCGCCCGTTTCGAGTACGTCCCGAGCGCTCACCACTTCGCCCTGCTGAACCACCCGACGGTCGGCGACTGGATCGTCGAGTGGGTGCGCGCCGGGCACCGTCCCGTGCGTGCGCTCTCCGCCTCCGGTCGCGCCTAGGCCCGCCCAGCGCCTTGGCCCGCCGGGCCCCACGTCCCCGCTCCGATCGACCCACCCCGCCCCCGCACCACCACCTGGAGGACCACCGTGCCGAACCGCAGCCTGATCGAGGACTCCGTCGAGATCGACGCGACGCCCGCCGCCGTCTGGGCCGTCGTGTCCGACCTCAAGCGCATGGGGGAGTGGAGCCCGCAGTGCAAGAAGATGATCATCCGCGGGGGCGAGGTCAAGCAGGGTGCCCGCACGATCAACGTCAACCGGCAGGGCTGGAAGGTCTGGCCCACGCGCGCGTACGTGAAGGTCTTCGAGCCCGAACGTGAGCTGGCGCTCAAGGTCGCCGAGAACGGCACGGTCTGGACCTACCGCCTGGAGGCGCTCGACGGTGGACGCACCCGGCTGACGGAGTCGCGCACGGCCCCGAACGGGGTCTCGAACCTGTCGAACCTGCTCACCAAGCACGTCCTCGGTGGCACCGACGCCTTCGAGACCGAGCTCGAGCAGGGGATCGCGCACACGCTCCAGCGGATCAAGTCCGAGGTCGAGCGGACCGCCCGTGCCGCCTGAGTTCCCGAGCCAGGGCCTGCCGCCCCTCGAGGCGGAGACCGTCGTCGCCGCCCCGGTCGAGACGGTGTGGACCTTGCTGTCGGACCTGCGCTCGATGAGCGAGCGCAGTCCCGAGACCGTGCGGATGTTCATCGCTGCTGCGCCGAAGGTCGGCTCGCGCGGTCTGAACGTCAACCGCAAGGGTGCTGTCGTGTGGCCCACGACGACCCGCATCACCCGGTGGAAGCCGCCGACCCACGACGGCTCGGCCGCGTTGGCGTTCCACGTCGGCCCGACCGACGTGGAGTGGTCCTACGAGCTCACCCCCGAGGGGGCCGGCACGCGCGTCGTCGAGCGTCGCACGGCGCTGCCGCGCGCAGGACTCACCGTGCGCCTGGCGGGGAAGTGGTTCATGGGCGGAGCCGAGAACCACGACGTCGACCTGCTCGACGGCATGCACCGCACCCTCGAGGCCCTGCGTCGCGACGCGGAGGCGCTGGGCTGATCAGTGGCCTGCTGACACCGATCCGCGCGGATCGGTGTCAGCGGCATGGGCGTGCGAGGACATCCACGTCAGTATGTCAGGACATGGACTTGACGCGGGGCTGTGAGCGCGCCCACACTAAGGACATCCCCCTTTGTCACGACAAACAACGCCCCTGTCGAAAGGACATCGCCCGATGTCGACCACCGCTTCCGTCCGCACGCGTGTCGCGGGCGCTCCCATCTCGTGGGGCGTCTGCGAGGTTCCCGGCTGGGGCCTGCAGCTGCCCGCCGACCGAGTCCTCGGCGAGATGCGCGAGCTGGGCCTGACCGCCACCGAGTTCGGTCCCGACGGCTTCCTGCCGGACGAGCCCGCCGAGAAGGCGGCCTTCCTCGAGCAGTACGGCCTCGCCGCCGTCGGCGGCTTCCTGCCCGTCGTGCTGTTCGACGCCGACCACGACCCGCTGCCCGAGGTCGACCGCTTCATCGACGCCTGCCTCGCGTCCGGTGCGGGCGTCGTGGTCCTGGCCGCGGCCACCGGCCAGGAGGGCTACGACGCACGTCCCGTGCTCGACGACGTGCAGTGGAAGACGCTGAACGCGAACCTCGACCGCATCGCCGACCACGCCGTCTCGCGCGGCGTCGTGGCCGTCATCCATCCGCACATGGGCACGATCGTCGAGAACGCCGCCGACGTGCAGCAGGTCCTCGACGGCTCGCACATCGGCCTGTGCGTCGACACCGGCCACCTGGCCGCCGCCGGTGCCGACCCTGTCGCCATCACGCTCGCCAACCTCGACCGGGTGGGCCACGTCCACCTCAAGGACGTCGACGCCGAGAAGGCCGCCCGCGTCGTGGCCGGCGAGGTCACCTTCTCCGACGCCGTCGCCGACGGCATGTGGCAGGTCCTGGGCCGCGGCTCCGTCGACGTCGCCGCCATGGTGAGCGCGCTCGAGAGCCACGGATACACCGGCTGGTACGTGCTCGAGCAGGACCTCATGCTCACCGACGGCGAGCCCGAGGGCGAGGGCCCGGTCGCCGACGTGCGCCGCTGCCTCGCCTACGTGGAGGGCCTGCTGGCCTGACCCGCACCCGACCCCCTGACGGACGGGCCCCGCGCAGCTGCGCGGGGCCCGTTCGTCGTGGTGGGGGTTCGCGACCCTCGATCGGTGCGCCGCCGTCGCTCCCGCTCGGGGTGGGGCCGCGCGGCCTCCGCTGGTCCTGGTGGTGGGCTCCGCAAGGGCCTCGACTGGAGCAGGGGGCATCGGGTCGGTCGGCTCTGCCGGGCGGACGCAGGATTCTGCGTTGGTGGGTGCGAGCCCGAACGATGCTGCGTTCGAGGCGGGATCCGAGCACGAACGCAGGATCCTCGGGCGTTCCGTTCGCGAACGCAGAATCTTGCGTCGCCCGGCCGCATCCGGCGAGCTCAGGGTGGCCCGGGCTCGTCCGCTCCGTCGAGGCTCTTTCGGAGACCAGGTCCGACGGGAGCCGCGGCTGCACAGCACCACCCCGGGCGGGAGTCGCGGCGGCGCACCCTTGGTCGAGCCGGCGCGGGCCTCGGAGCCACCCCCACCACCGACGCAGGGCCCCGACCGTGAGGTCGGGGCCCTGCGCCGTGCGGTGGCAGCCGCAGGTCGGTGGAGTGTCAGGCGTGCGGTGTCGCGCGCCGCGTCATGCGTGCGGCGTCATGCGTTCTGGGGGAAGCCCAGGTTGATGCCGCCGTGGCTGGGGTCGAGCCAGCGCGAGGTGACGACCTTGCCGCGGGTGAAGAAGTGCACGCCCTCGGTGCCGTGGGCGTGGGTGTCGCCGAAGAGCGAGTTCTTCCAGCCGCCGAAGGAGTAGTACGCCATGGGCACGGGAACCGGCACGTTGATGCCGATCATGCCGACCTCGACCTCGTTCTGGAAGCGCCGGGCGGCGCCGCCGTCATTGGTGAAGATCGCGGTCCCGTTGCCGTAGGGGTTGCTGTTGATGAGCTCCAGGGCCTCCTCGTAGGAGTCGACGCGCAGCACCGAGAGCACGGGGCCGAAGATCTCCTCGGTGTAGATGCTCATGTCGCGGCTCACGTGGTCGAACAGGGTGGGGCCGACGAAGAAGCCCTCCCCGGCGGCGTCGACCTCGGGGTTGCGGCCGTCGACCACGAGCGTCGCGCCCGCGGCCTCGCCCGCGTCGACGAACCCGGCCACGCGGTCGCGCGACTGCGACGTGACGAGCGGGCCCATGTCGCAGCCGCGCGTGCCGTCACCGGTGCGCAGCGCCTCGGCGCGCTCCTTGACCTTCGCGACGAAGGTGTCGGCGACGTCGCCGACGACGACGGCGGCGGAGATCGCCATGCAGCGCTCTCCCGCGGAGCCGAAGCCGGCGTTGATGGCCTGGTCGGCGGCGAGGTCGAGGTCGGCGTCGGGCAGCACGATCATGTGGTTCTTCGCGCCGCCGAGGGCCTGGACCCGCTTGCCGTGCGCGGTGCCGGTCTCGTAGACGTACTGCGCGATGGGGGTGGAGCCGACGAACGAGACGCTCTTGATGTCGGGGCTGGTCAGCAGTCCGTCGACGGCGACCTTGTCGCCGTGCAGCACGTTGAACACGCCGTCGGGCAGGCCGGCCTCCTTCCACAGCTCGGCCATCCAGACCGCGGCCGTGGGGACCTTCTCCGACGGCTTGAGCACGACGGTGTTGCCGGCGGCGATCGCGACGGGGAAGAACCACATCGGCACCATGGCCGGGAAGTTGAACGGGCTGATGATCGCGACCGGGCCCAGGGGCTGACGCACGGAGTGGACGTCGACGTTGGTGGACGCGTTCTCGGTGAAGCCGCCCTTGAGCAGGTGCGGCATGCCGCACGCGAACTCCACGACCTCCTGGCCGCGGGCGACCTCGCCGGCGGCGTCGGAGAGCACCTTGCCGTGCTCGGAGGTGATGATCGCGGCCAGCTCGTCGGCGCGGGCGTTCAGCAGCTCGCGGAACGCGAACATGACCTGGGTGCGGCGGGCGAGCGACGTGTCGCGCCAGGCCGGGAACGCGGCCTTCGCGGCGGCGACCGCCGCGGCGACGTCGTCCTCGGACGCGAACGACACGCTCGACGTGACCTCGCCCGTGGCGGGGTTGGTGACGTCGCCGAAGCGTCCGCTCGTGCCCTCGACGGGGGCGCCGTTGATCCAGTGGGTGACGGTGGTGGCCATGGTGGCTCTTCTCCTCGGTGGTGCAGGTGCTGGTGGGGTGTGGCGGCGTCGTGCCTAGGCGCCCGGCGTGGGCGGCGGGGTGAGGTGCAGGTGCTGGTCGGCCTTGGCGGACCGATAGGTCTCGTAGGCCTGCTGGGTGGACTCGAGGGTGGAGGTCTCGCTGACCGGGACGTCCCACCACGACTCGCTGCTCGGTGCCGGGACGAGCGGGTCGGTCTCGACGTGGATGACCGTGCTCGTCGGCGACTCCTTGGCCGCGGTGACGGCCTTGCCGAACGCCTCGGCCGAGCCCACGCGCACGACCTCGACGCCGAGGCTCTCGGCGTTGGCCGCGAGGTCGACGGGGAGCTTCTCCCCGTCGAGCCGGCCGGATCCCTCCGCGCGGTAGCGGTAGCGGGTGCCGAAGCGCTGCGAGCCGAGGCTCTCCGACAGCGAGCCGATCGAGGCGTAGCCGTGGTTCTGCACGAGGACGACGATGATCTTCACGCCCTCCTGCACCGCGGTCACGAGCTCGGTCGCCATCATCAGGTACGAGCCGTCGCCGACCATGACGAAGACGTCGCGGTCACCCCGCTCGGCCATCGCGGCGCCGATGCCCCCGGCGACCTCGTAGCCCATGCAGGAGTACCCGTACTCCACGTGGTAGCCCTTGCTGTCGCGCGTGCGCCACAGCTTGTGCAGGTCCCCGGGCATCGAGCCGGCAGCGCAGAGCACCACGTCGCGCGGGTCGGACAGCTCGTTCACCAGGCCGAGCACCTCGCCCTGGGTGGGCAGGCCGCCCGCACCGCGGTCGGGCGTCTCGGGCACGTAGGTGGCCTCGACGGTGGCGTCCCAGTCGGCCGCGAGGCGCTGGTACTCCTCGACGTAGGCGTCGTCGACGCGGTGGCCGTCGAGGGCCACGCGCAGGGCGTCGAGCGTCTCGCGGGCGTCGGCGGTGATCGCGAGGCCGGACTGCTTCACCGAGTCGATCGCCGCGACGTTCACGTTCACGAAGCGCACGCCCTCGGCCTGGAACGCCGTCCGGCTGGCCGTCGTGAAGTCGGAGTAGCGCGTGCCGACCCCGATGACGAGGTCGGCGTCGCGGGCGATCGCGTTCGCGGCCGTCGTGCCGGTGGAGCCGATGGCCCCCAGGCACTGCGGGTGGTCGTAGACGAGCGTGCCCTTGCCGGCCTGGCTCTGGCCGACGGGGATCCCGGTGGCCTCGCTGAAGGCCGCCAGCGCCTCGGTGGCCTGGCTGTAGTGCACACCGCCGCCGGCGACGAGGACCGGACGTCGCGCCGAGCGGATCGCCTCGGCGGCGACGTCGACCAGCGGACGCTCGGGGACCGGGCGCGCCACGTGCCACACGCGCTTCTCGAACAGCTCGACGGGCCAGTCGTGGGCCTGCGCCTGCACGTCCTGCGGGAAGCAGATCGTCACGGCCCCGGTCTCGGCCGGGTCGGTGAGCACCCGCATGGCCGCCAGCAGCGCCGACGGCAGCTGCTCGGGTCGCCACACGCGGTCGAAGTAGCGCGAGACGGCGCGGAAGGTGTCGTTGACGGTGACGTCGCCGGACTGGGGGAGCTCGAGCTCTTGCAGCAGGGGCGAGGCGCTGCGGTCGGCGAACGTGTCGGCGGGCAGCAGGAGGACGGGCAGGCGGTTGATCGTCGCCAGCGCGGCGCCGGTGACCATGTTGGTCGCCCCCGGCCCGACGCTCGTCGTCACGGCCCAGGTCTGCAGCCGGTCCTTCTGCCGGGCGTACGCCACGGCCGAGTGCACCATGGCCTGCTCGTTGCGGCCGAGCACGTAGGGGAGCAGGTCGGGGTCCTCCAGCTCGGCCTGGAGCAGCGCCTGACCGAGGCCGGCCACGTTCCCGTGCCCGAAGATGCCGAACGCCCCGGCGAACAGCTTGTGCTCCACGCCGTCGCGCTCGGAGTACTGCGCGCCCAGGAACGCGATGGTGGCCTGCGCGACGGTGAGCCGTCGGGTCTGCGTCATGTCAGTCGCCTTCGGTGAGTCGGGGGTCGATCTCCTGGTGCTCCCAGGTGGACCTGACCCAGGTCTGGTCGGGGTGGTCGCTGATGAGCCACGCGCGCTCGGCGCCTGGTCCGGCCATGACGTTCAGGTAGTACATGTCGTGGCCGGGGGCCGCGGTGCACGGTCCGTGCCACCCGTGCGGGACGAGCACGGTGTCGCGGTCGCGCACCTCGTGCAGCACGTCGATCTCGCCCGCGGGCGTCGAGCTGGTGCGGTGGAAGCCGAGCCCGGGCTGGCCCTGCGGCCCCTCCTGCACCTCGAAGTAGTAGATCTCCTCGAGCGCGGACTCGTGCTCGGACTCCTCGTCGTGCTTGTGGGCCGGGTAGCTCGACCAGTTGCCGCCGGGGGTGATGACCTCGCAGGCGATGATCGACCCGGCGTCGAGGACGCCCACGGTGCCGAAGTTGCGCACCTGGCGGCTGCTCTGCCCGGCCCCGCGCAGCTCGACGGGGACGTCGGCCGCCGGCAGGTGCCGGGCGGGCAGGACCACGTCGGTCGTGGCGCCGCAGACCGCGAAGCGTCCACCGTCGGCCGACGTGAGCGTGACGGGGGTGTCGAGCGGTGCGTAGGCGACGTCGGTGGGTCCGGCGAACACGTCGGGTCGCCCGGTGAGGGTGAAGGTCTCCCCGTCGACGGTGCTGCCGACGCTCACCTCGGTGCCGCCGGACAGCGGCACGACCAGCAGCTCCTGGCCTGGTGCCGTCACGGTGCGGCTCTCGCCGGCCGCCAGCGTCACGGTCCACAGGCTGGTGTGCGACCAGCCCTCCCGCTCGCCGGCGACGACCGCGAGGTCGAAGCCGTCCTCGGCCCCCGCGCCTGCGGGCACGACCCAGTTCGTCGCCGCCCGCGGCCCGGCACCCCCGCCGGGGTCGGAGGTGGTCACCGGACGAGTCCCACGGCCGTGTCGACGGCGCCGGCGACGTCGTCGTCGTGGGGGAAGAGCATGGTGCGGCCGACCATCAGGCCGCGGACGCCGGGCTGGGCCAGGGCCCGCTCCCAGCTGCGGTACACCGTCTCGGGGTGGCCGGTCGGGTCGCCGCCCAGCAGGAGCGTGGGCAGCGTCGTGGACCGCATGACGCGCTCCATCTCCTCCACCACGGGCAGCTTGAGCCACGTGAAGGCGCTCGCGGCACCGAGTCCCTGTGCGATGGCCACGGACTTGATGACGGCGTCGGGGGAGAGGTCGTTGACGACCTTGCCGTCGCGCCGGCTCGACATGAATGGCTCGACCATGGCCACCACCTCGGCGCGGTTGAGCTCGGTGATGGCGGCGGCCTGGGTCTCCAGCGTGCGCAGGGTGCCGGGGTCGTCCAGGTCGATGCGGGTCAGCATCTTGGCGCCCTCGAACCCGGCGTCGATCGTGCCCCGCACGTCGTAGCCCGTCATCCGGTCGTCCATCTCGTAGGACGAGCCGGCGAGGCCCCCGCGGTTCATGGAGGTGAAGACCACCTTGTCCTCGAGCGCGCCGAGAAGCAGCAGGTCCTCGAGCACGTCGGAGGTCGCGAGCACACCGTCGACGCCGGGCCGGCCGAGCGCGGTGACCAGTCGGGCGAGCACCTCGTGGCGGTCGGCCATCGCCGTCGGGTTGCCCGTCGCCGCGAGCGCACCACGCGCGGGGTGGTCGCACGCGACGATCATGAGGCGTCCGTCGGCCGGCAGCAGCGGCCGCCGACGGCGCGAGCTCAGCAGCTTCGTGACGCGTTGGGGGTCGTGCGCCCGGACCTCGCGCAGCTCGGCGATGTCGGCGACGAAGGGGGTCGTCGGGTCCTGGGGGGTGGGGGACATGCGGGTCACGACTCCTGCGGGAAGCGCTCTCGGACGAGCTCGTCGATCTCGTCCTGGGTGGGCATGGCGGTCGAGCACTCGAGACGCGACGCGACGATCGCGCCGGCTGCGTTGGCGTTGCGCAGCAGCTGCTCCAGCGGGAGGCCCGCGAGAAGCCCGTGCACGAGCGAGCCGCCGAAGCTGTCGCCGGCGCCGAGGCCGTTGACCGGCTCGATGAGGATCGGTGGGGACTCGACCCGCTCGTGGCGGGTCTTGGCGAGGACGCCCTTCGGGCCCTGCTTGACCACGGCGAGCTCCACGCCGGCATTGAGCAGGGCGTCGGCGGCGCGGTCGGGATCGGTCTCGCCGACGGCGACCTCGCACTCCTCGCGGTTGCCGACGGCGACCGTCACGTGGGGGAGCATCTTCTGCACCTGGACCGTCGCGTCCGCGGGATCGGCCCAGAACATCGGGCGGTAGTCGAGGTCGAGCACGGTGTGGTGGGGCTGATCCTGCCGCGAGCCAGAACGGGCCTCGAGCATCGCGAGCTGCGTGGAGCGGCTCGGCTCCTCGCTCATGCCGCTCGTGGTCAGCCAGAGCAGCTCCACCTCGCGCACGAGGTCGAGATCGACCTGGTCGACGGTCAGGTTCATGTCCGGGGCGCTGGGCTTGCGGTAGAAGTACAGCGGGAAGTCGTCGGGCGGGAAGATCTCGCAGAACGTGACGGGCGTGGCCAGCTCCGGCACGACCACGACCTGGGAGTCGTCGACGCCCAGGTCACGGAACGCCCGCCGGACGAAACGTCCGAAGGGGTCGTCGCCGACACCGGTGAGCGCTGCCACCCGGTGACCCAGCCGCGCCGCGGCGACCGCGACGTTGGCCGTGGTCCCGCCGAGGAACTTGCCGAAGCTCTCGACGTCCTCGAGACCCACGCCGATCTGCAGCGGGTAGACGTCGACGCCTGCCCTGCCGTAGGTCAGGACCTCGGGGATGGTGCTCATGGCGGCCTCTCTGCCGGGCGGGGTGCGACGTGGACGACGTTACGGTCGTCCCGACGACGATGTCAACTGTTTGTCATGACAAACAAATGTCAGGACATATATGCGCCGCGCGTGCGGCGTCGTTCAGCGGTCGACCAACGTCATCTCGAAGGAGTAGCGGTCCGGCCGGTACAGGTGGGTGCCGAACTCCACCGCGTTGCCGGCGTCGTCGTAGGAGGTGCGCTGCATCGTGAGCAGGGGCGCCGAGCGCCGCTCCTCGAGCAGGCGGCACTCCCGCGCATCGCCCTTGCGCGCGCCGATGCGCTGCTTGGCCACGCGCATGAGCACGCCGGCATTGCGCAGGGACTCGTACAGCCCCTCCCGCTCGAGGTCCACGGTGTCGAGGTCGAGCACGTCGACCGGCAGGTAGTTGTGCATGAGGGCGAGCGGGGCGGACCCGACGAAGCGGACCCTCTCGAGCGACCAGATCTCGGCGCCGACGTCCACCCGCAGCTCGTTCGCGAGCTCCTCGGTGGCCGGGATGCGCTCGTAGGACTCGACCTTGGTGTGGGGCTCCTGGCCGGCGGCCCGCAGGTCGTCGTGCAGGCTGGTCAGCTCGACGGAACGGCTGATCTTGCCGTGCACGACCTGGGTGCCGACCCCGCGCTTGCGCACCAGCATGCCCTTGTCGACGAGCACCTGGATCGCCTGGCGCACGGTGGGCCGCGAGAGGCCGAGGTGACCGGCGAGGCTGATCTCGTCGCTGATCCTGGCGCCGGCGCCCAGGTGGCCGTCCAGGATGGCGCGCTCGAGCTGCGCGGCCACCTGGAAGTACAGGGGAACCGGGCTGGAGCGATCGAGCTGGATGTGCTGGGCTGTGTCCGACACGTCAAAGTCCTTCCTTTGTGAGGACATGCAACACGGCGTGAAACGTTTCGTCAATATGTCTTGACAATGAACCCGTCCCTGCTGTGAAGTGGGGCACACTGTGGCGCGTCGCACCTGACGAGGTCACGAAGGGCCTGACCCGCAGGCCCCGAGAACAGGAGAACCCCCGCATGAAGAAGCTCAAGCTCGCCGGCGCGGTCATCGTCGCCGGCGCCCTCCTGGCGGCGTGCAGCGGCACCGGCCAGGAGGACGACACGGCCGAGTCCAAGGACCTCACGTACGCGGTCATCACGCACTCCAGCCCCGGTGACGCGTTCTGGGACCGGGTGAAGAGCGGTGCCGAGCAGGCCGGCAAGGACTACGGCGTCGAGATCAACTACAGCAACGACCCGGACCCGGCCAAGCAGTCGCAGCTGATCGACGGCGCGGTCGCCGACAAGGTCGACGGCATCGTCGTCTCCATGGCCAACCCGGACGGTCTCGAGAGCAGCATCAAGAAGGCCGTCGCCGCGGGGGTCCCGGTCGTCTCGATCAACTCGGGCATCGACCGTTGGCAGGAGTTCGGCGCCATCACGCACATCGGCCAGTCCGAGGCCATCGCCGGCGAGGCCGTCGGCGAGCGGCTGAAGGAGGAGGGCCTCTCCAAGGGCATCTGCGTCGTGCAGGAGGCCGGCAACGTCGGTCTCGAGGAGCGCTGCAAGGCGGCCGCCGGCACGTTCGGCGGCGACATGGAGAACCTCCAGGTCGACGGCACCGACGACAACGCGGTCACCTCGACCATCACCTCCAAGCTGCAGGCCGACAGCGACATCGACGTCGTGCTGACGCTCGGTGGCCAGTACGCGATCGACGCCGTCTCGGCCGTCGACGCCGCCGGCAGCGACGCCACGGTCGCGACGTTCGACCTCTCGGCCGACGTCGTGAAGAACATCGAGGACGGCAAGATCCTGTTCGCCGTCGACCAGCAGCCCTACGTCCAGGGCTTCCTGGGTGTCACGACGCTCTACCTCAAGAGCATCAACGGCAACGACGTCGGCGGTGGCCAGCCGATCAACTCCGGCCCCGCCTTCGTCACGAAGGACAACGCGGCCGACGTCGCGAAGTTCGCCGAGGAAGGCACGCGCTGACGCAGCGGTCACGGGCGGGGGCCCGAACGGACGCACCGACGTCGTCCGGGCCCCCGCCGCCCACCCTCCACGAAAGGCACCCACACCATGACGACAGCCTCCGTCGCCGATGAACGCGTCGCCAAGACGTCGACGCTGACCAAGCTCCTCAAGCGGCCCGAGATCGGCGCCCTCGTCGCCGTCATCGTCATCTTCAGCTTCTTCGCGCTGACCACCAGCGCCTTCGCCACCTCCAGCGGCGCCAGCACCTGGCTGCGCTCGGCGTCGACGATCGGCATCATGGCCGTCGCCGTGGCCCTGCTCATGATCGGCGGCGAGTTCGACCTCTCGGCCGGCGCCATGACCGGGTTCACCGGGCTCGCGGTCGGCATCCTCTGCACGGAGTACGGCCTCAACATCTGGGCCGCGATCCTCGTCTCGCTGGCCCTCGCGCTGGCGGTCGGCTTCTTCAACGGCGTGATCGTCATGCGGACGGGGCTGCCGAGCTTCATCGTCACGCTCGGCACGTTCTTCGTCCTCCAGGGCATCAACCTGGCCCTCACGAAGGCCCTCACGGGCCAGGTGGCGATCCAGGGCATGGCCCAGGTGCCCTTCTACGACCAGCCGAAGGCCGTCTTCGGCTCGTCGGTCGACATCGCCGGCGGTGCGGTCTTCGCGTCCGTCTGGTGGTGGCTGGCCATCACCGCCGTGGCCACCTGGGTACTGCTGCGCACGCGCGTCGGCAACTGGATCTTCGCGGTCGGTGGGGCGCAGGTCTCCGCACGGCAGGTCGGTGTCCCCGTCTTCAAGACGAAGGTCGGGCTCTTCATGACCACGGCCGGCGCCGGCTGGCTGGTCGGCATGCTGCTGCTGTTCACGACGTCGACCGTGCAGTCCAACACGGGCGTCGGCCAGGAGTTCATCTACATCATCTGTGCCGTCGTCGGCGGCTGCCTGCTCACGGGTGGCTACGGCTCGGCGATCGGCGCGGCCTTCGGCGCCCTGATCTACGGCATGGCGAACCAGGGCATCGTCTACTCGGGCTGGGACAACAACTGGCTCCGGGCGTTCCTCGGCATCATGCTGCTGGGAGCGGTCCTCCTCAACGAATGGGTACGCAAGCGAGCGGAGCTGTCCCGATGAGCAACAAGTCCACGCAGTCCACCGTCACGACGACGGAGCCGCCCGCACGCGGCACGACGATCGTCGAGGTCCAGGACATCGGCAAGCGCTACGGCAACATCATCGCGCTGTCCGACGTCTCCACCACGGTCAAGGCCGGCGAGGTCACCTGCGTGCTCGGTGACAACGGTGCAGGCAAGTCGACGTTCATCAAGATCCTGGCCGGTGCGCACCAGCACACCGACGGGACGCTGGTGGTCGACGGCGAGTCCACGTCGTTCTCCAACCCGCGCCAGGCGCTCGACGCCGGCATCGCGACGGTGTACCAGGACCTCGCCGTCGTGCCGCTCATGCCGGTGTGGCGCAACTTCTTCCTCGGGAGCGAGGTCCGCACGGGCGTCGCGCCGTTCAAGAAGCTCGACGTCGACTTCATGAAGCGCACCACGCGCGACGAGCTCGCGGCGATGGGCATCGACCTGCGCGACGTGGAGCAGCCGATCGGCACGCTCTCCGGCGGAGAGCGCCAGTGCGTCGCCATCGCCCGGGCGGTGTACTTCGGCGCCCGGGTCCTCATCCTCGACGAGCCGACGGCCGCCCTGGGCGTCAAGCAGTCCGGTGTGGTGCTGAAGTACATCGCCAAGGCCCGCGAGCGAGGCCTGGGGGTCGTGTTCATCACCCACAACCCCCACCACGCCTACCCGGTCGGCGACCGCTTCATGCTGCTGCGTCGCGGCAAGAGCATGGGCGACTACGCCAAGTCCGAGATCACGCTCGACGAGCTGACCTCGATGATGGCCGGCGGCGCCGAGCTGGAGTCCCTGGCGCACGAGCTGGCCCGCACGATGGGCGACGACAGCGAGGTCGCGCAGGAGATGGCCGCCGAGGCCTGACCCTCGACCGCGCGGTCGACCGGGAGCCAGGGGGACCCGGCCGACCGCGTCGCGCTGCCCGCGCCAGGTGCATCCGCACGCCGAGCCCCACCCGGCACCCCACGAACGATCGCCGTCGCCGACGGCGGAGAGGCAGGACCCCGTGAGCACACCCGAGCTGCGCGTCGGCGTCGTCGGCTTCGGCTGGATGGGACAGGTGCACGCCCGAGCCCTCACCCGGCTCGTCCAGCACTACCCCGACACGGCGCTGCGCCCCCGCCTCGTGGCGGTGGCCGACAACGCCCCCGACGACCGGACGGCGCGAGCCGCCGCCGCGTACGGCTTCGAGCACCTCCTCTCGGACTGGCGCGAGCTGGTCGAGCACCCGGAGGTCGACCTCGTCTGCGTGACCGGACCCAACTTCATCCACCGCGACGTCGCGGTCGCCGCGGCGCGGGCGGGCAAGCACCTCTGGGTCGAGAAGCCCGCCGGCCGCGACGCCGGGGAGACCGCCGAGATCGTGGCCGCGGTCGAGGCCGCCGGCGTCCAGGCTGCCGCCGGCTTCAACTACCGCAACGTGCCGGCCGTCGAGCGGGCCCGGCGCATCGTCGCGTCGGGGGCCATCGGCGAGATCGAGCACTCCACCGTCCGGTTCCTCGCCGACTACTCCGCCGACCCGGACGCGGCCCTGTCCTGGCGCTTCCGGACCGAGTTCTCGGGCTCCGGTGTGCTGGGCGACCTCGTGAGCCATGCGACGGACCTGCTCGGGTACGTGGTGGCGCCGGTCGCCGAGCTCGTCGTGGACCGCGCGACCTTCATCGCGCAGCGTCGCGAGGCCGTGCCGGGTGCGATGCACTACGAGAAGGGGGCCGGCGCGCTCGGCGACGTCGAGAACGAGGACTACGTGAGCGCCCTGCTCCGCCTCGCCGACGGCTCGCGGGCGGTGCTCGAGTCGAGTCGCGTGGCCGTGGGGGAGCAGAACACCTACGGCTTCGAGGTCCACGGCACCCGCGGCGCCGTCGCGTGGGACTTCCGTCGCATGAACGAGCTGCACGTCGCGTCGGCGCGCGACGACGCCTACACCGACACCTTCTACGCCACCGAGTACGCGGGTCCGGGCGATGGCGAGATCGGTGCCTTCCAGCCCGGGACGAACAATCCGGTCGGCTTCGACGACCTGAAGGTGGTGGAGGCCCGACGTCTGGTCGAGTCGATCGCCACCGGCACGCCCGTCGGCGCGACCATCCACGACGCGCTCGCCGCGGCGCGGGTGCTCGACGCCATGATCCTGTCCTCCGACGAACGAAAGTGGGTCTCCCTGTGAACTCCTCCACCACCCGACTGAAGGTCGGCGTCGTCGGCGCCGGTGCCATGGGAGCGGCGCACGTGCGCACGCTCGCCACGAGCGTCCCCGGCGCCGAGGTCACCCGGGTCTTCGACATGGACACCGCCCGTGCCCAGGCCGTCGCGGCCGAGGTGGGCGGTGAGGCCGCGTCGTCGCCCGAGGCGCTGGTCGCCGACGTCGACGCGTTCGTGATCGCCTCGCCCGACTTCACCCACGCCGACCTGGCGATCGCGGGCATCGAGGCCGGCAAGCACGTCCTGTGCGAGAAGCCGCTCGCGGTCACCGCCGACGACGCGCGACGCGTCGTGGACGCCGAGGTCGCGGCGGGTCGTCGGTTCGTCCAGGTCGGCTTCAACCGCCGTTTCGACCCGGGCTTCGTGAGCCTCAAGGGCTCGGTCGCCGACGGGTCGCTCGGCCAGGTGAAGCTCGTGCACGGGATCCACCGGAACGCCACGAACGCGACGAGCACCGACTCGTCCACGCTGGTGACCGGTTCGATGATCCACGAGTTCGACACCTTCCGGTGGTTGCTCGACGACGAGATCGCGGCCATCCGTGTCGAGTCGCCGATCGTCGAGGGCTTCAAGGACCCGCAGGTCGCCACGATCTGGATGGCGGCCGGCCAGATGATCACGGCGGAGGTCTACTGCAACGCCGCCTACGGCTACGACGTCCGCGTCGAGGTCGTCGGAGACGGCGGGTCGGCCACCCTCGAGCCGCGGCACCCGGTGGTGCGTCGCATCGGCGGGCAGGGGAGCACCGCGATCGGCAGCGACTTCGTCGAGCACTTCATCGAGTCCTACCGCCTGGAGCTCTCCGCCTGGGTCGACGCGTCGCTCCGTGGCGAGGTCGTGGGGGCGTCGGCGTGGGACGGCTTCGCGGCCAACCTGGTCGCGGCCTCCGGCGTCGCGGCCCTGGAGTCCGGCTCGCGCGAGCCCGTCGTCGTCCCCGAGCGCCCGGCGCTCTACGCCTGAGGACCGCCATGACCTTCACCCTCGCGATCTGCTCCGAGATGGTCTACACGGAGCTGCCCCACCTGGAGCGTGTCCGGCGCATCCACGAGCGGGGGTTCGCCGCCGAGATCTGGGACTGGACCGCCAAGGACCCCGACGCCCTCGTCGCCACCGGCGCCCGGTTCACGTCGATGACCGGCTACGTGACCGGCGACCTCGTCACCGAGGACGGCGCCGACGACCTGCTCCGGACGGCGGAGGAGTCCATCGGATTCGCCCAGCGGATCGGCTGCCCGTCGCTCAACATCCACGGCACCGGACTGGGGGAGGGCGGCATCCCGGTGCGGCCGGTCGAGGTCGTCACCGGCGACATGTGGCTCGCGGCGGTGAGGACGCTCTCGCGGGTGGCAGAGCTGGCCGAGCGGCACGACGTCACCTACGTGATTGAGAACCTCAACCTCGAGGTCGACCACCCCGGCACGCCCTTCGCGCGGGCCGCCGACACGCTGGCGCTGGTGAAGGCGGTCGGCAGTCCGCACCTGCGGATGAACCTCGACCTCTACCACGCCCAGATCGGCGAGGGGAACCTCGTGGAGCTCGTGCGCCGCGCCGCCCCGTACCTCGGCGAGGTGCAGGTGGCCGACGTGCCGGGCCGCTGCGAGCCCGGCACGGGCGAGGTCCGCTGGTCCTTCGTGGCCCAGGCCCTCGCCGACGCCGGCTACGACGGCGTGGTGGCCATGGAGGCCTGGGCGAGCGACGCCTCGGTCGACGGCAGCGACCGCGCCCTCGAGGCGTTCCGCGAGGCCTTCACCGTCTGAACCACCGCCCGGGGACCCCGGGCGCCGACCGATCCGCAGGAGCAGCCATGACCGTGCCGACCTCGTCCGCCTCCCGCCGAGCCCGCTTCACGCCCGACGACGTGGATCTCGACGACTTCACCGCGCTGGTGTCCGCGCCCACCGATCCCGGTGCCTATCGCCACGCCGACCGCGTGGAGCAGGGTGTCGTCGTGTACGGCGCCGCCGACCTGCGCGCAGCGGCGTCGACCCCCGACGGCGAGGACGCCGTCCGCGCCGAGATCGTCCACGCGCTCGCCGACGGACCGGGCATCGTCGTGCTCGAGGGGGCCTGGGACGACCTGTCCGTCGTCGACCGGGCCACCGCCGCGTTCGAGTCCGTCATCGCGGCGGAGAAGGCGTCGGGAGGTGCCGCCGGCGACCACTTCGCCAAGCCCGGGGCCAACGACCGCATCTGGAACGCCCTGGAGAAGCTCGCCGTGGGCGACCCGGGCACCTTCGTCGACTACTACGCCAACGACCTCCTGGCCCTCGTCTCCACCGCGTGGCTCGGGCCGGGCTACCAGGTGACCTCGCAGGTCAACGTCGTCCGCCCCGGCGGCGTGGCGCAGGACCCGCACCGCGACTACCACCTGGGATTCCTGTCCGACGAGCTCACGGCGCGCTACCCCGCCCACGTGCACCTGCTGTCGCCGGTGCTGACGCTGCAGGGCGCCGTCGCCCACGTCGACATGCCCGTGGAGAGCGGCCCCACCCTCTACCTGCCCCACTCGCAGAAGTACGGGCCCGGCTACCTGGCCTACCGACGTCCGGAGTTCCGCGCCTACTTCGAGGAGCACCACGTGCAGCTGCCCCTGGTCAAGGGGGACGCGGTGTTCTTCAACCCGGCGCTGTTCCACGGAGCCGGGACCAACGTGTCCGCGGACGTGCAGCGGGTCGCGAACCTGCTGCAGGTCTCGTCGGCGTTCGGTCGGGCGATGGAGGCGGTCGACCGGGCGAGGGCCGCCACCGCCGTCTACCCGACGTTGCTCGAGCGCCAGGACGCCGGCTGGTCGACCGAGGCGCTGCACCACGTCGTCGCGGCGGTCGCGGAGGGCTACCCGTTCCCGACCAACCTCGACCTCGACCAGCCGGTCGACGGCATGACCCCGCTCGCGCAGACCGAGGTGCTCGAGCAGGCGCTCGCGGCCCGCTGGTCCGTCGACCAGGTCGCGACGTCGCTCGGTGCGTACGCCGACCGGCGCAGGACCGCGCCGATCGAGGGTGCCTGACATGGGGCGTCTCGACGACCGGGTGGTCCTCGTCTCCGGCGGCACGCAGGGCATCGGCCTGGCCATCGCGCGTCTCGCCCTGCGCGAGGGTGCGCGCGTGGTCGTGACCGGACGTCGTCCCGACGTCGGGGCCCGCGCCGCCGAGGAGCTGTCGGCGCTCGGCGATGCGCGCTTCGTGGTGTGCGACGTCGCCGACGTCGAGGCCTGCCGCGGGGCGGTCGCCGAGACGGTGGCGGCGCACGGTCGGATCGACGGCCTCGTCAACGCGGCAGGCTTCACCGAGCGCGGCAGCGTGCTCGACACCACGCCGGAGATGTTCGAGCAGCACGTGGCGGTGAACCTGCGTGGTCCCTTCTTCCTCATGCAGGCCGCGATCGGCGACATGGTCCGGCGCGGGCAGCCCGGAGCGGTGGTCAACGTGCTCACCATGAGCGCGCACGGCGGCCAGCCGCACCTGGCTCCCTACGCCGCCACCAAGGCCGGGCTCGCCGGCCTGACGAAGAACGCCGCGTACGCCCACCGCTTCGACCGCGTGCGCGTGAACGGCGTCAACATCGGGTGGACCGACTCCGACGGTGAGGACGCGATCCAGCGCCGGTTCCACGACGCGGGCGACGACTGGCGGGAGCGTGCCGCCGAACGGCTGCCGGCCGGCCGGCTCGCGTCGCCGGAGGACGCGGCCGGCATCGTGGTGCTGCTGCTGAGCGACGAGAGCGGCGTCGTGACGGGCTCGGTCATGGACTGGGACCAGACCGTGCCCGGCGCCTCGGACTGAGGTCCGGGGCACGGGGACGCGTCACGCTGTCAGCGAACAGGGCGTGTTCACGCGTGTCTCGCGACCGCTCGCCCTCTAGGGTCGACAACGTGAACACACCAGACGCCACCACCCAGGGCCCGACGGGCCAGGCTCAGTCGGTGCAGGGCATGGCCGGCACCGACGTCGGCCCGTCCGACCTCGACGGCCACATCTACCAGCGCCTGCTGCGCGAGCGCATCATCTTCCTCGGTTCGGAGGTGCGCGACCAGAACGCCAACGCGATCTGCGCGCAGATGCTGCTGCTCAACGCCGAGGACCCGGGCGCCGACATCTTCCTCTACATCAACAGCCCGGGCGGCTCGGTCGACTCGGGCATGGCCATCTACGACACGATGCAGTTCATCTCCAACGACGTCGCCACCGTGGCCATGGGCCTCGCCGCGTCGATGGGGCAGTTCCTGCTCGCGGCCGGTGCACCGGGCAAGCGGTACGCGCTCCCGCACGCGCGGATCATGATGCACCAGCCTTCGGGCGGCATCGGCGGCTCGGCCTCGGACATCAAGATCCAGGCCCAGCAGTCGATCCTGCTCAAGAAGCAGCTCAACGAGCTGCAGTCGGTCCACACCGGCCAGACGATCGAGCAGATCGAGGCCGACGCCGACCGCGACCGTTGGTTCACCCCCGACCAGGCCAAGGACTACGGCTTCATCGACCAGGTCATCAAGAGCGCCCAGGAAGTGGGTAAGAACGCATGAGCTACTACATCCCGCAGTGGGAGGAGCGGACGTCCTACGGGTTCCGCCGCATCGACCCCTACGCCAAGCTCTTCGAGGACCGCATCATCTTCGTGGGCACGCCCATCAGCGACGACGTCGCCAACGCCGTCATGGCGCAGCTGCTCTGCCTGCAGCAGATGGACGCCGACCGCGACATCCAGCTGTACATCAACAGCCCGGGCGGTTCGTTCACGGCCATGACGGCCATCTACGACACGATGCAGTACCTCAAGTCCGACGTGATGACCGTCTGCCTCGGCCAGGCCGCCTCGGCCGCCGCCGTGCTGCTCGCCGCCGGCACCCCCGGCAAGCGCTACGCCCTGCCGAACAGCCGCATCCTCATCCACCAGCCCTACACCGAGGGCACGGGCGGTCAGATCTCCGACCTGGAGATCCAGGCCAACGAGATCCTCCGCATGCGCGAGCTGATGGAGAAGATGATCTCCGACGCCACGGGCAAGACGCCCGAGGAGGTCAGCAAGGACGTCGAGCGCGACAAGATCCTCACGGCCGACCAGGCCAAGGAGTACGGCATCATCGACGGGATCTTCGAGACCCTCAAGGTCCCCGCCGCCTGAGGCTCCGGCCGACGCCGCCACGTGTGCAC
>NZ_JANLGG010000010.1:50256-106358 GCF_024655735.1 Aeromicrobium sp. 50.2.37
GCACGACACGCGGCGGCGTCGGCCGAACCCCCGGTGGACGGTCCGCCGGGCTTGTAGTGTGAGGGCGACGGCACCAGCTCGTCCCCGACGTCGTGACGGAAGAGGAGTGCACCTGTGGCACGCATCGGTGAGACCGCTGACCTGCTGAAGTGCTCGTTCTGCGGCAAGAGCCAGAAGCAGGTCAAGAAGCTCATCGCCGGACCCGGCGTGTACATCTGCGACGAGTGCATCGACCTCTGCAACGAGATCATCGAGGAGGAGCTGGCCGAGGGTGCCGAGCTGAGCCTCGGCGAGCTGCCCAAGCCGCAGGAGATCTTCGAGTTCCTCAACGGCTACGTCGTGGGCCAGGACAACGCCAAGAAGAACCTCGCGGTGGCGGTGTACAACCACTACAAGCGGGTCCAGGCGCAGGCCGCGACGGGTCGTCCCAAGGACGACGCCGTGGAGCTGGCCAAGTCCAACATCCTCATGGTCGGGCCCACAGGCTGCGGCAAGACCTACCTCGCGCAGACGCTGGCCCGCATGCTGAACGTGCCGTTCGCCATCGCCGACGCCACCGCCCTCACCGAGGCCGGCTACGTGGGCGAGGACGTCGAGAACATCCTGCTCAAGCTCATCCAGGCCGCCGACTACGACGTCAAGAAGGCCGAGACGGGGATCATCTACATCGACGAGGTCGACAAGATCTCGCGCAAGGCCGAGAACCCGTCCATCACGCGCGACGTGTCGGGCGAGGGCGTGCAGCAGGCGCTGCTCAAGATCCTCGAGGGGACCACGGCCTCGGTGCCTCCGCAGGGTGGTCGCAAGCACCCGCACCAGGAGTTCATCCAGATCGACACCACCAACGTGCTGTTCATCGTCGGCGGCGCCTTCGCGGGCCTCGAGGAGATCATCGAGCAGCGCAGCGGCAAGGTCGGGCTGGGCTTCAACGTCGGCGGCATGCCCGAGAAGACGCCGGCCGAGCCGGAGAAGGTCTACTCCCAGGTGCTGCCCGAGGACCTGCTCAAGTTCGGGCTCATCCCGGAGTTCATCGGCCGCCTGCCGGTGATCGCCGCGGTCGACAAGCTCGACAAGCCGGCCCTCGTGTCCATCCTCACCGAGCCGCGCAACGCGCTCACCAAGCAGTTCGTCCGGCTGTTCGAGATCGACGACGTCGAGCTCGAGTTCACCGACGAGGCGTGCGAGGCCATGGCCGACCTGGCACTAGCCCGCGACACCGGTGCACGTGGTCTGCGCTCGATCATCGAGCACGTGCTGCAGCCGGTCATGTACGACATCCCCTCCCGCGACGACGTCGCCAAGGTCGTCGTCACCGGCGCCACGGTGCGCGGCGAGGAGGGCCCCACGGTCCTCAGCCGCGACGAGGTCGCGAAGAAGGCGTCCTGACCGTCCGCCCGTGACCGTCGCGTACCGCCGGTACGCGACGGTGGCTAGGGTCGGGGCATGACCGTCGACATCACCCTGTTCGGGGCGACCGGGTTCACCGGCACGCTCACCGCCGTCTACCTCGGCACGCACCTGCCCGAGGGCGGGACCTGGGCCGTGGCGGGGCGCAGCGCCGCCAAGCTGCAGGACGTCGTCGACGAGGTCGCGGCAGCCGGCGGCGTCGCGCCCGAGGTCGTCCTGGCCGACGTGTCCGACCCCGCCTCGATGCGCGCGATGGCCGAGGGCACCCGCGTGCTCATCTCTACGGTCGGCCCCTACGTGCAGCACGGTGACCCGGCGGTGAAGGCCGCGGCGGAGGCGGGCATCGCCTACGTCGACCTGACCGGGGAGCCGGAGTTCGTCGACCGCACCTGGCTGGCGCACCACGAGACCGCCGTGAGGACCGGCGCGACGCTCGTGCACGCGTGCGGCTTCGACTCCATCCCGTACGACCTCGGCGTGCTCTTCACGGTCGAGCAGCTTCCCGAGGGCGTCCCCCTCGACGTCAAGGGCTACATCCGGGCCGGCGGCACGGCGTCGGGCGGCACCTACCACTCGGCGCTCGGGGCCTTCGCACGGATCCGCCAGGCCGGCGCCACCGCCAAGCAGCGCAAGGCCGCGGAGGCCCGGCCGCAGGGCCGGAAGATCCGCGGTGGGGGGACGATCGGCCGCGGGGCCGACGGCAAGGGCTGGGCCCTGCCGCTGCCCACCATCGACCCGCAGGTGGTGCTGCGCTCGGCGCGAGCCCTCGAGCGCTACGGTCCGGAGTTCTCCTACTCCCACTTCGCCCAGTTCAAGCGGCTGCCGATGCTGGCCGGCACGGTCGCCGGCGCAGGCGTCCTGCTGGCCGGGGCGCAGCTGGCGCCCACCCGCAAGGCGCTGCTGAAGCTGCGTGCCCAGGGTGACGGCCCCAGCCCCGAGAAGCGCGCCTCGTCCTGGTTCAAGCTCCGCCTCGTCGGCGAGGGTGGTGGCAAGCGCGTCGTCACGCAGGTGAGCGGCGGCGACCCGGGCTACGACGAGACCGCCAAGATGCTGAGCGAGTCGGCGCTGTGCCTGGCCTTCGACGACGTGCCGAAGGTCGCCGGCCAGACCACCACGGCCGTGGCGATGGGCCGCCCGCTCATCGATCGCCTCCAGCGCAACGGCATCGCCTTCGAGACGCTCGAGTCGCGCTGACCCACGCCCGGCCCCACTCCCACCGGCCCCACTCCCACCGGCCCCACTCCCACCGGCCCCACTCCCACCGGCACCGTCCCCACCTGCGGTGAGCTCTCCACCGAATGAGGTGGTGCGGTGAGGATTCCACCGTCCCAGCGCTGGGACGGTGGAATGCCCACCGGGTGACGGGCGGAGCGGACTCGGCGCGCTACTCGGTCTCGGCGAGCGTGGCGTCGGCCACCAGCTCGCCCGTGCCGTCGGCGGCCTCCGTGGTGAGGTCGCCGGTCACTCGACCGGCGGCCTTCACGTCGTCGACGGCCTGCAGCAGCAGGTCGAGCGAGGCCTGGGGCCCACGGACGGTCACGGCCGTCACCTCGGTGCGCTGGCTGACCTTCGCGGTCGACTTCGCCCCACGGATGCCGGCCAGCGCCTGGGCCGCGGCCGGCAGCAGCGCCGGGTCACCGTCGACGGTCACGTCGTCGGTGGTCGGCCAGGCGGCGCGGTGCACCGAGCCCTCCTGCCACCAGCTCCAGACCTCCTCGGTCACGTAGGGCAGGAACGGGGCGAGGAGGCGCAGCTGCGTCGACAGCGCCAGCACGAACGTGGCGCGGGCGGACTCCCCGGCCGGCGACTCCTGGCGGGCACGCTCCTTGACCAGCTCGAGGTAGTCGTCGCAGAAGTCCCAGAAGAACTTCTCCGCGACCTCGAGGGCCGAGGAGTAGTCGTAGGCCTCGAAATGGGCGGTGGCCTGCTCCACCACGCCGCGGAGCCCCGCCAGCACGGAGCGGTCGAGGGGCTCGGTCACGCGCGTGGCGTCGAGGTCGGCCGCGGTGGCACCGAGGCCGTAGTCCTCGGGGGCAGCGAGGACGAACTTGCTCGCGTTGAGCACCTTCATGGCCAGGCGTCGGCCGACCTTCATCTGGGTCTCGTCGAAGGGGGAGTCCGAGCCGGGGCGCGCCAGCGCGGCGCGCCAGCGGACGGCGTCGGCACCGTACCTGTCGAGGATCTCGTCAGGCACCACGACGTTGCCCTTGGACTTGCTCATCTTCTTGCGGTCGGGGTCGACCACGAAGCCGGAGATCGCCGTGTGCGTCCACGGCACCGAGCCGAACTCCTGGTGCGAGCGCACGACGGTGGCGAACAGCCACGTGCGGATGATGTCGTGCGCCTGGGGGCGCAGGTCCATCGGGAACGTCCGTGCGAACAGGTCGGCGTCGCGCTCCCACCCGCAGGCGATCTGGGGGGTCAGCGACGACGTCGCCCAGGTGTCGAGCACGTCGGGGTCGCCGACGAACCCGCCGGCCGCGCCGCGCTGCGACTCCTCGTAGCCCGGAGGGGCCTGCGACGCCGGGTCGACGGGCAGCGTGTCCTCCGCGGCGAAGATCGGGTCGTCGTAGTCGGGCTCGCCGTCGGCGTCGAGGCGGTACCAGACGGGGAACGGGATGCCGAAGAACCGCTGACGGCTGACCAGCCAGTCGCCGTTGAGGCCCTCGATCCAGTTGGTGAGGCGCGACTGCATGTAGCCGGGGGTCCAGTCGATCTCGTCGCCCCGGGCGATCAGCGCGGCGCGGAGGTCGGCGTCGCGACCTCCGTTGCGGATGTACCACTGACGGGTCGAGACGATCTCGAGCGGCTTGTCGCCGCGCTCGTAGAAGTTGGCCACGCGCTGGGTCGGCTGCGGCTCGCCGTCGAGGTCGCCGCTGTCGCGCAGCGCCTGCACCACGAGCTCTCGGGCCGAGAACACGGTCTTGCCGGCCAGCTCGGTCCACAGCGTCTCGCCGGGACCGCCGGCGACCCACTCCGGGGTCTCGCGCAGGAACCGGCCGTCGCGACCGATCACGGTGCGGTTGGGCAGCTGGAACTCGCGCCACCACTGGACGTCGGTCAGGTCGCCGAAGGTGCAGCAGTGCACGATGCCGGAGCCCTTCTCGGGGTCGGCGAGCGGGCTGGCGATGATCGGCACCTCGACGCCGAACAGCGGCGAGACGGCGGTGCTCCCGAAGAGGTGCGCGTAGCGCTCGTCGTCGGGGTGGGCGATGATCGCGACCGCTGCGGCGGTCAGCTCGGGCCTCGTGGTCTCGACGACGATCGGGCCGGAGGCGTGCTGGTAGGTCACGCGGTGGTAGGCGCCGGGGTAGTCGCGCGCCTCGAGCTCGGCCTGCGCGACGGCCGTCTGGTAGGTCACGTCCCACAGGGTCGGCGCGTCCTGCAGGTAGGCCTCGCCGCGACCCACGTTGCGCAGGAACGCGCGCTGGCTGACGGTCTGGGCGTCGGCGCCGATGGTGGTGTACTGCTGCGACCAGTCGACGCTCAGCCCGAGCGTGCGCCACAGCTTCTCGAAGACCTTCTCGTCCTCCTCCACGAGCTCGTTGCACAGCTCGATGAAGTTGCGCCGGCTGATCGGCACCTGCTTCTTCGGGTCGGGCTTCTCCGGCGGCGTGAAGTCGGCGTCGTAGGGCAGGGAGGGGTCGCAGCGGACGCCGTAGAAGTTCTGCACCCGACGCTCGGTCGGCAGGCCGTTGTCGTCCCACCCCATGGGGTAGAAGACCTCCTTGCCGCGCATCCGCTGGAAGCGCGCCACCACGTCGGTGTGGGTGTAGCTGAACACGTGACCCACGTGCAGCGAGCCCGACACGGTCGGGGGAGGCGTGTCGATGGAGTAGACGTCGGCCCGCTCGGCGGAGCGGTCGAACGTGTAGGTGCCCTGCTCGGCCCATACCTGGCTCCAGCGTTCCTCGAGTCCTTCGAGGGCGGGCTTGGCCGGGACGCGGTTCGCTGCAGTGGTCACGAGAGGACAGTCTAGGAGCCCGGGCCCTGGCGGGGGTGCCGGGCCGTAAGCGGCCGATGGTGCGGCGGGGGTGCCGGGCCGTGGGTGGCAAACGGTGCGGCAGGCCGCGCGGCGCCGGGTTGTGGCGCAGGGCGAGAGGGCGCACGGTGGTGGCATGGCCCTGACATCGATCGAGGACGAGCTCCGCCGGCTCATCGCCGACCGCGTGCGCGCGGTGGCCGAGCAGGACAGCAGGACGTTGGTCGACGCCCACCACCCCGAGGTGGTCAGCTACCCCGTGCTCCCGCCCGTCGAGACCCACGGGACCGAGGCCGTGGCCGACGGCCTGCGCACCTGGCTGGCGTCGTACGCCGTCGGCCCCGAGTACGAGGTGCACCGCCTGCACGTCGGCGGCGCGGACGACATCGGGTACTGCGCCTTCCGCTACCACGTGAGCGGACGCCTGCACGACGGTGGCGAGGTGGACATGTGGGTGCGCAGCACCCTGGTCTGCCGTCGTGTGGACGGCGCGTGGCGCGTCGTCCACCAGCACGAGTCGGTGCCCTTCGACCCGGCCACCGGCGCCGCGCTCGTCTCCGAGGCGCCCGTCGACTGACCCGGGACGACCGGCGCGGTGAGCCGCGACGGGGAACGGCGGAGCAGGGCTAGGCGCGGTGCTCGGGGGAGGAGTGCTCCTCGGCCAGGGGGTCCGCGGGGTGCGAGGGGTCTGCGGCGTGGTGGGCGACCGCGTGGTCGGGGGCGCCGCTCACGTGCCCGCCGTCGGTGCGGAACAGCGCGCTCGGCCACCACATCCAGCGGCCGAGGTCGAGGTTCAGGGCCGTCACCAGCACCGACCTCACGATGATCGTGTCGAGCAGCACGCCGAGGGCCACGGCGAAGCCGAGCTCGGCGAGGAACACGATCGGCAGGGAACCGAGGGCGGCGAACGTGCCGGCCAGCACGAGGCCGGCCGACGTGATGACGCCTCCGGTGGCGGCCAGCCCGATGAGCGCACCCCGCCGGGTGCCGTGCAGGAGCGCCTCCTCGCGGACGCGGGTCATGAGGAAGATGTTGTAGTCGATGCCGAGCGCCACGAGGAAGACGAAGGCGTACAGCGGGAGCGACGAGTCGGCCCCCTCGAAGCCCAGGACGTGGCGGAACACGAGGGCGCTGATGCCCAGGGCCGCGCCGAACGACAGCACCACCGTGGCCAGCAGCACCAGCGGTGCGACCAGTGCCCGCAGCAGCAGGGCCAGGATCAGCAGCACGGCCACCAGGATGATCGGGATGATCAGCCGGTTGTCGGCCGCCGAGGCGTCCTGCACGTCGTGGTTGATCGCCGTGGTGCCACCGACGAGGGCTCCCGGCACGTCGGCCAGCGCGTCGCGGGCCCGGTCGATCGTCTCGAACGCGCTCGTGGAGTCCGGCGCCGCCTCGAGGGTGCCCTCGACGTAGGCGATGTCGCCCTGCACGACCGGCTCGGTCACGGTGTCCGGCGAGATGCCCTGAACGTCCTGCAGTGCCGCAGCGGCCGCCTCGCCCGCGCCGCCGTCGGCCACGACCTGCACCGGGTCACCGGCGCCACCCGGGAAGTGCTCCGCCAGCTTCTCCTCGGCCACGATGGACGGTTGCTCGGTGGTGAACGACTCGGCGTTCGAGAGTCCGTCGGCGTCGAGCTGGACCACACCGAGGGTGAAGGCGCCGAGGGCGAGGGTCGTGACCACCCACACCGTGCGCGGCCGGTGCGCGATGCGCCGGCCCACCCGACCCCAGATGCCGCGCTCGGCGGGCTGCGGGTCGCCGAAGCGCGGCACGAAGGGCCAGAAGACCCAGCGGCCGAACACCACGAGCAGCACGGGGAGGAGGACGAGCATCACGACGAGGGAGACGACGATGCCCGCGGCGGCGACCGGTCCGAGCCCGGACGTCGAGCTCATCTGGGCGAGCAGCAGGCACAGCAGGCCGACGACGACGGTGCTGCCGCTCGCGAGGATGGCCGGCGCGGCGCGGTGCAGCGCGTGCGCCATCGCCTCGTGACGGTCCTCGGTGTTGCGCAGCTCCTCGCGGTAGCGGGCCACGAGCAGCAGTGCGTAGTCGATCCCGGCGCCGAGCACGAGCACCGACAGGATGCCCGCGCTCTGGCCGTTGACCGTCAGGTCCGCGTACCTCGCCAGCAGGTACACGACGCCCTGGGCGGCGAACACGCTGAGCACGCCGCACACGAGCGGGATGATCCACAGGATCGGGCTGCGGTAGGTGAGCAGGAGCATCACGACCACGACCGAGATCGCCGCGAGGAGGAGGATGCCGTCGATGCCGGCGAAGGCCTTCGCCTGGTCCGCGCCGAGCGCTGCGGGGCCGGCCACGTAGACGTCGGCCCCGCCGGCGCCGTCCTCCGCCGCGCTGCGCAGCTCGTCGACGACGTCGGGCAGCCTCTCCCAGCCGGTGTCGGGGTCGATCCGGAGGCTCACCACCAGCTGCGCGGCGACACCGTCCTCGGACGGGATCGGGCCCACGACGTCGCCGGTCACCTCGGGGATCGCCGCGAGATCGGTCTTCAGGGCCTCGAGCCGCGCCAGGTCGTCGGGCTGGGGGCCGTCCTCGCGCACGAGCAGGACGATGGCCGGGATCACGTCGGGGTCGGCGAACTGGGTTGCCTTCGCGATGACCTGCGTCGACTCCGCCTCCGCGGGCAGGAAGGAGGCGACGTCGTTCTCCTGCACGTCGGCGAGCTTCGAGCCGAACGAGCCCAGCCCGCCCAGGGCGATGAGCATGACGACCAGCACGAGCCACTTGGCCCGACGGTGGGCGATCCATCCACTGGTGCGGCGGTTCATGCGCGTGCTCCTGGGGGTCGGGTGCGCGACCGGCGCCGCAGCCCTCTCATCATGGCGGAGGAAGGGGGCCGCGCGGAATCAGGGAGATCCCTGACCTGGTCACCCTGGCCGACCGGGTCCACGCGGTCAGCACGCGCGGCACGGCCTGGGATACTGACAGGGATGAACCCCACCTACGCCGAGGTCGAGGCCGCCCTGCTGGGCCGCTGGCCCGAGACCAGGCTCGAGCCGTCGCTCGAGCGCATCACCGCCCTGTGCCGTCTGCTCGGCGACCCGCAGGACGCCTACCCCGTCGTCCACCTCACCGGCACGAACGGCAAGTCGTCGACGGCGCGGATGATCGACGCGCTGCTGCGGGCGCTCGACCTGCGCACCGGACGCTTCACCAGCCCTCACCTGCAGAGCATGACCGAGCGGATCAGCCTCGACGGCGAGCCGCTCACCGAGGAGCAGTTCGTCGAGGCCTTCGCCGACGTCGCCGCCTACGCCCAGGTCGTCGACGACAGCCAGCCGCACCCGATCTCGTTCTTCGAGCTCACCGTCGCCATGGCGTACGCGGCCTTCGCCGACGCTCCGGTCGACGCCGCGGTGGTGGAGGTCGGCATGGGAGGCGCGTGGGACGCCACGAACGTGGCGACCGGCCGCGTCGCCGTGGTCACGCCCGTGGCCGTCGACCACACCGCCTACCTCGGCGACCGCGCGGTGGACATCGCGCTGGAGAAGTCCGGCATCATCAAGCCGGGCGCCCACGCCGTGCTCGCCGGCCAGGAGCCCGAGGTGCTCGACGTCCTCATGCGCCGCAGCATGGAGGTCGGCGCCACGGCGCTGCGCGAGGGCGTCGACTTCGGGGTCGCCGACCGGCTCAACGCCGTCGGCGGACAGCAGATCAGCCTGCAGGGCCTCAACGCCCGCTACGACGACGTCCTCCTGCAGCTGCACGGCGCGCACCAGGCGCAGAACGCCGCCGTGGCGCTGGCCTCGGTCGAGGCGTTCGTCGGTGCCGAGCTCGACGGTGACCTGGTGCGGTCCGCGTTCGGCGAGGTCACGTCGCCCGGTCGGCTGGAGGTCCTGCGGCGCAGCCCGACGGTGCTGGTGGACTCCGCGCACAACCCGCACGGCGTGCGCGCTGCGCTCGAGACGGTCCAGGACGCCTTCACCTTCAGCCCGCTCGTCGGCGTCGTCAGCGTCATGGCCGACAAGGACGTCGAGCAGATGCTGCGCGAGCTGGAGCCGGTGCTGGCGCACGTCGTGTGCACCCAGAACAGCCTGCCGCGTGCCATGCGGGCCGACGAGCTCGGCGAGCTGGCCGCAGACGTGTTCGGCGAGGACCGGGTCACCGTGGAGCCCGGTCTCGACGACGCCCTCGTCCGCGCCATCTCGATGGCGGAGACCGGCGTGGGCATGGAGGAGGCGATCGGCAGCGGTGGCGTCCTCGTGATCGGATCGGTCGTCACCGCGGGCGAGGCCCGCGTCCTGCTCGGAGCGGGCTCATGAGGGGCATGTGCGCGGCGATGCTGACGTTCGAGGCGATCCTCCTCGGACTCAGCGTGCCGGTGATGATCTCCGTGGAGGACGTGCCGGCCGGCCTGGCGCTCACGCTCGGCCTGGGGCTCGCGGTGCTGTGCATCCTGACGGCCGGCATGCTGCGCAAGCCCTCGGGATACGTCGTCGGCCACGTGCTGCAGGTGGCGGTCGTCGCCCTGGGCTTCCTCGTGCCGGTCATGTTCTTCGTCGGCGGCATGTTCGCCCTGCTCTGGGCCAGCGCCTTCCTGCTCGGCCGACGCATCGAGGCCGACAAGGCCCGGTGGGCCGCCGAAGGTCCCGACCCCGACTGACCCTCGCGTCCCGGGGGAGTGCGGCCTACGGTGGACCCATGGTCAAGGTGCTCGCGGTCGCGGACGAGGTGGTGGAGTCGATCCACCACCCGCAGGTGCGACGGCTGCGGCCGGACCTCGTGCTGGCCGCCGGGGACCTGCCCTGGGACTACCTCGAGTTCCTCTCGTCCTGCCTCGACGTCCCGGTCGTGTTCGTGCCGGGAAACCACGACCCGCGGGTCGTGACCCAGCGCAGCGGTCTCATGGGCGTGCTGACCGGCGACGGCATGCCGTCGGCCGACCCCAGGCCCCTCGGCTGCACCAGCGCCGACGGCGTGGTGGTCGAGGCGGCGGGTCTGCGCATCGCGGGTCTGGGCGGCAGCATCCGCTACAACGCGGGTGCCAACCAGTACACCCAGCGCCAGCTGGCGCGTCGGGCCCGACGACTGGTACGACGGGCCGGTGACCGACCGGTCGACGTGCTGCTCACGCACTCCCCGCCGTTCGGCCTCGGCGACGAGGACGACCCGCCGCACCGGGGCTTCGAGGCGCTGCACGACGTGATCGACCGGCTGCAGCCCACGTGGCACCTCCACGGCCACATCCACCCCTACGGTCTGCAGAAGAGCGACCGGCACGTCGGCCGCACCACGCTGCGCAACGTGATCCCGTGGCAGGTCATCGACGTCGAGCCGCTCGCCGCACCGGTCGCCGCAGGTGTCGGGGGTGGGCGCCGTGGTCGGTGACTCCGGATCGCCCCGTGTGGACGCCGAGAGCGACTTCATGCGTGCGCGGCGGCACCAGGTGCTGTCGGCGCTGGCGGCACGGCTGCGCAACGACCACGACGACGTCGCGCAGTCGATGTCGTTCGACGACGTAGTCGAGGCGCTCGGCCGGCGCGGGGAGCACTACGCGGGCACGCGGGTCATCCCACTCGACTCGATCGTCGGTTCCGTCGACAAGGTACGCGACTTCGACCGTCGGTTCCGGCCGACGTCGACGCGCAGCCGTGAGCGCTGGGAGCGCCTGGCCCGCGCGAGCCGCACCGGCGAGGTGATCCCGCCGATCGAGGTTTACCAGGTGGGCGACCAGTACTACGTGCGCGACGGCCATCATCGCGTCTCGGTGGCCCGCAGCCTCGGCGTGAAGCTCATCGAGGCGCGGGTGACCGTCGTCGACACGTTCCTGAGGCCCGTGGGCGTGGAGCAGCGCAGCGACCTCGAGCTCAAGCACTGGCGGCGCCTCATGCTGGAGCGGGTGCCGTTCACCGGCGAGGCGCGTGCCGCGGTGGCTGTCGACGACCCCTTCGACTACGGCTACCTGGCCGAGACGGTGGAGGCCTGGGCCACCCGCACCATGCACGCCGAGGGCGCGTACATGGACAAGGCGACCATGGCGAGCCGCTGGTACGCCGAGGAGTTCAAGCCGGTCGTCGACATGATCGAGGAGGCCGGCGTCCGCGGGCCCGACGAGCGCCCCGCCGCGGCCTACCTGCGGGTCGCGGGGGAGCGGTACCGCCTCATCCGTGAGCACGAGTGGAACGCTGAGGTGCTCGAGGCCGTGCGCAAGCGCCGCCGCAAGGCCCAGCCGCCCCGCCCGTCCGACCGGTCGTGACCGGTCGGACGTGACGGAGCGCGAGCTCAGAGGCCGACGGTGAGGTTCTCCCCGCTCGTCGGGTCGAACAGGTGCAGCTTGTCGGTGTCGATGAACAGCACCGTGTTGTCGTCGTCGGTGATCTTGCTGGCGGCGTCGAGCGAGACGACCAGCTGGGTGCGCAGCGACTCGCTGTCGGCCTCGCGGGCGAGCTCGCGCAGCTGGTCCTGCGTGGTGGCGTCGGCGTCGTAGGGCACGTAGGCGTACTGCTGGTCGCCCAGCCACTCCCGGACGTCGATGTGCGCCTCGAACGTGCGCGAGGAGTCGGCCTCGTCCTTCAGCACCGACACGTCCTCGAAGTGCTCCGGGCGGATGCCGGCCAGCAGCAGGCCCTTGCCCTCGGCGCGCTCGGCCTTGTCGGCGGGCAGCGGGAAGGTGCCGAACGGCAGGGTGATCTTCCCGTCCTCGACGGTGGCCGGCAAAAAGTTCATCGGCGGCGAGCCGATGAAGCCGGCGACGAAGAGGTTGACGGGCTGCTCGTACAGCTCGCGCGGGGAGGCGAGCTGCTGCAGGATCCCGCGCTTCATGACCGCGACGCGGTCGCCGAGCGTCATCGCCTCGGTCTGGTCGTGCGTCACGTACACGGTCGTGATGCCGAGCTGCTTCTGCAGGCGCGCGATCTCGGTGCGCATCTGGCCGCGCAGCTTGGCGTCGAGGTTGGAGAGCGGCTCGTCGAACAGGAACGCCTTGGCGTCGCGCACGATCGCGCGGCCCATGGCCACGCGCTGGCGCTGACCGCCGGAGAGGTTGCCGGGCTTGCGCTCGAGGTGCTCGTCGAGGTCCAGCGTCTTGCTGGCCTGGCGGACCTTCTCGTCGATCTCCTTCTCCGACACCTTCTTCAGGCGCAGGGGGAAGGCGATGTTCTCGTAGACCGTCAGGTGCGGGTAGAGCGCGTAGTTCTGGAAGACCATGGCCAGGTTGCGGTCACGCGGCGCGAGGTCGTTGACCCGGTCGCCGTCGATGATCATGTCGCCGGAGGTGATGTCCTCCAGGCCCACGATCATCCGCAGCAGGGTCGACTTCCCGCAGCCCGACGGCCCGACCAGGATCAGGAACTCCCCGTCCTCGACGTCGATGCTGATGTCGTTCACGGCGGGGAAGCCGTCACCGTACTTCTTGACGATGTTCTTCATCTCGATGGTGGCCATGGGATCAACCCTTCACTGCGCCGGCGGTGAGGCCCGCGACGATCTTTCGCTGGAAGAAGAGGACGAGGAGGATGACCGGGATCGTGGCGACCACGGCACCCGCGGCCAGCAGGGACGCCGGCCGGTTGAACGGGTCGGCACCGACGAAGAACGACAGTGCCGCGGGGATGGGTCGTGCGTTCTCGGTGGACGTCAGCGAGATGCCGAACACGAAGTCGTTCCACGCGAAGAAGAACGTCAGGATCGCGGCGGTGAACACACCGGGTGCCGCGAGCGGGACGATGACCTTGCGGAAGGCCTGCCAGGAGGTCGCCCCGTCGACCTGCGCGGCCTGCTCCATCTCCCACGGGATCTCGCGGAAGAACGCCGAGAGCGTCCAGATCGCGAGGGGGAGGGTGAAGCTCATGTAGGGGATGATGAGGCCGGGCCACGTGTCGTAGATCCCGAGCGTGCGCCACATGTCGAACAGCGGCCCCACGAGCGAGACCACGGGGAACATGGCGATGACGAGCGCGGTGGTGAGCACGAACCGCTTGCCCTTGAACTCCAGCCGCGCGACCGCGTAGGCGGTGAGCGTGGCCAAGGCGACCGAGAGCAGGGTCGCGATGAGCGAGATGCCGATCGAGTTGAAGATCGCCCGACGGAACTGCTCGTCGGCGATGACGTCGGCGTAGTTCTGCCAGCCGGCGCCACCTCCGCTGGAGGGGAAGAAGCCGGGGCTGCCGTTGGTGACCGCCTCCTGGCTCTTGAAGGACAGCGAGATGATCCAGGCCACCGGGAGGAGGCACCAGATCATGATGGCGACGAAGCCGACGAGCGTGCCGATGCGGGTCGCAGCGTTCCTGTTCATGTCAGCCCTCCTGCCGTGCGTCCGCGAGGTTGACCCGGAACACCTTGACGATCACGAACGCCACCACGAGCACCGACAGGAACAGCAGCACCGAGAGGGCTGAGCCGATGCCCAGCTGGAACTGCTCGATCACCTGCCGGTAGGTGAGGAACGAGATCGACTCGGTGTTGTTGGCACCGGCGGTCATGACGAAGATGTTGTCGAAGATGCGGTAGGCGTCGAGCGCGCGGAACAGCACGGCCACCATGATCGCCGCCCGCATGTTCGGCAGGATCACCTTCCAGAGCCGCTGCCACCACGTGGCCCCGTCGACCTTCGCCGCCTCCAGCATGTCCTCGGGGACCTGCGCGAGGCCGGCGAGCAGGAGCAGCGCCATGAACGGCGTCGTCTTCCAGATCTCCGAGACCATGATCGCCACCATCGACGTCTGGTACTCCGCGAACCAGGTGAAGTCGTCGCCGAGGAAGGGGATCCAGCCGTTCACGAAGCCGTTGGTGTTGGAGAACGCGAACTGCCACGCGAAGCCCGAGACGACGGTGATGATGCCGTAGGGGATGAGGATCGACGTGCGGACGAGGCCGCGGGCGAAGATCAGCCGGTGCATGACCATGGCGAAGACGAAGCCGATGACGAGCTCGAACGCCACGGTGATGATCATGATGCCGACCGTGTTGGCCGTGTCGATCCAGAACAGTCGGTCGGTGAGGGCGGTCCCGTAGTTGGCCAGGCCCACGAACTCACGGTCGTCGGGTGCGGTGAGCGAGTAGCTGAACAGCGACAGGTAGAGCGCCCTCAGCATCGGGAACGCCGTGACCAGCAGCATGAGTGCCACGGCCGGGGCCACGAGGTACAGCGCGAGGCGGCTCTCGGCCTTGGCGCGGTCCGACGCGACGGGCTTGCCCGTGGACTTCTTCGGGGCCTTCTTGGGGGCGGTGGCGGTGCTCACAGGAGTGCCTCCCCTCGGAGGATCGCGGTCAGGAAGTCGGCCGACTGCTTCGGCGTCGACTCCGGGCTCACCGAACGCGGCGAGTGCCAGCGCGACTGGATGGCGCTCGAGACCTGGCTGTAGAAGGCGCTCTTGGGGCGGGGGCCACCGGTGTCGACGCTCTCGCTGTAGAGCTGCAGCAGGTCGGCCGGGTACGCCTCCTTGAGCTCGGCGGAGTCGTAGACCGACTGGCGCGACGGCATGAGGCCCTCGTTGACGGCCAGGGCCGACTGCGCCTCGGCGTTCGTGACGCAGACGGCAGCCTCCTGCGCGAAGTCGGGGTGCTCGGAGAACGCGCCGACGCCGATGTCGATGCCGCCGATCGGGGGCCGGGACTCCTCGCCCTCGACCGTCTGCGGGTACCGGGCCCAGCCGAGGTCCTCGAACTCCTGCTCGTCCTTCGGGCCACCGGGCTTGCCGATGAGCCCCTCGTAGTTCTTGTAGACGAAGGTCCAGTTGGTCATGAACTCGCCGGGGCCGTTCTCGGGGAACATCTGGCCGAGGCTCGTGCCCTCGTTCGAGGTGGTGAGATCGGGCTGCGCGGCGGGGGAGTCGGCGAGCTTCTGGATGACCGCAGCGGCGTCCTTGCCGGCCGCCGAGTCGATCGTGACCTTCGCGTCGCGGCCGTCCTCGACGGTGTCGGGGTCGAGGATGTTGCCTCCGGCGCCCTGGATGAGCGAGTTGATCCACACGACGTAGGCCTCGTAACGGTTGGCCTGCACGCCGACGGTGCCGCCCTCCTCGGAGGCCGCGTCGATGACCTGGTCCCAGGTGACCGGCTGGCTCATGTCGAGCCCGGCGGCCTCGGCGAGGGACTTGCGGAACCACACGACCTGCGTGTTGGCCCACTGCGGCGCGGCGACGACCTGGTCGTTCCACGTGACCGTCTCGGCCGCGCCCTTGAGGACGTCGTCGTCGAGCACCTCGTCGGCGAGGTCGCCCTCGAACGGCTTCAACCACTCGGCGTTGGCGAACTCGGGGACGAACACCGGGTCGAGGCTCATGAGGTCGGTGGAGCTGTCGCCTGCGGCGAGCCGGCGCGCGAGCTGGGTGCGCTGGTCGGTGGCGCTGGCCGGGAGCAGCTGGATGGCGATGTCGTAGTCGTCGGTGCTGCAGTCCTCGGCCAGCTGGTTCAGGGTGTCCTGGCCGTCCGGGTTGATGTACCAGTTGAGCGTGGGCTTGCCCTCGGATCCGCCACAGGCGGCGAGGAGCGAGGAGCCGAGGGCGAGACTCGCGACCATCACCGCCGTCCGACGTCGCGTGGTCGCCATGGGTCGGGTCCCCTTTCCCTCCGTCCCCGACGTGACCGGTGCCACACGGGAGTCATCAACGTAGGACGGTGGCGTCGGGGACGCAACCCCGGGGTCGCCCCGGCCGCGATCAGGCCGGATGGGGGCGGAGCCAGACCGTGGTGTCGGCGGGCAGCTGGTCGTCGGCGACCTCGCCGCTCGAGACGATCAGCTCACCCGGAGGCCGTGGGACCGGCACCGACGACACGTTGGTGTGGACGGTCGCCACCACGTCGCCACCGCTGGCGACGAGTGCGAACGACAGCAGTCCGTCGACGTGCTGCACGGCGTGGTCCTCACCGTCCTCGATCCACGCGAGCGACCGCGTGCCCAGCTCCAGCTCGCGCCGCAGGCGCAGCAGCGTGCGGTACAGCTCGAGCGTCGAGCCCTCGACACCGCGCTGGCGGGCGGGCGCCAGGTCCGCGTAGACCGACGGCTGCGGCAGCCACGGGTCGCCCGCGGGGCCGAAGCCGAGCGACGGGCCGGTGGACTCCCACGGGACGGGCACGCGGCAGCCGTCGCGCCCGCGGCGCTCGTGGCCCGAGAGCTCCCAGGTGGGGTCCTGCAGCACGTCGGTGGAGAGCTCGGTGGCATCGGGCAGGCCCAGCTCCTCGCCCTGGTACAGGTAGGCCGACCCCGGGAGGGCGAGCATGAGGGTGGTCGCCGCGCGGGCCCGGCGCAGGCCCAGCTCCGCGTCGGGCTGCTCGTCGTCGGGGCCGATGCCCTCCGTGTCCACCACACGGGTGGCGTCGCAGCGACCGAGCCTGGTGGCATGCCGCACGACGTCGTGGTTCGAGAGCACCCAGGTCTGCGGGGCGCCGACGTCGGCGGCGCTCTCGAGGGACCGGCCGATCGCGTCCCTCAGGGCGTCGGCGTCCCAGGGGGTCTGCAGGAAGGAGAAGTTGAACGTCTGGTGCAGCTCGTCGGGGCGCACGTACTGCGCGAGTGCCTCGGCAGGGCGCACCCATGCCTCGCCGCACAGCATCCGGTCGTCGTCCTGGTCCCACACGTCGGCGAGCGAGCCTGCGTAGCCCTCGACGAGGGTGCGCCAGGCCCGGTACACGTCGTGGACACCGGGCTGGTCCCACATCGGGAGGGCCGCACTGCGGTCGCGGGTCTCGTCGAGCGACAGGTCGGCGTCGGGCAGGCCCTCGGCCTTGACCAGGCCGTGCGCGACGTCGATGCGGAACCCGTCGACGCCGCGGTCGAGCCAGAAGCGCAGGACCGACAACATCTCCTCGCGGACCTCGGGGTTCGTCCAGTCGAAGTCGGGCTGGGTCACGTCGAACAGGTGCAGGTACCAGTCGCCGGGGGTGCCGTCGGGGTTCGTCGTGCGAGTCCAGGCCGGGCCCCCGAACTTCGACTGCCAGTTGTTGGGTGGCTCTGCGCCGTCGGGGCCCCGCCCGGGTCGGAAGACGTACCGCGCGCGCTCGGCGCTGCCTGGGCCGGCGGCGAGCGCCGCCTGGAACCAGGGGTGCTCGCTCGAGGAGTGGTTGGGGACGACGTCGACGATCACCCGCAGCCGGAGCTGGTGGGCCCGCTCGACGAGGGCGTCGAAGTCGTCGAGCGTGCCGAACAGCGGATCGACGTCGCGGAAGTCGGCGACGTCGTACCCGCCGTCGTTCTGCGGGGACACGTAGAACGGCGACAGCCACAGGGCGTCGACGCCGAGGTCGGCGAGGTGCCCGAGCCGGGAGGTGATGCCGGGCAGGTCGCCGATGCCGTCGCCGTCGGCGTCGGCCCACGACCGGGGGTACACCTGGTAGATGACGGCGTGGCGCCACCAGGGCTGGTTGCTCATGGATTCCTCGGGGTCGGGCTCGCTGGGGTCGGCGCGGACCACGCTACCGACGGGCGCACCACCGGACCGAAGAGCGGGGGCCTTCGCTAGGTTGAGGCCATGTCCCAGCGCACGCTCGTCCTGCTCAAGCCCGATGCCGTCCGTCGTGGTCTCGTCGGAGAGGTCCTCGGCCGCTACGAGGCCAAGGGCCTCTCGATCGTGGCCATGGAGCACCGCGCCATCGACGCCGCCCAGGCCGACGCGCACTACGCCGAGCACGTCGAGCAGCCCTGGTACCCGCCGCTGCGCGACTTCGCGACGTCGGGCCCGCTCGTGGCACTCGTGCTCGAGGGCGACGAGGCGATCGCGGTCGTCCGCGCCCTGAACGGCGCCACCGACGGCCGGGCCGCAGCCCCCGGCACCGTCCGCGGTGACCTCTCCCTGTCCAACCGTGAGAACCTCGTCCACGCCTCCGACTCCGAGGAGTCCGCGGCCCGCGAGATCGCCCTCTGGTTCCCCTCCCTCGCCTGACGCCTCCGGCGGACGCAAGATTCTGTGCTCGTGAGCGGCAGATCGAACGCTTCTGCGTTCGTGTCCGGATCCGGTCACGAACGCAGCATGGTTGAGTTCCTCGCACCCGAACGCAGAATCTTGCGTTGCTCTGGGTCCCAAGATGGGGACCGGGGAAGGAGCTCGGGGGCCAGGGCGCCTTCCCATCCGTGGGCTCGAGCCATCCGGTCGAGCTGGTCCATCACGGTGTGGGGGTGGTGGCGGATCGAGTACGACGAGAAGGTCAGCCCGTGCCGGCCGGTGATCACGATCTCGTTGGCTCGGACGAGGTCCTCGTCCCACTGCTCGATGGCGAGGTGCGGGATCCCGTGCACCTCGACGCCGAACCCGAGGCGCTCGCTCCACACGTCGAGGTAGAAGCGACCAGTCGGACCACGCACCGCCTCCTGCCGTGTGGCGACGGGAAGCCCCGTGGCTCGCCAGATGGCCGCGAAGTCTCGCTCGGGGACCGACTGGATCCCACCGGCCGCGTCGAGGATCGACGAGACGATCACGCTGCGATGCCGACACCGACCGCGGCGGGTCAGGGCCTCACGCAGGTGCCGGGTGGTGACGAGACCGGCCTGCAGGGCGCTGATCACGATCCAGCGTGCGTAGCGTTCGTTGCTGCTCCAGGAGGCGGTGTCGAGGATCGACCGCGCCGGCCTGGTCCGTCTCGGCCGGTGCGTCGGATGCACGTCGACATCGGTCAGCTCGTGCGACCAGTGTGCGGTGGCGCGGTCCCACGACGGTGCCCGTGCTCCCGCCGGCAGGACGACGACGGGGCGGGGGTCGCGCGCGTCGAAGCCGTCCTGTCGGAGCGCGGATGAGCCGGCGAGGGCTGCCCGCGGGGGAGAGGAGGCGAGCGCGACCAGGTCTCGTTCGTGCACGGTCAGGACACCGTTGTGCGTGACGACGACGCCCCGGCACGGGCGCTGCCAGACACCGGCGCGCAGGCGCTGACGCACAGGCCAGGACCCGAACAGCTCGACGGCGTGGCGGACGGACATGACGGACTCCATGCCTCCACCGTGTCGGCCCTCCGGCCCCCGACGAAGGGCGCGGCCGAAGGCTGTGGACGAAGACACGCGGGCACGAGAGCCCTGTGGACGGGGCGACGCAAGATTCTGCGTTCGTAACCGGCGTCTGGATCGATGCTGCGTTCGCGCCCGGATCCCGTCGTCAACGCAGCATCGTTCGGACTCTCGCTCACGAAGGCAGAATCTTGCGTCCTCCAGAGGAGTCAGGCGGGGTCGAGGGGAGGGGGTTCGGCGGGGCCGGTCCAGGGGACGACGACGTGGGCGAGGACGCCGTGGAAGCGGCCACGGACCTCCTCGGGGAGCCAGACGACCTCGTGGGACTGCGAGGCGAGGTCGACGGTGCCGTCGAGGGTCACGGCGTCCACGGCCTGGCGGGGGGCGTCGCCCACCCGCTCCTCGTACTCCACGAGCGTCACGCCGACGCTGATCGGCACCTCGTTGCGATTGACCAGGCCGATGCCCCAGAAGTCCTGCGGGTCGAGCGTGGCGTGCTCCTCGAGGTCGACCATGAGTGCTTCGACCGGGGCCACGACGCCGTCGAGGTCCACCTGCTCCATGCCCTCGACGTGCACCTCGACGCCGCGCACGTTGCGGGCGCCCTGGCCGTGGAAGTGCAGCACGTCGGTGGCGGCGGCACCGGGCGGCGCCACGACGGCGCCCCGGTCGATGCCCAGCACGGTGCCGACCTCGACGTTCGGCAGCTCGCGACCGTACTGGTCGCGGGGCACGAACCGCAGGATGGGGCGCAGGCCCACCTCGGAGCCGTTGCTGAGCGTCACCACCTGGTCGGGCGCATCCGGATCGGACGACTTCGGCACGTAGGAGACCGAGATCGGCGGCTTGCGTCGATTGAACAGACCCATGGCAGGCAAGCGTACGGAGTCGCGCTCAGTACCAGCCGGCGCCCTTCTTGAAGTCCCACGCCGCGCACGGCGAGCCGTAGCGGCCCTCGATGTATCCGAGGCCCCACTCGATCTGGGTCGCCGGGTTGGTGCGCCAGTCGCTCCCGGCGCTGGCCATCTTCGACCCGGGCAGCGACTGCGGGATGCCGTAGGCGCCCGACGACGGGTTCTCGGCGTTGACGCGCCAGCCGCTCTCCTGGCTCCAGATGTTGTCGAGGCACGAGAACTGGCCCTCGTCCCAGCCGTAGTCGGCGAGCATGGCGCGCGCGACGACCTTGGGGTCGGCGGCCTCCAGCGCCGCCTGCCGCTCCTGCTCCCGCTTCGCCTTCTCGGCGGCCGCCTTGCGCTCGGCGGCCTCCTTCTTCGCCTGCTCGGTGGCACGCTGCTGTCCGTCGGCCTTGGCCTGGACCTCCTCGACCTTGCGCTGGGCGCCCTGGTCGACGATCACGGCGTCGGACACGCGCTGGGCCTGCACGAGCGGCGTCGCGATGGCCGACACGGGGCGCAGCCCGGTCGCGGCGGCGGCGCTGTCCCCGGCTCCCACGGCCTGGGCGCCGGCCGTCAGACCGGCGGCCACGACGACCCCGCCGACGGCGAAGGTCGAGAGCATCCGACCGCTCGGCAGCGCGTCGACGACGTCGGCCAGCACGTCGAGGGTGCGGTCGCGGCGTCGTTCGAATGCCGACGGTGCGCGGTGGCGTGCCATCCGGTGCCGACCGCCCGACCGGTCGACGATGTCGTCGTGACGCACGCGCGCTCCTGCCTGGTGGGGGACGAGGGGGCGGGGAAGGGCCCGGTGGAAGAACCACCGAGTGTAGGCAACGATGCTGAGACCTCGCAGCGCTTCTCTCAGGTCGGCGCCCGTCCGGGTCGACACGGCCGCGTAGCCTGGGGCCATGTCCGTCGAGTCCGTCTTCCCCCGTCTCGAGCCGCTCCTGCCGACGGTGGGCAAGCCCATCCAGTACGTCGGCGGCGAGCTCAATGCCACCGTCAAGGAGTGGGACGACGTCAGCGTGCGTTGGGCGCTCATGTACCCCGACGCCTACGAGGTCGGGCTGCCGAACCAGGGCGTCCAGATCCTCTACGAGGTGCTGAACGAGCGTGACTGGCTGCTGGCCGAGCGCACGTACGCCGTGCAGGCCGACATGGAGGCGGTCATGCGCGAGCACCGCATCCCGCAGTTCACGGTCGACGCGCACCGCCCCGTCCGAGCCTTCGACGTCCTCGGCATCTCCTTCGCCACGGAGCTCGGCTACACCAACATGCTCACGGCGCTCGACCTGGCCTCCATCCCGTTGCACGCCGTCGACCGCACCGACGACGACCCGATCGTGCTCGCGGGCGGCCACAGCGCCTTCAACCCCGAGCCGGTCGCCGACTTCCTCGACGCCGCCGTCCTCGGCGACGGCGAGGAGATCGCGCTCGCCATCAGCGAGGTCGTGCGGGAGTGGAAGGACGAGGGACGTCCCGGCGGCCGCGACGAGCTGCTGCTGCGGCTCGCGGCCTCGGGCGGCGTGTACGTGCCGAAGTTCTACGACGTCGACTACCACGACGACGGCCGCATCGCGTCGGTCCGACCCAACCGCGAGGGCGTCCCGTGGCGCGTCGCCAAGCACACGGTCATGGACCTCGACCAGTGGCCGTACCCGCGCAAGCCGCTGGTGCCGCTGGCCGAGACGGTGCACGAGCGGTACTCCGTCGAGATCTTCCGTGGCTGCACGCGCGGCTGCCGGTTCTGCCAGGCGGGCATGATCACGCGCCCCGTGCGCGAGCGCTCGCTGCAGACCATCGGCGACATGATCGACACCGGTCTGAAGGAGTCGGGCTACCAGGAGGTCGGGCTCCTCAGCCTGTCCAGCGCCGACCACACCGAGATCGGCGACCTCGCCAAGCAGCTCGGCGACCGCTACGAGGGCACCAACACGTCGCTGTCGCTGCCGTCGACCCGCGTCGACGCCTTCAACATCACGCTGGCCAACGAGTTCAGCCGCAACGGCCGACGCTCGGGGCTCACGTTCGCGCCCGAGGGCGGCAGCGAGCGTCTGCGCAAGGTCATCAACAAGGCGGTGACCGAGGACGACCTCATCCGCACGGTCACGGCGGCGTACTCGCACGGTTGGCGACAGGTGAAGCTGTACTTCATGTGCGGGCTGCCCACCGAGACCGACGAGGACGTGCTGCAGATCGGCGAGCTCGCCAAGCGGGTCATCGAGGCCGGACGCGAGGCGTCGGGTCGCCGAGACATCCGCTGCACCGTGAGCATCGGCGGCTTCGTGCCCAAGCCGCAGACGCCGTTCCAGTGGGCCGCGCAGCTCGACCACGAGACCACCGACGAGCGTCTGCGGAAGCTCCGTGAGTCCGTGCAGTCGGACAAGCGCTTCGGTCGGGCCATCGGCTTCCGGTACCACGACGGACGACCCGGGATCGTCGAGGGACTGCTGTCGCGCGGTGACCGACGGGTCGGGCGGATCGTGGAGGCGGTGTGGCGTGACGGCGGTCGGTTCGACGGCTGGAGCGAGCACTTCTTCTTCGAGCGCTGGGAGGCTGCGACCGCCGAGGTCCTGGCCGACGAGCCGGTCGACCTCGACTGGTACACCACCCGCGAGCGCGACCACGACGAGGTGCTCCCGTGGGACCACCTCGACGCCGGGCTCGACAAGGAGTGGCTCTGGGAGGACTGGCAGGACGCGCTCGACCCCGACGCCCTCGAGATCGAGGACTGCCGCTGGACCCCCTGCTACGACTGCGGCGTCTGCCCGCAGATGGGCACCGACATCCAGATCGGCCCGACGGGCCAGAAGCTGCTGCCGCTCTCGGTGGTCTGAGCGACCTCAGGCGGCAGGGCGCTCGAGCTCGTGCTCGATCGTCCCACCGCGGTCGACGAGGGTGCCGAAGACGCCGATGAGCACGGCGCCGAGCATGAGCACCGTGACCGGCGCGGTCCACGAGCCGGTCAGATCGTGCAGCAGGCCCGTGCCGAACGGTCCGAGCCCGGCGACGAGGTAGCCGACGGACTGCGCGAACGCCGACAGCGAGGCCGTGCCTTCCGTCGTCGAGGCGCGGCGGCCGAACATGATCAGCACCCAGGTGAACGCGCACCCGCCGAGCCCGAGCAGGATCGCCCACAGCCACGGAGCCGCGGTCGGGGCCCACAGGACCCCGGCCCAGCCGCTCGCGGTCAGGGCGGCGAAGACCCACGGGAGGATCCCGCGGCCGCCGAGGCGGGCCACCAGCGGCGGCAGCAGGAGGGTCATCGGGATGCCGACGGCACCGAGCAGCCCCTGCATCGCCCCGGCCGTGCCCTGCGCGAGCCCGGCGTCGGCCAGGATCGTCGGGAACCAGCCGAACTGGGCGTAGGCCTGGGCCGACTGCGCGCCGAAGCAGAGGGCGCAGGCCCAGGCGAGTCGACTGTGGGCGAGCCGGGCCAGCGACGGTCCGACCGGTCGGACGTCGCGTCCCGCCCGCCCGGCACGGGCCGCGATCGGCAGCCACGGCAGCAGGGCGGCCACGCTCAGCACGGCCCACACCGCGATGCCGGGCCGCCAGCCACCGAGCGCGTCGGCGACCGGCACCGTGACCACCGAGCTCACGGCGCCGCCGGCCATGAGCGCGGCACCGTAGAGCGAGCCGACGAGGGGGAGCCGATCGGGGAAGTGCTCCTTCGCGAGGGCCGGCAGCACCACGTTGCCCACCGCGCACGCGGCGAGCGCCACGACCGACAGCACGAGGAAGAGCGCGGTGGAGTCGACGACCGACCGGGCGAGGAGCCCGAGGGCCAGCACGGCGAGCAGGGCGGCGGCGGTGCGGTCGAGACCGAGCAGGCGGACCACGCGTGCTGCCGTCGTGCCGAAGACGGCGAAGCACAGCACGGGGAGCGTGGTCAGGACGCCCGCGACCGTCGCGCTCATGCCGAGGTCGTCGCGCAGGGGGTCGATGACCACCCCGACGCTGCCGATCGCCACGCGCAGGTTGAGCGCGAGGAGCACGATTGCGGCCCCCACGAGCCAGGCGGGACCACCGCGACGGACCGACGACGAGGAGCTCACCGAGACATCCAACGCCACCGTCCGAAGGCGTCCGCACGCGGCCCTCGGCGAGAGCCCGCGATCGCCGACCTCGGTAGGGTCGGACCCATGTCCGACGGCAGCACGACCCTGCGTGGCACCCCCAACCCGGAGGCGCCCAACCCGCAGCTGCCCATCGTCCAGAGGCTGCGCATCCGCTACGCCAAGCGTGGCCGGCTGCGGTTCACCAGCCACCGTGACTTCGGCCGTGCCTTCGAGCGCGCGGTCCGCCGCGCCCAGGTGCCCATCGCGTTCTCGTCGGGCTACACGCCCCACCCGAAGATCTCCTACGCCGGAGCGGCTCCCACCGGCGCGGCGAGCGAGGCCGAGTTCCTCGAGATCGGGCTCACGCAGCCGCGTGATCCCGAGTCCGTCCGCGTGGCGCTGGACGACGCGCTGCCGCCCGGCATCGACGTGCTGGAGGTCGTTCCCGCGCGCGAGGGCGGGGGCTCGCTCGCGGACCGGCTCGAGGCGAGCGAGTGGGTAATTGAGCTGCGCGGGACCGCGCCGGAACGGGTGCAGGAGGCAGCCGACGCGTTCCTCGCGGCCGAGCAGGTCGACGTCGAGCGGATGACCAAACGAGGTCTGCGGACCTTCGACGCCCGCGCCGCCGTCCAGTCACTCTCCGTTGGTTCGTCCGACACCTCGGGTGTGGCGTATGCGATACTGACGGTGGTCGTCCGACACCAGAACCCGTCGGTCCGACCGGACGACGTACTCACCGGACTTCGCAACCGCGGGGGCCTCGAGCTCGAGCAGACGCCCCTGGCGACCCGCTCGGCCCAGGGTCCTCTGGACGTGGAGGACGGGACGGTCGGCGATCCACTCGCCCTCGACCGCGACGCATCCTGACAGGTGCTGACCGCGGCGGGGCGGACGGGGAGCCGTGTGACAGGCCGGACGTCGACCACCCGGGACGCCCCAGCGCCCCGGCACCGCCAGAAGACTTTCGGTGACCGAGCCCCCGGGCGAGGAGCCGCAGACGCAGAACCCCGGCCGTGCTCCGGCGCTCACGGGGCCTGAGGAGAGCACATGCTCGACGACGACAAGAACACATCCACCGCCGAGACCAGCACCACCTCGCGCACGAGACGACGGGCCGCAGCCCGGCCCGCGGGACCACCCGCGGCCGTGAGCACCGACATCTTCGCCCCGCCCGAGGCCCCGGCGAAGAAGGCGCCGTCGCGTGCCGCGTCCGGCAAGGACCCCGCCACGAAGGACTCCGGCGCGTCCGATGCCGGCTCGACGCAGGAGGCCCCGGCCCGACGGACCGCCAAGAAGGCGGCCTCCTCGGGCGGGTCCGACGGCGACTCCGGGTCCGCCGAGGCCCCGGCGAAGAAGGCGGCGGCCAAGAAGACCACCAAGAAGAGCACCTCCGCGAGCTCGACCGCCAAGAAGACCGCGGCGAAGAAGTCGACGGCGACGAACGACGAGGCCGTCGAGGACGGGGCCGGACAGGACGCCCCGGCCTCGAGCGGCGACTCCGAGCGCGCGAGCGGCGGTGGCCGACCGGCCCGCAGCCGTGGCGGTCGCAAGCCCGCCTCCGACGACGGCGCCACCGCCGCCGTGGCGTTCCAGGCTCCTGAGCCGGTGGCGGCGCCCGCCCGCGACGACCGGTCCTCCGACGACCGTTCCGGCGATGCCGCCGGCTCGGACGAGCAGGGCGACGACTCCGGCGACGGAGCCGGAGGCGGCCCCAAGCGCCGCCGCCGCAGCCGCGGCGGCCGCCGCCGCAACAACAAGGGTGACGACAGCCGCGACGGCTCGGACTCCTCCGACGGCGCCGAGGCCGGCGAGGCCAAGGGCCAGGACGACGGAGCCGGCGGCTCGTCGAACCAGGACGACTCCGGTGACGGGGGAGACGGCGAGGGTCAGAGCACCAACACCCGCCGTCGCCGGCGTCGCGCCCGCTCGGGCGAGCGCGCGTCCGCCTCGCCCGACGATCCGGAGAACACCGTCGTGCGGGTCCGCGAGGGTCGCAACCCCGAGGACGAGATCACCGGCGTGACCGGCTCCACGCGCCTCGAGGCCAAGAAGCAGCGCCGCCGCGAGGGCCGTGAGGCCGGACGGCGCCGCGCGCCGATCGTGTCCGAGGCCGAGTTCCTGGCCCGACGCGAGGCCGTCGACCGTCAGATGGTCGTCCGCCAGCACGTGTCGAAGGGCTCCGGCGCCGAGAGCGACGCCTACACCCAGATCGCCGTGCTCGAGGACTCCGTGCTCGTCGAGCACTACGTGGCCCGCGAGTCGCAGACGTCGCTCATCGGCAACGTGTACCTCGGCAAGGTCCAGAACGTCCTGCCCAGCATGGAGGCGGCCTTCGTCGACATCGGTGCCGGTCGCAACGCCGTCATCTACGCCGGCGAGGTCGACTGGAGCGGCGTGCAGAACGGCAAGGCCCGCAAGATCGAGGAGGCGCTGACCCCCGGCCAGCAGATCCTCGTGCAGGTCTCCAAGGACCCGATCGGCCAGAAGGGCGCGCGGCTCACGAGCCAGATCAGCCTGCCGGGCCGCTTCCTGGTCTACGTCCCGGGCGGCCAGTCCAACGGCATCTCCCGCAAGCTGCCCGACACCGAGCGCGCCCGGCTCAAGGCCCTCCTCAAGGAGGTGCTCCCCGAGGACGCCGGCGTCATCGTCCGCACGGCTGCCGAGGGCGCAAGCGAGGACCAGCTGACCCGCGACGTCACCGCGCTCACGGCGCGCTGGGACGACATCAAGGCCAAGGCCGGGATCGGCGAGGACGGCACCCCGACGGCCAAGGGTCCCCAGCTCCTGTACGCCGAGCCCGACCTCGTGATCAAGGTCGTGCGCGACCTGTTCAACGAGGACTTCGCCTCGCTGGTCGTCGAGGGCTCCGACGCCTGGGACAACATCTCCGGCTACCTGCGCCACGTCGCCCCCGACCTCGCCGAGCGACTGCAGGAGTGGTCGCCCGCCGAGCACGACGGGCGCGACTCCTTCGACGTGCTGCGCATCGACGAGCAGATCCACAAGGCGCTCGAGCGCAAGGTCTGGCTGCCCTCGGGTGGCTCGCTCGTGATCGACCGCACCGAGGCCATGACCGTGGTCGACGTCAACACCGGCAAGTTCACCGGCTCCGGGGGCAACCTCGAGGAGACGGTCACCAAGAACAACCTCGAGGCCGCCGAGGAGATCGTCCGCCAGCTCCGGCTGCGCGACATCGGCGGCATCATCGTCATCGACTTCATCGACATGGTGCTCGAGAGCAACCGTGACCTGGTGCTGCGTCGCCTGGTCGAGTGCCTGGGCCGCGACCGCACCCGCCACCAGGTGGCCGAGGTGACGTCGCTCGGGCTCGTGCAGATGACCCGCAAGCGGATCGGCACCGGCCTGCTCGAGTCCTTCAGCACCGACTGCGACCACTGCAACGGACGCGGTGTGGTCATCACGGCCGAGCCGGTCGAGCCGAAGAAGGACGAGCCGCGCGGCGGTGGACGTCAGCGTCGCGGTCGCGGCGGCAACGGCGGCAACGGCGGCAACGACAACAGTGGGTCGAACGGCGGCGGCGGCGGCAACAACAACGGCGGCGGCGGCAACGGCGGCGGCAACGGCGGCTCGCGTCGCGGACAGCAGAAGTCGACGACGGACGAGGCCGACTCCTTGGAGTCGACGACGTCGACGACGACCTCGTCGTCCTCGAGCCGGTCCTCCCGACGGTCCGGACCCCCCAAGGACGTGCCGACGGCCGAGGACGGCGCCCCGGCGCCTGCCGAGCAGCCGGCCGAGCCTTCCCAGCCGTCGGAGCAGGAGACGCCTGCACCGGCCGTCGACGCGGCGCTCGAGCCCGAGAGCTCGGCACCGGAGACGGCCGAGCAGCCTGTCGACGACGCCGTCGCACCGGAGGCCGAGGCCGCTGCCGAGCCCGTGCAGGACCCCCTGCCCGAGGCCGAGCAGGCGTCCGCTCCCGAGGTCTCGGAGGCGGACGGCGACCAGGCCTCCACCAGCGAGGACGCCCCCGTTTTGACCGAGCCGGGTGACGGTCCGTAGAATGATGTGTCGGCGCGCCCTGCGCGCCGATCCGCATGCCCGGGCGAGAGCCCGGCACCGGTCGCCGAACCAGCCCGCTGCGTTCGCCCGGCCCTGCACAGCCCCAAGCCTTGGCAAGCACAGCTTCCAGCAAGAACCGAGTGAGGAATCCCGTGGTCTACGCAATCGTGCGCAGTGGCGGCACGCAGCAGAAGGTCGCCGTCGGCGACGTCATCGAGATCGACCAGCTCGGCCTGGCCCAGGGCGAGGCGGTCTCGCTGCCGGCCGTCCTGTACGTCGACGGTGACACCGTCACGGCCGACGCCGACTCGCTCTCCCAGGTCTCCGTGACCGCCGAGGCGATCGGCGGTACCAAGGGCCCGAAGATCACCATCCAGAAGTACAAGAACAAGACCGGTTACAAGAAGCGCCAGGGGCACCGTCAGAAGTACACCCAGGTCAAGATCACCGGCATCGCGAAGTAGAGGACTGAACTCATGGCACACAAGAAGGGCGCAGCCTCCACCAAGAACGGCCGCGACTCCAACAGCCAGCGCCTCGGCGTCAAGCGCTTCGGCGGCCAGCTGGTCAACGCGGGCGAGATCATCGTCCGCCAGCGCGGCACCCACTTCCACCCCGGCACCAACGTCGGCCGTGGCGGCGACGACACGCTCTTCGCGCTGTCGGCCGGCTCGGTCGAGTTCGGGACGCGTCGCGGCCGCAAGGTCGTGAACATCCTCCCGGGCGAGTAACCGGCAGAACATCCGTCGAAGGGGTGGTCCGCGCATGCGGGCCACCCCTTCGACGTCCCTGCACCTCCCCTCCACCCCCGTTCCCAGGAGCATCCGATGGCCGTCCCCACCTTCGTCGACCGCGTGACGCTGCACGTCGTCGGCGGCAACGGCGGGCACGGCATCGCGTCGGTGCACCGCGAGAAGTTCAAGCCGCTCGGCGGGCCCGACGGCGGCAACGGCGGCCACGGTGGCGACGTCATCCTGCGGGTCTCGGCCGACGTGACCACGCTCGTGGACTACCACCACGAGCCGAAGCGCAAGGCCGGCAACGGAGCGCCGGGGGAGGGCGGCAACCGCAGCGGCGGTCATGGTGGCGACCTCGTGCTCAAGGTCCCCGACGGGACGGTGGTGCGCTCCGGCGGTGAGCACGGCACCGGCGAGGTGCTCGCCGACCTCGTGGGCCCCGGCACCGAGCTCGTCATCGCCGCGGGCGGCCGAGGTGGTCTCGGCAACGCCGCCCTGGCGTCGGCCAAGCGCAAGGCACCGGGCTTCGCCCTCAAGGGTGAGCCCGGCCAGGAGCGCACGATCATCCTGGAGCTCAAGGTCGTGGCCGACATCGGCCTGGTCGGCTTCCCGAGCGCGGGCAAGTCGAGCCTCATCGCCGCGCTGTCGCGTGCCCGGCCCAAGATCGCGGACTACCCGTTCACGACCCTCGTGCCGAACCTCGGCGTGGTGACGGCAGGGTCGACCACCTTCACCGTGGCCGACGTGCCGGGACTCATCGAGGGCGCCAGCGAGGGACGCGGCCTCGGTCACGACTTCCTGCGCCACGTCGAGCGGTGCGCAGCCCTCGTGCACGTCATCGACTGCGCGACGGTGGAGCCCGGCCGCGACCCGTTGAGCGACCTCGACGTCATCGAGGCCGAGCTGCGTGCCTACGCCGACGGCCTCGCCGAGGGTGCCACCGGCAAGGACCTGCTCGAGCGCCCGCGGCTGGTGGCGCTCAACAAGACCGACGTCCCCGATGCCGCCCAGATCGCCGAGTTCGTGCGCGCCGACCTCGAGGAGCGCGGCTACGACGTGTTCGACGTCTCCGCCGCCAGCCACGCCGGCCTGCGCGAGCTGTCGTTCGCCATGGCCGAGATCGTCGCGCGACGTCGCGCCGACGCGCCCTCGCGGGAGATCACCCGCATCGTGCTGCGCCCCCAGGCCGAGGCCGGCGTGGGCCAGGAGTTCACCGTCGACCAGCGCCGCGGCCCCGAGGGCCAGCAGCAGTGGATCGTGCGTGGCGCCAAGCTCACCCGCTGGGTGGGCCAGACCGACTTCAGCAACGACGAGGCGGTGGGCTACCTCGCCGACCGCCTCGCTCGCCTCGGTGTGGAGGCCAGCCTCGCGAAGCTCGGTGCCGAGCCCGGCGACGACGTCGTCATCGGCGGCACGGCCGACCTCGGCTGGGAGGACGCGGTCGTCTTCGACTTCGACCCCACGATCGAGGCCGGTGCCGAGATGCTGGGTCGTCGCGGTGAGGACCAGCGCCTGGACCGCGACGACCGGCGGACGAACGTCGAGCGTCGCGAGGCGCTGGCCGCCAAGCGGGCGCAGGAGGCCGAGCTCCGCGACCTGCGCGAGCGCGGCGAGGAGCCCGACTGGACCTCCGAGGACGAGGACGTGGACCCCGAGGGCACGGGGGCATGACCCGGCGGGTCGTCGTCAAGGTCGGCTCGTCGTCGCTGACGTCGTCGACCGGCCACCTCGACCCGGCCAAGGTCGACGTCGTGGTGGAGGCCCTAGCCGCAGCCCGGCGAGCGGGTGACGAGGTGGTGCTGGTCAGCTCCGGTGCCATCGCGGCCGGACTGGGGCCGCTCGGGCTCACGACCCGTCCCCGGGACCTGCCGACGCAGCAGGCCGCGGCCAGCGTCGGCCAGGGTGCCCTCGTGGCGCACTACTCCGAGCGGTTCGCGACCCACGGCATCACCGTGGGCCAGGTCCTGCTGACGGTCGACGACGTGACCCGCCGCAGCCACTACCGCAACGCTCACCAGACGTTCGCCAAGCTGCACGAGCTGGGTGTGCTGCCGGTCGTCAACGAGAACGACACGGTGGCCACGAGCGAGATCCGCTTCGGCGACAACGACCGCCTCGCCGCCTTGGTGGCGCACCTCGTGCACGCCGACCTGCTGGTGCTGCTCTCCGACGTCGACGGTCTCTTCACCGGCCACCCGTCGCTGCCCACGTCACGGCCGATCCCCGACGTCCACGGACCGGAGGACCTCCTCGAGGTCGACGTCGCACGGGTGGGGTCGAAGGTCGGTACCGGCGGCATGGTCACCAAGATCGAGGCCGCGCGGATCGCCACCGGTGCGGGCATCCCGGTGGTGCTGGCCCGGGCCGACCGGGCGGTCGCGGCCGTCGCGGGAGAGGCGGTGGGCACGCGCTTCCACCCCACGGGCCGACGCCGGCCCACCCGGCTGCTGTGGCTCGCGCACGCGAGCGAGACCAAGGGCCAGCTGCACGTCGACGCCGGAGCGGTCGCCGCCCTGACCTCGCGCAAGGCCTCGCTGCTGCCGGCGGGAATCGTCGGGGTCAGTGGCGAGTTCGGTGCCGGGGAGCCGGTCGACGTCGTGGGGCCCGACGGCCAGGCGGTGGCCCGCGGACTCGTCAACTACGACAGCGCCGAGCTGCCCAGCCTCATCGGCCGGTCCACGCACGCGCTGGCCGCCGAGCTGGGCGCCGACTACGAGCGTGAGGTCGTGCACCGCGACGACCTCGTCGTCCTCTGACCCGACCCGCTGGGCACGCACGATGCTGCCTTCGTGAGCGAAGCGTGGATCGATGCTGCGATCGTGACGGGATCCGGTCGTCGACGCAGCATCGTTCGGTCCGCCGCGCGGAAATGCAGAATCCTGCGTCCGTCGGGCGTCAGGGGCGGTCGACGTCGACCCAGACGAGCCGGTGGTCCGAGGCGGGGAACGGGAAGGTGCCGGTGAGCCGTGACAGGGGGTCGGCCTGCGTGGGCCAGAAGACGTGGGCGTCGCGGATGCGCAGGTCCCGGCTCGGCAGCACGTAGTCGGCTCGGATGTTGCCCGGCGGCTCCGCGAAGTCGGCGGTGTCGAACCGTGGGTCGCCGCGGTGTGCGTCGTTCGCCCCACCCTGGAGCCGGGCGGCCTCCACGGCGCCCTCGCTGGACGGGGTCACCGACGTGTTCACGCGCGGCAGGTCGAGCAGCTGGTTCGCAGCACCGGGGAGGGAGTCGCCGTCGACGGGGTCGGAGTTCAGGTCGCCGGCGACGACGAACGAGGCGGCGGGGGAGAGGCCCCCGCGCCGGCCGCGGTCGTCCGTGATCCAGCGCGCCTGGCGAGGGGCGCCGACGTAGTCCGCCCAGAAGCGGATCTCGTCGGCGTTGCGGCGGCCGTTGCGGTCCTCGGGACCGTCGAAGACCGGCGGTGTCGGGTGGCTGACGAGCAGGTGGACCGACCGTCGGCCGACCTTCACGGGCACGTCCCAGTGCGACTTGCTCGACAGGCGCAGCACGTCGACGGCCTCGGGGGAATAGTAGTCGACCGGCATGCGGTCGCCCGGCACGTCCTTCCACAGCTGCTTCTGGAACGTGCGGATCCGCTTCTCGTCGATCGGGTAGCGACTCAGCACCGCCATGCCGTGCTGGCCGGGGAACGCGCCGAAGCCGTACGCGTCGTCGGGACCGTCCGCGGCCCCGTCGCCGTCCAGGTCGAGACCGGTGGGGACGCCCGTGTTGACCGGCGCCGTGAACGTGTACCGGTACCGGATCGGCTCCGCCCCGTTCCAGCCTCGCGCCAGGTAGTTCCGCTCGAACAGACGCAGCGCCTCCGGGTCGTGGTCGACCTCCTGCAGCACGAGCACGTCGGGACGGGCCCGCTGGATGGTCTCGGCGACCGCGCGAGCCTGGGCATTCGTGTCGGTCGACAGGTCGCGCCTCAGGTCACCCTCGGCCGGCCGGTTGAGCGAGGCGTTGAACGTCGCGAACCGCACCGACGGCTCGTGGAGTCTGCCGTGCCCGTGGGCCGCCCCTGGGTCGGGCGCGGACGACGCGGCGGAGGGCACGGCCAGGACCGTACCGGCAAGGACGAGCGCGAGCGCGACGACGGCGCGATTCCCCCGAATCATGCGTCCAGTCTGGTGGGTGCGGCCGGCCGCGTCGAGAGCCCGGGGGTGAACGTCCGGTGACGCGCCTAGGCTGGAGACGTGGGACGGACGAAGGCGTCCGACGCGCTGGTCGTCGGGGGCACGGGGATGTTGAGGGGCCTCGTCGAACAGCTCGTGGCGCAGGGCCGCCACACCGTCGTCGTGTCGCGGCACGCCGACGGCACCACTGCGGGTGCCGCGGCCGTGGCAGCGGACTGGTCCGACCCCGACCACCTCGCGGCGAGGCTCGCCGGCGGCAGGTTCGGGCTCGCGGTGCTGTGGGTGCACGGGCCACACCGGGAGGCGGTCACCACCGTGGTCGAACCGCTGCTGGACGAGGGTGCCCTCGTCGTGCAGGTGTGGGGGTCGAGCGGGCCGCCGCCGCGTCCGGACGCGGTACGCGCGGCGCGCGCCGACCTCACCGTCCGGCACGTCGTGCTCGGCTTCGTCCGGGAGGGCGGCCGGTCGCGGTGGCTGACCGACGAGGAGATCGTCGGCGGCGTGGCCACGGCCCTGCACGACGTGTCGCCCGTGCAGGTCGTGGGCATCGTCGAGCCGTGGGCCCTGCGATCCTGACCGGCCCACCCACGGCAGCGCCGACCGTCGTCGGTCGCGGACTACGATTCTCTCCGTGAAGGAACAGGTGCACGAGCTGGCCCGCCGCAGCCGCGTCGCAGCCCGGACGCTGGCGCTCGCGTCGCGGGCGCAGAAGGACGCCGCCCTGCTCGCGATGGCCGACGCACTCGTGGCCGCCACCGAGCGGATCGTGGCCGAGAACGCGGCCGACGTCGAGACCGCTCGCGCCGACGGCACCCCCGAGAACGTGATCGACCGCCTGCTCCTGGACGCCGACCGGGTGGCGGCCTTCGCGCAGGGTGTGCGCGACGTCGCCGCCCTTCCCGACCCCGTCGGCGAGGTCGTTCGAGGGTCCACGCTGCCCAACGGCCTGCGCCTGGAGCAGCTGCGCGTGCCGATGGGGGTGATCGCGATGATCTACGAGGGCCGCCCCAACGTCACCGCCGACGCCGCCGCGATCTGCCTCAAGGCCGGCAGTGCGTCGCTGCTGCGCGGATCGCGGTCCGCGGCCCGGTCCAACGCCGCGATCGTCGACGTCATGCGCGACGCGATCGCCGCCGCCGGTCTGCCCGCCGACGTGGTCCAGGCCGTCCCCGCCCACGACCGCTCCAGCGCCACGGAGCTCATGCAGGCGCGTGGGCTCGTCGACCTGGTGATCCCGCGCGGGGGAGCCGGGCTGATCCGCACGGTCGTCGAGCAGTCGACCGTGCCGGTCATCGAGACCGGGACCGGGAACGTGCACGTCTACGTGGACGCCGACGCCGACCTCGACATGGCGCTCGACATCGTGCTCAACGCCAAGACCCACCGCACCAGCGTGTGCAACGCCGCGGAGTCGCTGCTCGTCCACCGCGACGTGGCCGAGGAGTTCCTGCCGCGCGTCACCGAGGCCCTGCAGACGGCGGGCGTGACGGTCCACGGCGACGCGGCCTTCGCCGCCGTCCCGGGGGTCTTGGCGGCCTCCGACCACGACTGGGCCACCGAGTACCTGTCGCTCGACATCGCCGCCGCGGTGGTCGACTCCCTCGACGACGCGGTGGAGCACATCCGCACCTGGTCCTCGGGACACACCGAGGCGATCGTCACGCGGTCGATCGACGCGGCGCGACGGTTCACGCTGGGGGTCGACTCGGCCGCCGTCATGGTCAACGCGTCGACCCGGTTCACCGACGGGGGCGAGTTCGGCTTCGGGGCCGAGATCGGGATCTCCACGCAGAAGCTGCACGCGCGCGGCCCGATGGGCCTGCAGGAGATGACGACCACGACGTACGTGGTGACCGGCGACGGCCACGTGCGCTGAGCATCACGGGGTCGGGCACCACCACGTCGGCCCGCCCTGCGCGCGCTGGTAGATTGCGACCATGCTCGAGTTCCTGGTCGCAGCCGAAGAGTCCGCCGAGGGCGGCCACATCAACCCGTACATCATCGGCGGTGTCGCCCTCGCGATCCTGCTGGTCCTGCTGTTCGCGCTGCTGGCCTTCGGCAAGGGTCGCGAGCACTCCTGAGCACGTCAGGGTCCGTGGTCGCCGAGCCCCTGCCCACGCGACGACGTCGCGTCGGGGTCATGGGTGGCACGTTCGACCCGATCCACCACGGCCACCTCGTGGCGGCGAGCGAGGTGCAGTCGTGGTTCGACCTCGACGAGGTCGTGTTCGTGCCGACCGGCCGCCCTTGGCAGAAGGCCGACCGGGAGGTCTCGACGGCCGAGCACCGCTACCTCATGACGGTGATCGCCACGGCGGCGAACCCTCGCTTCGAGGTCAGCCGGGTCGACATCGACCGCGACGGCCCCACCTACACGATCGACACCCTCCGCGACCTGGCCGCGGACATGCCCGACGCCGACCTGTACTTCATCACCGGTGCCGACGCGATGGCAGCGATCCTCACGTGGCGCGACCACGAGGAGCTGTTCGAGCTGGCGCACTTCGTCGGCTGCACGCGTCCCGGGCACGAGATGGACGAGCAGACGCTGGAGGGGCTTCCCGCCGAACGCATCACGCTCGTCGAGATCCCGGCCCTGGCCATCTCGTCGACCGACTGCCGTGTGCGCGTCACGTCGGGTGAGCCGGTCTGGTACCTCGTCCCCGACGGCGTGGTGCAGTACATCGGCAAGCACCGTCTCTACTCCCCACCCCCTGCGGCGCCCCCGGGCGTCGTCCGGGGAACCGACCCCGACTCCGAGGAGTCCTCATGACCGCGTCCGACCGGGCGATCGAGCTCGCCCGCGCCGCCGCTGCCGCCGCCGGCGAGAAGCTCGCCACCGAGATCCTCGCCTTCGACGTCTCCGAGCAGCTCTACATCACCGACGTCTTCCTGCTGTGCAGCGCGAGCAACCAGCCGCAGGTGCGAGCCGTGAAGGACGCCGTCGAGGAGAGGCTGCTCGAGCTCGGCGCCAAGCCCGTCCGCCGCGAGGGCGAGCGCGAGGGCCGGTGGGTGCTCATCGACTTCAGCGAGCTCGTCGTGCACGTGCAGCACAGCGAGGAGCGTGCCTTCTACGCCCTCGAGCGTCTCTGGAGCGACTGCCCGACCATCAGCCTCGCGTCGGCATGACGCGTCGGGTCGTGCTCTGGCGCCACGGGCGCACGGAGTGGAACGTCGCGGGCCGGGTGCAGGGGCAGACCGACACGTCGCTCGACGACGTCGGGCGCGAGCAGGCTCGTGCGGCCGCCGCACGCCTCGCGTCGCTCCAGCCGGTGCGGATCCTCAGCTCCGACCTCGAGCGCGCGCGCGACACGGCCGAGGAGCTGTCCCGGTTGTCCGGCGTGCCGGTCGAGCTCGACGAGCGGCTGCGCGAGATGAACTTCGGCGAGCGCGAGGGCCTCACGTGGCGCGAGTCGTGGGACCGCTTCCCCGAGCTCATGAAGGCGATGCTGGAGGACCGCGAGGAGCGGTTCCCGGGGGCGGAGCTGCACGCCGAGGCCGGCGCACGCCTGTCCGAGGCGCTCGGCGAGGCGCTCGAGACGCTGGAGGACGAGCAGACGCTCGTGGTCGTGGCGCACGGCGCCGTCCTGCGGGTCGGGGCCTGCACGTTCCTGGGCTTCCCGGAGGCCACGTGGCGGACCTTCGCCGGGCTCTCGAACTGCTCCTGGATCGCGCTCGAGCAGATCTCACCGGCGCACGGGACGCGCTGGCGGCTCACCGAGTGGAACGCCGGCACGCTGCCCGAGCCGGTCATGTCCGACGACGAGTGACCCCGGTTTGAGTCGCTCCGCGGCAGGGTCTAGAGTGTTCACTCGGTGCTCGACCCGGTCGGGTGCCACCCGCGAGGGGCATTGGCGCAGTTGGTAGCGCGCTTCCATGGCATGGAAGAGGTCAGGAGTTCGAATCTCCTATGCTCCACTCGTAGGACAGAAGGCCCCCGTCACTCGTGATGGGGGCCTTCTTCGCGTCAGGCGGGGGCCTTCTGTCCTACGAATCGAGGCGAGGGATTCGGGGACGACCGAGCGCCAGCGAGGGAGGGAGTCTCCTATGCTCCACTCGAACGAGAGAAGGCCCCCAGTCCTCGGACTGGGGGCCTTCGTCGTTCCGGCGGGGGCCTTCTCCCGTTCGAATCGGGACTGGTGATTCGGGGGCGACCTGCGGCTGCGCTTTCTCGGCTCCTCGTGGACCTGTGCCCCGAAAGGGCCTCGACCGGGCAGCCGGTAGGGGGCCGGTCGGGCTCCCGGGCCGCGGCCTGGATGGTCAGAGGTAGCTGAGGCACGTATCAAGGGCGTTGGAGGTAGGTCTCGTACCTCAAGACCGCTTCGAGAGGTGCGAGGCCTACCTCCGACTGCGTCGTTCGGTGCCCCACCTACCTCTGACGGCCCATCGCCGCGTCGGTGAGGCGGGGCGAGACGAGGGTCGGGCCGGTCCCGTGGCGCGGGCCCGAGGGACCTGGATCAAGATGGCTCCATGACACTGACCGACACGGACCTCACCCACCTGCGCCGCTGCGTCGAGCTGGCGCGGGAGGCGCTCGAGCAGGGGCACATGCCCTTCGGCTCGCTGCTCGTCGGCGCCGACGGCACCGTGCTGCTGGAGGAGCGCAACGAGGAGGGCGGCGGTGACCACACGCGGCACCCCGAGCTCGCACTCTCGGTCTGGGCCTCGACGCACCTGACGCCGCAGGAGCGGGCCGGCGCCACGGCCTACACGACGGGCGAGCACTGTCCGATGTGCTCGGCCGCGCACGGCTGGGTCGGCCTCGGTCGCTTCGTCGTCGCCGTGCGGTCCGACCAGCTGATCGGCTGGCTGGAGGAGTGGGGCGAGGGGGCGTGGCCGGTGGCGCCGCTGCCGATCGAGCAGGTCGTCCCGGGGGCCGTCGTCGACGGCCCCGCGCCGCAGCTGGAGGACGAGATGCGGGCGCTGCACCGGGCCCGCATCGAACGGGACCGCGCGCAGGGGTGAGCACCGCACCGCTCACCGGATGTTCGCGTGTCGTTTCTTGACTCGTTCAAGAAAGTGGCTACAGTCGGGGGCGTGACGTCGATCGAGGCACCCGAGCTCCTGAGGGAGGCGGGACTGCGCGTCACGCGCCCCCGGGTGGCCGTGCTCGACGCGCTCGAACGGACGCCGCACGCCGACACCGCCACCGTCATCGACGCCGCCCGGACCCTCGTCCCCGACGTCTCGCACCAGGCGGTCTACGACACGCTGGCCGCCCTCACCCAGGTGGGGATCGTCCGGCGCATCCAGCCGCACGGCCACACCGCGCGCTACGAGCGACGCGTGGGGGACAACCACCACCACGTGGTGTGCCGCGGCTGTGGCGACATCGCCGACGTCGACTGCGCCACGGGCGAGGCACCCTGCCTCGTCCCGTCGTCCGACCACGGCTTCGTCATCGACGAGGCCGAGGTCATCTTCTGGGGCACCTGTCCCTCCTGCACCGCCTGACTCCCGCGTCGTCGACGCGGACCGCCCGACCTGTCCAACCCCGTGAGAGGAACCCACGTGAGCGAGCACGACAAGCCCGACGCCGAAGTCGGCGAGATGAACGAGCCGGACCACGCCAAGGGCGCAACGGGAGGCGGCTGCCCCGTCGCGCACGAGTCGTTGCCCCACCCCACCCGCCAGGACGCGAACAAGGTCTGGTGGCCCGAGGGCATCAACCTCAAGGTCCTGGCGAAGAACCCCGCCGTCGCGAACCCGCACGGCGAGGACTTCGACTACGCCGCTGCCTTCGAGTCCCTCGACCTCGCCGAGGTCAAGCGCGACATCGAGCAGGTCCTCACCACGTCGCAGGACTGGTGGCCGGCCGACTTCGGCCACTACGGCGGCCTCATGATCCGCATGGCCTGGCACAGCGCCGGCACGTACCGGGTGCACGACGGCCGCGGTGGCGCCGGTGCGGGCCAGCAGCGCTTCGCCCCGCTGAACAGCTGGCCCGACAACGGCAACCTCGACAAGGCCCGCCGTCTGCTGTGGCCGGTCAAGAAGAAGTACGGCAAGAGCCTCTCGTGGGCGGACCTCATGGTCCTCACGGGCAACGTGGCGCTGGAGTCGATGGGCTTCGAGACCTTCGGCTTCGCCGGCGGTCGCGAGGACGTGTGGGAGCCCGACGCCGACGTGTACTGGGGCCCGGAGACCACCTGGCTCGGTGACGAGCGGTACTCCGGCGACCGCGACCTCGAGAAGCCGCTGGCCGCCGTCCAGATGGGCCTCATCTACGTCAACCCCGAGGGCCCCAACGGTGAGCCCGACCCGCTGGCCGCCGCCCGCGACATCCGCGAGACGTTCGGCCGCATGGCGATGAACGACGAGGAGACCGTCGCGCTCATCGCGGGCGGCCACACCCTCGGGAAGACCCATGGTGCCGCCGACCCCGACGAGTACGTCGGGGCCGAGCCGGAGGGCGCGAGCCTCGAGGAGCAGGGCCTGGGCTGGAAGAACTCCTTCGGGACCGGCCACGGCAACGACACCATCACCTCCGGCCTCGAGGTCACCTGGACCCGCACCCCGGTGCAGTGGTCGAACGACTACTTCGAGCTCCTCTTCGGCTGCGAGTGGGAGCTCACCAAGAGCCCCGCCGGAGCCTGGCAGTTCGAGGCCAAGGACGCCGAGGCGATCATCCCCGACGCCCACGGCGGTCCGAACCGCAAGCCGCGGATGCTGGTCACGGACGTGGCGCTGCGCGTCGACCCGGCGTACGAGAAGATCTCGCGCCGCTTCAAGGACGACCCGGCGGCGTTCGCCGACGCCTTCGCGCGGGCCTGGTTCAAGCTGACGCACCGCGACATGGGTCCGATCCAGCGCTACCTCGGCCCGGAGGTCCCCTCCGAGACGCTCATCTGGCAGGACCCGCTGCCCGAGGCCACCGGCGCTCCGCTCGACGAGGCCGCCGTGGCGGACCTCAAGCAGCGGGTCGCCGACTCCGGCCTCAGCGTGACCGACCTCGTGAGCACGGCGTGGGCGTCCGCGTCGACGTTCCGCAGCAGCGACAAGCGTGGCGGGGCCAACGGTGCCCGCGTGCGCCTCGATCCGCAGGTCGGCTGGGAGGTCAACAACCCCGGCGAGCTGCGTCGTGTGCTGGGTGTCCTCGAGGGCATCCAGGCCGACTCCGGCACGTCGGTCTCGCTGGCCGACCTCATCGTCCTGGCCGGTGGCGTCGGCATCGAGCAGGCCGCCAAGGCGGCCGGCCGTGAGATCGCGGTCCCGTTCACCCCGGGCCGCGTCGACGCCACGCTCGAGCACACCGACGTCGAGTCCTTCGAGTGGCTCGAGCCGCGTGCCGACGGGTTCCGCAACTACCTCGGCAAGGGCAACCGACTGCCGGCGGAGCACCTGCTGGTCGACCGGGCGAACCTGCTCGGCGTCAGCGCCCCGCAGATGACGGCCCTCGTCGGCGGTCTGCGCGCCCTCGGTGCCACCTACGACCGGTCCGCGCTGGGCGTCCTGACGGACCGTCCGGGCACGCTCACGAACGACTTCTTCGTGAACCTTCTCGACATGGACGTCACCTGGACCTCGGTCGATCCCGAGGCCGGCATCTACGAGGGTCGTGACGCGTCCGGCGAGGTGCGTTGGACCGGCAGCCGCGCCGACCTCGTGTTCGGCTCGAACTCCGAGCTGCGCGCCGTGGCCGAGGTCTACGCGAGCGACGACGGTGCCGACGCGTTCGTCGACGAGTTCGTCGGGGCCTGGGTCAAGGTCATGGAGGCCGACCGCTTCGACGTGCAGCGCTGAGCGAGGAGCACGACCCGCGAGGGGCCCGGACCACCACGGTCCGGGCCCCTCTCGCGTCGTCCAGGTCTGTCCGGGCTCGCGTCTACGCTCGCCGCATGGGACGCATCGTCTACGACACGGCCACGAGCCTCGACGGCTGGATCGCCGACGAGCGGCACTCCCTCGACTGGCTGTTCGCCGTCGACGGCGGCGAGCAGCCCGAGGAGGGGCTCCTGCCGGCCGACGCGGCGGTGCTGGTGGAGGGGTCCAGCACCTACGAGTGGCTCCTGCGCACCGAGGACGTGCTCGAGCACCCGGAGAGGTGGCGGGCCTTCCACGGCGACCGCCCCACCTTCGTGTTCACCACCCGCGACCTCCCCGTGCCGGCCGGCGCCGACGTGCGCCTGGTGCGTGGTCCCGTCGCCGACGTGCTGCCGCGGATCCGCGAGGCCGCAGCGGGACGCGACGTGTGGGTCGTCGGGGGAGGGGACCTCGCCGCCCAATTCCTCGAGGCCGGCGCGCTCGACGAGATCGCGGTCTCCGTCGCCCCGGTCACCCTCGGCAGCGGCGCCCCGCTGCTCCCACGCCGCGTGGAGTCGTCCCGCCTGCGTCTGCGCAGCGCGACGGCCGTGGGCCAGTTCGCGCGGCTGGTCTACTCCGTCGAGGGGTCAGGCCAGGCCGACGGCCAGGGCGACGACGCCGAGCAGCGGTAGGGCACCCTGCGTGATCGCAGCGCGGGCCTTGTCCGGGCTGGAGAGCAGCAGCACCGCGGCTGCGGCCAGCATGGAGCCGGCACCGACGAAGGCCATCGTGGCCCCGACGACGGTCTCGTCGACCGCCACGAGGACCACGCCGGCGCCCGCCACGAGAGCCAGGAACAGGTTGTAGAAGCCCTGGTTGTAGGCCAGCTCGCGCGTGGCCTGGGCATCCTCGGGCGTGGTCCCGAACGTCGCCCGCCCGCGGGCCGACGTCCACGCGAACGACTCCAGCCAGAAGATGTAGACGTGCAGCAGGGCGGCGAGCCCCACGAGGACCAGACCGACGATGAGCATGGCGACATCATGACCGATCGAGGCGTCCGTCGGGGTGCTGGCACCGCGCACCCCCACGGGCGTACGGTCCACCGAGGGCAGGAGGTGCCGTGAAGGTCGTCGTCGCAGGCGGTACGGGGGTCATCGGTCGGAGGGTCGTCGAGCATGCTCGCCGGCGGGGTCACGACGTGACGGTGCTGTCGCGAGGCAGTGGTCACGACCTCCGGCGGAGCAGGGCCGGTCTCGACGACGCCCTCGCAGGCGCCCATGCCGTGCTGGACCTCACGAGCGGCGTCACCCTCTCGGCTCGCACGGCGGTGCGCTTCACGACTTCGGTGACGCGCCGGCTGCTCACCGCGGGCGCCCGGGCCGGTGTGGGTCACCACGTGGTGCTCTCGGTGGTCGGCATCGACGACATCGACGCCGGCTACTACGCAGGCAAGCTCGCGCAGGAGCGGATGGTGTCCACCGGCCCTGTTCCGTGGACGATCCAGCGGGCGGCGCAGGTGCACGAGTTCGCCGAGCAGGCCCTGGACCTCGCCTCCGTCGGCGGCATCTCCCTCGTCCCGCGGATCCTCGCCCGGCCCGTGGCCGCCGACACCGTGGCCGAGCGTCTCGTCGACCTCGTGGAGTCCGGGCCGCAGGGTCGCGCGCCGGACCTGGTCGGGCCACGCGACGAGGTCGTCGCCGACCTCTCCCGGCAGTGGTTGGCGGCGACCGGACGGCGTGGCCGGGTCGTGCAGGTCTCCCTGCCCGGTGCCTACGGGACGGGGATCGCCTCCGGTGCGCTGCGCGGCAGCCCGGGCGCGACGGGGGAGGGGCCGGAGTTCCGGGAGTGGCTGGCGCGGCGGTGAGCCACCTCACGTAGAGCATTGGTTGCGTTGGTCAACCATTTCGCTATAGTTGACGAAGTCAACCAATCCGTCCTCTCGTGAAGTGAGCCTCCGTGTCCGAACCCAGCGTCACCACCCAGGCGCCCGCGGCCGAGGCCGCGGGCCAGATGACCCACCGCCAGGTGCTCGAGGCCCTCAGTGGCCTGCTGCTCGCGATGTTCGTCGCGATGCTGTCGAGCACCGTGGTCACCAACGCGCTCCCGCGCATCGTCACCGACCTCGAGGGCAGCCAGACCGGCTACACCTGGGTCGTCGTCGCCACCTTGCTGGCCATGACGGCCACCACCCCGATCTGGGGCAAGCTGGCCGACCTGTTCAGCAAGAAGATGCTCGTGCAGATCGCCCTGGTGATCTTCTCGGCCGGCTCGCTCGTGGCGGCGTTCGCGCCCAGCATGGGCGTCCTCATCGGTGCGCGCGCGCTGCAGGGGCTCGGCGTCGGCGGTCTGACCGCACTCGTGCAGGTCGTCATCGCCTCGATGGTCACCCCGCGGGAGCGTGGCCGCTACTCCGGCTACATCGGCGCCGTCTTCGCGCTGGCCACGGTCAGTGGCCCGCTGATCGGCGGACTGATCGTCGACAGCCCGCTCGGCTGGCGCGGCTGCTTCTTCGTCGGCCTGCCCTTCGCCCTCGCCGCCTTCGTGCTGCTCCAGCGCACCCTTCACCTGCCCGTGGTCCGTCGAGAGGTCTCGATCGACTACGCGGGAGCGACGCTGATCATGGGCGGCGTGAGCCTGCTGCTGGTGTGGGTCTCGCTCGCCGGCTCCAGCTTCGCGTGGGCCTCGGCCACGTCGGCCGGTCTGGTGATCGGTGGCGTCGTGCTCATCGCGGCCGCACTCGTCGTCGAGGCGCGGTTCGCCACCGAGCCGATCATCCCCCTGCGCCTCTTCCGCGACCGCACGACCTCCTTGGCCACGCTCGCCTCGGTGATGATCGGCATCGCGATGTTCGGCGCGACGGTCTACCTCAGCCAGTACTTCCAGTTCTCGCGCGGCATGTCCCCGACCGAGGCCGGGCTGATGTCGATCGCCATGGTCGGCGGGCTGCTCGTCTCGAGCATCACCTCCGGGCGCATCATCAGCCGCACCGGTGTGTGGAAGCGCTGGCTCGTGGGCGGCATGGTCCTCGTGACGGCCGGCTTCGCCCTGCTCGGCACGATCGACGGCTCGACGCCGCTGTGGACCGTCGGCCTGTACATGGCCCTCGTGGGGCTCGGCCTCGGCGCCACCATGCAGAACCTGGTCCTGGCCGTGCAGAACAACACGCGTCTGGAGGACATGGGGGCCGCCAGTTCGGTCGTCGCCTTCTTCCGCTCGATGGGCGGATCGGTCGGCGTCGCGGTGCTCGGGACGATCCTCAGCCACGACGTCAAGCGCAACGTCAGCGACGGCGTCCAGCAGCTGACGGCATCCGGCCAGCTCGACCGGGCCGACCTCCAGGCCGCTCAGCAGTCGACCGGCCACATCCCCGACATCTCGGCGCTTCCCGGCCCGTTCCGCACCCTCTACGAGGCCTCGTTCGGGGAGGCGTTCGGCCACATCTTCATGGTGGCGACGCCCTTCGCGGTCGCGGCGCTGGTCTGCATCCTGTTCATCAAGGAGGTGCCGCTGCGCACCACCATCGAGAAGGACGTGGACGTGCTCGAGGCGGAGGGCGAGCAGGTCGACGTGGTGACGAGCGTTCGATGAGCTCGAGCGTCACGCTCGATCCGACCCTGGACGCCCTGAGGCGGGTCGAGCACGAGGTCGCCACCCTGATGCGGCGCGCCCGGCGCGCGGTCGCCGACCGGGCCCGCCTCGTGCACCCCGACCTCCAGCCGGTCGGCTACCTGGTGCTCGTGCAGGTCGACGAGGACGGGCCGGTCCGGGGCAGTGCGGTCTGCGAGACCCTCCAGCTCGACAAGGGCGCGGTGAGCCGGACGCTGCAGCACCTCATCGAGCTCGGCCTCGTCGACCGCACGCCCGACCCGGACGACGGGCGCGCGACGCTCGTCTCGGTCAGTGCGGAGGGCCGACGTCGTGTCCGCGGTGTCGATGCCGAGCGCCGGGAGCTGCTGGCGCGCCGGTTCGACGGCTGGGACGAGCGAGACCTGGAGGGCGTCGCCGACGCGCTCCAGCGCTACAACGGCAGCTTCGAGAGCGAGCCCGAGGTGCCGCTCACGGGAGCGCCCGACGCATGAACACGCTGTTCGGGTCGGTCCGGTAGTCGGCGAAGGGGCCGCACACGACGAATCCGTGCCGGGTGTAGAGCCGGCGTGCGGGGGCGAAGTGGTCCTGGCTGCCCGTCTCGAGGGCGACGACCACCAGGCCCTCCGCCCGCGCCAGGTCGAGCAGGCGGGCGAGCAGCGCGGTCGCGACGCCCCGACCACGTGACCTCGGCGTGGTGCGCATGGCCTTCAGCTCGCCCAGGTGCGCGTCGTGGTGCTTGAGGGCACCGACGCCGAGCAGCGCGTCGCGCTCGGGGCCGGCCTCCCGGGCGGCGAGGAGTCGCACGTCGGGGCGGGCCAGCGCCTCGTGGGGGAGGGCATGCACGCTCTCCGGTGGCGACGTGGCACGCATCTCGGCGAGGTGCTCGTCGAGCAGGAGGGCGACGTCCGGGTCGTGGGGCGAGGCCGTCTCGATGCGCACGAGTCCATCATCCACAACGGGTCCGAGTACCGTGTGCAGGTGCAGCGAGAGGAGCCGACCGCGCGACCGCGCCAGCCGTGGTGGCGCCTCGTGGTCGTCGGTCTGGTCGCCGTCGCAGCAGCCGGACACCTGCTCGTGGTGACCCTCGCGGCGCTCCCGCCGAACACCTACTCCGACGCGGCACGCCCGGCCACCTCCTACCTGGGGGCCTACTTCGCGCAGAACTGGCGCCTGTTCGCACCGAACCCGGTCTCGTCGGACCGGGTCGTCCGGTTCCAGGGGGCGTACGAGCAGGACGGGGAGCTGGTCGTCACCGACTGGCTCGACTGGACCGACGTCGAGCTCGACCTCGTGCGGCACCGGCTGGTCGGTGGCCGCGCGGGCTACGTCACCACGAAGCTCTACGGCCCGCTCGGGTCGCGCTACCGACCGCTCGACGCCGACCAGCGAGCCATCGCCGACATCGCCGAGCCCGTGGAGGTCCTGGGCTGGCCGACGCTGCGCCGCGAGCTGGTGGCGGTCTCCGACGACCAGCTCGACGACCGACAGGTCGACCTCTACCTCGTGTACGACCGCGCAGCCGCACGGCTGGCGACCGAGGCGCTGGAGGCGCAGCACCCGGACCGCCGCATGGTGGCCGTCCGCTACGCCACGCGCAGCCAGGGGGTCACACCCTGGGGCTCCCGCGGGGAGGACGCCGAGGCCCGGGAACGGGCGCGGCCCACGCCGGTGCAGAGGATCAACGGCTGGCGTGAGCCCCTCCGAGGGACCGCGGCCGAGCGGGCGTCGGTCCGCGACTTCTGGGAGCGGCACCGATGACGGCTGCACCGATGAGGGCTGCACCGATGAGGGCGGGGCTCGACAAGGTCTGGGACTGGCTCACCGGGCGTCCGCACGCGACGCGCGGTCTCGCGGTGACGCGCATCGTGCTGGGCTTCATCGTCTGGACGCAGATGGTCGTCAACTGGCCCGACCGTCACTACACGTGGGGTGACGGCGCTGCCTGGACCTCGTCGGTGCGTGACGCGAAGCCCTGGTGGGGTCTCTTCGGCATCTTCCAGCAGGCGGACGGACTCACCTTCGACCTCCTCTACCTGCTCACCGTGGTGGCCGGCCTCCTGCTCATGGTCGGTCTCTGGACACGTGGTGCCGCCGTGCTGACGCTGTTCCTGTGGATGTCGCTGTACGTGAGCAACCCGTTCGTCGGCTCCGGTGGCGACGCCATCCTGCGCATGGTGCTGCTCTACGCGTGCTTCACCGACGCCGGTCGGCACTTCTCGGTCGACGCCTGGCTGCGTGGCCGGCGGGGAGTGGTCCGGCCGATCCTGCCGCCCTGGCTCTCGACCACCCTGCACAACGTGGCGGTCGTGCTGATCATCCACCAGGTCGTGATGGTCTACGTCGGGTCGGCGCTGTGGAAGGTGCAGAGCGCCGTGTGGCTGGAGGGCCGAGCCGTCTACTACCCGCTGCAGACCGAGGCCTACTCGCCGTGGCGAGACCTCATCCACCCGTTCTCGAGTGCCGAGCCGATCGTGCTCGTGGCCACCTGGACGGCGATCGCGGTCCAGCTGCTCTTCCCGGTCCTGCTCCTGTACCGCAGCACCCGCGCCCTCGGGCTGGTGGTGGTCACGGGCATGCACGTGGGCATCGGCGTGTTCATGGGCATCATGTACTTCTCGCTCGTCATGATCGCCGTCGACATGATGCTCGTCAGCGACGCGTCCTGGCGGCGAGCCGCACGGTGGTGCCGAGCGCGTCTGGACCGGGTGCGTGCGAAGGCCCGCGCGCGCAGCTCCGACGAGACCACGACTGTGTGATGCGTCTCAACGTCCGGCCGATGGGACCGATGTTCCACGATTGCCTGAGATCTGCGTAAGATGTTGCCCGCGGTCGCCTGTGGCGGTCGTCACTGGCACGCGGCACACGTCGAGGGAACGATCTTCTCGCGCCGCAACAACAGCGACACGGGAGTCATTCCACATGAACAAGCTCGGCAGGAACACCCTCGCGCTCGGAGTGAGCACCTTGCTCATCACGTCCGCGGTGTCCTTCTCGGCCAACGCGGCTGAGAACTACGAGTCCTACGGCCAGGCGCAGTACGTGCTCGGTGCCGGGGCCCTCGACGGCAACGTCATCGACCCGCTGGTCGACAACGTCGTCGAGTCGCCCACCACGGACGCGTGCGAGCCCACCGAGGAGGACTGCCCCGAGAGCGACTCCACGGAGAGCCCGCTCGGCGACGCGCTGGCCCCCCTGACCACCGGTCTGGGTGACGCCCTGGGCGGCATCGACGGCACCGGGGTCGTCGGCAACTACGCCTCGGCCAAGAACGGCACCTCCTACGCCGCCTCCGGTGCGGTCAGCAACGAGGGCGTCATCGACCTGGGCAGCGACACCGACCCGAGCTCGCCGACCGCCGTCTTCGGCCTGAGCAGCGGTGCGCTGGAGCCCGTCGCGAACGCCGTCGCCGACCTCCGCCTCGAGATCGGCGCCGCCTCCGCGGCCGCCAAGCTCGTCCCGGGCGACGACGACTCCTTCCCGGCTCCCGCCTGGAGCGCGGGCAACACCGTCACGCCCACCTCCGACGGATCGGGCCTGGACTACAACATCGCCGGCGCCGACGTCGTCCTCGAGGTCCCCGCCCTCCAGGCCCTGAACCCCGCGATCGGCGGGGTCATCGACGACGCGCTCGCCTCCGAGGTCAACCTCAACGCCGAGACGGTCTGTGAGCTGCTCGAGGGCGTCGGCGAGGCCCTGACGGTCGACGTCCCGGTCCTCGGTGAGCTCGACCTCTGCACCAACCTGGCCACCATCACCGGCGCGCTCGGTCCGGACTTCCTGAACGCGGAGATCACCGGCCTGGACAGCATCACCGGCGGCCTGGAGAACATCACGAACGACGGCATCACGTTCGACTTCACCGAGGGTGAGATCCGCATCGACCTCGCCGTCGCCGCCGAGTCCGTCCTGGGCACCGACATCAACGAGCTCGCTCCGAACACCGAGATCCTCGGCGAGGTGCTCTCCAGCCTGACGCTGAACCTCGACACGCTGGTCGCGAGCCTGTACGACGACCTGGTGGCCGACATCATCGAGAACGTCGGCCTCACGGTCACCCTCGCCGGCACCGAGCTTCCGGCCATCGACCTCAGCACGCTGGGCGAGGCCGGTCTGAGCGATCTGCTCAGCGCGGTCTTCGGCGGTCTGAGCGACGGCCTCGAGACGGTCGGCGACCCGCTGTCCGAGGCGCTCTCGACGATCACCGGGCAGCTCGCGCCGCTCGTGGAGCTCACGGTGAACGTGCCGGACTACTACGCCGAGATCCAGCAGGCCGACGGCAACGTGGGCACCACGGCCGCCGACACCGTGTACTCCAACACGGCCCTGCGCCTGACGGTCCTCGGTGTGGGCGGCGACGCCACGCTCGTCGACCTGCTGCTCGGCAACGCGCTGGTGGGTCCGAACGCCGTGGTCGAGGCCGCTGACGACCTCGACGTCGACGGCACCGACGTCGACCTCGACGGAACCGACAACGACGCCCAGGCCGACGCCGATGCGGTGGCGGACGCCGACTCCGACGCCCAGGCCGACGCTGCGGCGGACGCCGACGCGCAGGCCGACGCCGACGTGACGACCACGCTGCCGGCCACCGGTGCCCCGAACCTGCTGCCGTTCTGGCTGCTGGGTCTCGGCCTGGTGCTCTTCGGAGCCGCGGTGCTCATCAACGAGCGCCGTCGTCTGAAGATCTGACGACGTAGCACGACGCCTGCCCGGTGACCGGTCTCGGTCACCGGGCAGGCGTCTGTCACGACCTACGATGGAAGGCATGTCGGTGGAGGGAGGTGGCAGTGGCGGATCGCGGCGGGCCGACGTTGCTCGGCACGACTGGCGCACGACGCTCGTCCTGGTGCTCGCGTCCCTCGCCCTCGTCCACTCGGCGCTGCTCGCCCTGTGGCTCGCTCCGTCGGGCCCGGTCCGCGAGGCGGCCGGGGGATCCCTGCTCGCCAGCTACGTCGACCCCTACTTCCGGCAGTCGTGGGACCTGCTCGAGCCCAGCTCCCAGCGCGTCGACGAGTCGCTCTGGGTCCGGGCACGCGTGCGGGTGGGGAAGGACGAGGTGAGACAGACTCCCTGGCTGGACGTCACCCGTGCCGACCTGACGCGGACGCGCAACGACGTCGCCCCCGCGCGCGTGCACCTCGCCGGCCGCCGCCTCGCCACCAACCTGAACAACGCGATGTTCGGTCTCGGCTCGTCGGGCCGCCGCGTCGTCCTCGACTCCTACGTCGGCCGCCCCGTCGAGGAGCTGCGCGACGCCCTGCAGGGTGCGGGCGTGCCGGCCGACGCCGTGCGCGGCTACCTGGACCTCGACACGATGGTGACCCGCTTCGCCTCGCTCTACACCCAGGCCTACGCCGACCAGAGGGTCGTCCAGGTCCAGTACCGGGTGGGCCGTCGGATCGTGCCGCCGCACGAGCAGCGTGACGCCGAACGGGTCACGGCCGTGGACTTCGAGTGGTTCGACGCCGGGTGGCGTCGTGCGGTGCGTGGCTCCGCCGAGGCGCAGGCCGCCTTCGACTCCTACCTGGCGGACGCATGAGCACGATCTGGCGCCTCAGGGACGCGCTCGGCAGCACCCGCAGGTCGGCGGAGCGGTGGCTCACGTCCGAGCGCCACGCCCTGCACGCCGTGGCCGCGGCACGGATCCTCATCGGCCTGTGCGTGCTGGGGCTGCTGCTGACGAACTTCTCCACCCGACAGGTGTGGGTCGGGGACGCCTCCGCCTGGGCCGAGCCCGCCCGCGCGGTGAGCCGGTTCCCCGAGATCGCGCTGCTGGACGGGGTGAGCGGCGACCTGCTCACCGCCATCTACGTGGCGGTGATCCTGGGAGCCGTGGGGCTCGTGCTGGGATGGCACGCCAAGGCCATGACCATCGTGGTGCTCGTCGGGTTCATCGCCGTCACCGCGCAGAACCCGGTGCTGGGATCGATCGGTGACAACCTCGTCCGGCTCGCGCTGCTGTGGATGCTGCTCATGCGGACCTCGGAGGTCTGGTCGCTCGACGCGAACCGGGTCGAGCCGCGCGAGAGCGACGACGTCGCGCCGGAGTGGGTGCGCACCGGGCTGCACAACGTGGGCCTGGTGGGCCTGGGCACCCAGACGATCCTCGCGTACTTCGCCGGCGGTCTCGACAAGGTCTCCCAGCCGGCCTGGCAGGACGGCACCGCCCTCTACACGACGTTGCAGCTGCCGGAGTTCCGACCGTTCCCCTGGCTCTCGGACCTGATCTCCAACGGTGACCTCCTCCTGGCGGTCCTCACGTGGACCGTGCTCGGCGTGCAGCTGTTCTTCGCGCCGATGCTGCTGCGGCGGGGGAGCCGCGACCTCGTGGCGATCGTGGCGATCGTCGTCAACCTGCTCTTCGCCGTGGTGCTCGGCACGCCGTGGTCGTCGTTGGCGGTCATCGCGGTGACGGGGCTGTTCGTGAGCGACGACCGGTGGGCCGAGCTGGGGGAGCGTGTCGCGGACCTGTTCTGGCCCGTCCTCGACCGGACGGCGGACGCCCGCTACGCGGTGGCCGACCGGGTGGCCGACTGGTGGTACGACCGCGTCCTGAGCGTCGTCGACCGGATCCGCTTCAGCGTGTTCCGACGCTGACCTGTTGAGCGGCCCGCCGGCCGGCGACCACCAGCAGCACGACGGGCACCACGAGCGTGCCGGCGACGGCGTTGAGCGTGCCGAAGCCCTGCCACGCCACGAGCACGCCTGCGAGAAGGCCTCCCGCGGCCCCGGCCAGGTTCATCGTCAGGTCGCCGAGCCCTTGCACCAGCGGGCGCACCGCGGGATCGGTGGACCGGGTGAGCAGCGCCGCCCCCGCGATGGTGGCGGCGGACCAGCCGAGGCCCAGGAGCACCAGGCCGACCGTGATCCGTACCTCCGACGTGCCGGAGGTCCCGGCGACCACGACGGCCGCGACCAGCACGAGCTGACCGGCGAGGATGGTGCGAGCCGGACCCCAGCGGTCCGCCAGCCACCCCATGACCGGTGACAGTGCGTACATGCCGGCGATGTGCAGGCTGATGGTCAGCCCGATCACCTCCACCCCGGCGCCGTGGTCCTGCATGTGGACCGGGGTCAGGGCCATGACGGACGCCATCACGGCGTGGGCGAGCGCGATGGTGACGACGGCCGTGCGCGTCTCGCCGCGGACGTGCGGCAGGGCGGCGCGGACCCGGGGCACCGGGACGTCGATCCCGTCGCGCTTGGCCGGCGGCAGCGGATCGGGGCGCAGGAGCACCAGGACGACGGTGCCGGCCACCGCGAAGGCCACGCACGAGAAGACCAACGGGCCGGCGAGGTCGGGCACCCCGAGCGCCCGTGCCGTGGTGGTGCCCGGGCCGATCAGGTTGGGCCCGAGCACGGCGCCGACGGTCGTGGCCCACGTGACGAGCGCCAGGGACCGTCCGACGTGCCGCGGCTCGGCGCGGTCGACCGCCGCGAAGCGCGACTGCAGGTTGGAGGCCGTGCTGACCCCGCAGAGGAACAGTCCGACCAGGACGAGCAGCAGGCTGTCGGCGTCGGCACCGAGCACCACGACGGCGGCCCCGACCGCGCCGAGGAACCAGCCGGTGGCCAGGGCCGGCCTGCGCCCGGCACGGACCGCCAGGGTCGCGAGCGGGACGGTCGCGAGCGCCGCACCGAGGGTGAGCATGACGGTCGACATCCCGGCCCAGCCCGAGGAGCCGGAGACCTCCCGCAGGAGCAGCACGCCCACGGCCAGACCAGCTCCGTTGCCGACGCCGCCGACCACCTGCACGGCCACGAGGGTCCGCAGGATCCGGCGCTGCAGGCGCGCCTGCTCGGTCACGACGCCCAGATGGTCACACGGTCCTCGGGCGCGAGCCACAGCTCGTCGTCGGGGGTGACGCCGAACGCCTCGTGGAAGGCGTCGATGTTGCGCACGACCTGGTTGCAGCGGAACTCCGGCGGCGAGTGCGGGTCGACGGTGAGGCGGCGGACCGTCTCGGCCGGTCGCACCTTGGCCTGCCAGGCCTGGGCCCACGAGATGAAGAACCGCTGGTCGCCCGTGAGCCCGTCGATCGTGGGTGCCTCGCCTCCGGTGGCGATCCGGTACGCCTGGTAGGCGATGCCGAGACCCCCGAGGTCGCCGATGTTCTCGCCGATCGTGAGCTCGCCGTTGACGGTGTGCCCGTCGGCACCCTCGGGCGACAGTGCGGCGTACTGCTCGACGAGAGCGGCCGTGAGCTTCTCGAAGGCCACCCGGTCGTCGTCGGTCCACCAGTTGCGCAGGGCCCCCGTGCCGTCGAAGTGGCTGCCCTGGTCGTCGAAGCCGTGCCCGATCTCGTGGCCGATCACCGCGCCGATGGCGCCGTAGTTGACGGCGTCGTCGGCGTCGGCGTGGAAGAACGGCGGCTGCAGGATGGCCGCGGGGAAGACGATCTCGTTCATGGTGGGGTTGTAGTACGCGTTCACGGTCTGCGGCGTCATGTACCACTCGTCGCGGTCGATCGGTCGCCCGATCTTGGCCAGCTCACGGTCCATCGCCACCGACAACCCGCGTCGGGCGTTGCCCAGCAGGTCGGTCGGGTCGGTCTCGAGCGCCGAGTAGTCCTTGAAGGCATCGGGGTGGCCGACCTTGGGGTGGAACGCCTCCAGCTTCGCCAGCGCCTCGGCCTTGGTGGTGTCGCTCATCCACGGCAGGGCGGTGATGCTGCGCCGGTAGGCCTCGACGAGGTGGGCGATGAGGTCGTCCATCCGCTCCTTGGAGTCGGCCGGGTACTCGGTGCGCACGTAGATCCTGCCGACGGCCTCGCCCATGGCCGACTCCACGAAGCCCACGCCACGCTTCCACCGGGGGCGGAGCTCGTCGGTCCCGCTCAACGTGCGGCCGTAGAAGGAGAAGTTCTCCTCCACGAACGCGGCCGGCAGGTAGGGGGCTGCGGCGTGCAGGACCTGCCAGCTCAGCCAGTCGCGCCACGCGGGCAGGCGGTCGGCCGTGAGCAGGCCGGCGAGCCCCTCGAGGAAGGACGGCTGGGAGACCACGACCTCCCGGAGGGCGGCCGCGGGGATGCCGGCCGCGGTGGACCAGGCCGTGAGGTCGAGCGGGCCGAGAAGTGACTGCACGGCCTCGACGTCGAGCAGGTTGTAGGTCTTCTGCGCGTCGCGGCAGGCCACACGGTCCCAGTGGTGGGCGGCGATCTGCGTCTCGAGGTCGAGCACGCGCGCGGCGCGGTCGGCCGGGGCCTCGAACCCACCGAGGGCGAACATGCGCTCGAGGTGGCCGAGGTAGGCCTCACGCAGCTCCGCGGAGTCGTCGTCGGTGTAGTAGGACTCGTCGGGCAGACCGATGCCGCTCTGCACGAGGTGCGTGACGTAGCGGTCGGGGTTGCCGCGGTCGGGAGCGATGTAGAGACCGATCACGCTGCCCACCCCGGAGCGCTCGAGGTGGCCCAACACCTGCACGAACGTCGGGACGTCGGCGATGCCGTCGATGCGGCGCAGGTCGTCGCGCAGCGGCTCGAGACCGAGGGCGTCGACGCGGTCGGTGTCCATGAAGCTGGTGTAGAGGTCGCCGATCTTGCGGCGCTCGTCGTCGAGCCCCTCGACGCCCGCGACGACGTCGTCGCGCGCTGCCTCGATGATGCCGCGGACCGTCTTCTCTGCCTCGTCGACGAGGGTCACGAACGCTCCTGCGGTGGCGCGGTCGGGCTCGATGGCCGACTCGCGCAGCCAGGGTCCGTTGACGTGCCGGAACAGGTCGTCCTGCGGACGCACCTCGGCGTCGAAGGCGGCGGTGTCGATGGCCGGTGGGGCGCCGTGGGGAGAGGGGCCGTCGGGGGAGGGGGAGGCTGCGGTCGTCGGGGTCTCGTGGCTCACCTGGTTAGGCTACCCATCGTGTCGACGTCGCGCCCCGCTCACCTGACCGTGCTCGACGTCCGGGAGGTCACGCCGCACCTGAAGCGTCTGGTGCTCGGCGACGGTGAGGTCGCCCGGGGCTTCGACGAGCTGGCCGGACGCTGGGCCGGCTGGGCCGACTCCTACGTCAAGCTGGTGTTCCTGGCCGACGGCGTCGACTACCCCGATCCGCTCGACCTCGACGACGTCAGGGCGACGTTGCCGAACGAGGCGTGGCCGGTGCTGCGCACCTACACGGTGCGACGCCTGGACCTGGACGCCCGCGAGCTCTGGATCGACGTCGTCGTGCACGGCGACGCGGGCGTGGCCGGCCCGTGGGCGGCGCAGGTGCGACCGGGGGCGACGATCCACGTGCGCGGACCCGGAGGCGCCTACTCGCCGCGCGAGGACGTCGACCACCACCTGCTCGTGGGAGACGAGTCGGCTCTTCCTGCCATGGCCGTCGCGCTGGAGCACCTGCCCGAGGGTGCGCGGGCGACGGTGTTCTGCGAGGTCGACGACGCCCGCGACGAGATCGACCTGCCCACGGCGGGGGAGGCCACGGTCCACTGGCTGCACCGCGGCGACGCCCCGGCGGGCAGCACCTCGCTCCTCGACGACGCGGTGCGCGCGTGGGACTGGCCCGAGGGTCGCGTCCAGGCCTTCGTGCACGGCGAGTCGAGGCTCCTGAAGACCGTGCGCCCGTACGTGCGCGAGCGGGTGGAGCGGGCCGACCTGTCGGTCTCGGCGTACTGGCGCCTCGGCGAGACCGAGGAGGGGTTCCGACGCTGGAAGAGCAGCCAGGACGACGCGATCATCCGGCCGGTCGGCTGAGGGGACCATCGCGGCCTGCGGGTGCGCTGCAGCTGGGGGCGCGCGACCTTGCCGCTGCGATGCTGCGGCTCGCGCTGGGTGTGGCCCCCGAAAGGGCCTTCGACCGAGCGGCGGCGACGTCGCTGGCTCGGCTCTCGGGCTGCGGCCTGGGTGGGCGGTAGGTGGCGCGCGTATCCCGAAACTCGGAGGTAGGCGGCGCGCGGAAAGCGGGCTCGTATCCGCGTGCTACCTACCGCTCCTCCGCGGGAAGCGCGCGCCACCTACCTCCCGACACCCTCGCGGCCCCGGGGCGACGCTCAGCGCAGGTGCAGGACGGCGCGGTTGAGCCGGCGGGCGGTGGCCAGGAGCAGCCGCTCGATGGGCTCGAGCGGCGTCCCGCGCCACGGCGCCAGCGCGTCGAGGCGGTAGTAGAGGCCTCGCACCCGGTTGCCAAGCGTGGTGGGCACGCGTGCGGGTGCGGGGAGACCGTGCCGGGCTCGCTCGGCCAGAAGGCGCTCGACCTGCGTCTGCCAGTCGTCGGCCGCGGGGTCGTGGAAGTAGTTGTCGTGTGCCCAGCCACGGTCCACGCTCCGGAACCGTCCCTGCGCGACGTCGGCGAGCGTGCCCAGCAGCCCGCTCCCCACGAACACGCTGTTGAGGTGGGCGTCGTCCACGCCCAGGTCGGTGAGCACGACGGCGGGGACGCCGGCGGCCACGGCCTCCAGCGCCGCGGAGGAGCCGACCGTGACGAAGCCGGAGGCGCCGCGCAGGTGTTGGCTCATGGGGCCGTCGACCACGCGCAGCCCCTCGGGGGTGGCGCCGTCGGCGTGCAGGCGTGCGAGCAGCGCCGCGTAGTCGCCGGCGCCCCGGTGCGCCTCGACCTCGCCGACGCGCGAGCGCACCTTCACGTGCACCTCGCGCCCCGGCTGCACGGCGGTGGCGAGTCCGCGCAGGACCCTCTCG
>NZ_JANLGG010000011.1:0-104959 GCF_024655735.1 Aeromicrobium sp. 50.2.37
CAGCCAGCAGCCGCCCTTCGCCGAGCACACCGCGCCGGCGGACAAGCCCCGACGTCGACCCCGCCGCGCCGTGGCCGGCGTCGCCGCCATCGCCCTTCTGGCCGCAGCCGCCGGAGCCGGCGGAGCCGCCCTCTACGACCAGCTCGGGGCCGGCGACTCCGGCACGAGCCCGGTGGTCAGCTCGCTCGACTCGAGCAGCAGCAGCGACCAGGCCACGAGCGGCCAGGTCGAGAAGGTCGCGAAGGCCGTGCTGCCGTCCGTGGTCCAGATCAACGTGTCCGGTGGTTCCGAGGCCGGATCGGGGACGGGCATCGTCATCAGCAGCGACGGCAACATCCTGACCAACAACCACGTCGTGGAGGCGGCCGCCGAGCAGGGCACCATCACGGTGGCCTTCAGCGACGGCACCACGTCCAAGGGCACGATCGTGGGCCGCGACCCGAAGACCGACCTCGCCGTGGTCAAGGTCGAGCGTGACGGCCTCACCCCGGCCACGTTCGGCAAGTCGTCCGACCTCGCGGTCGGCGAGGAGGTCGTGGCGATCGGCTCGCCCTTCGGTCTCGAGAGCACCGTCACGAGCGGCATCGTGAGCGCGCTCAACCGTCCCGTGTCCTCCTCCGACGGCTCGGGCCAGAACACCACCGTGTTCCCCGCCGTGCAGACCGACGCCGCGATCAACCCGGGCAACTCCGGTGGCCCGCTCGTCGACCTCGAGGGCCGCGTGGTGGGCATCAACTCCGCCATCCGCTCGGGTGGCACGACCACCGCGAGCGCCGGTTCCATCGGCCTGGGCTTCGCCATCCCGATCGACCTCGCCAAGAGCGTGGCCGACCAGCTGGTCAAGGGCGAGAAGGTCGAGCACGCCCTCATCGGCGTCACCGTCCGTCCTGCCGTCGACAGCGACGACATCACCGGCATCGGCGCCGAGATCACCGAGGTCAACCCCGACAGCGCCGGCGCCGAGGCTGGTCTGGAGCAGGGCGACATCGTGACCTCCATCAACGGCCAGCCCGTCGGCAGCTCCGACGCGCTGGTGGCCGGCATCCGCGGCTACCGGCCCGGCGAGAAGGTCACGCTGACCTACCTGCGCGACGGCAAGAAGGCCGAGGCGGAGGTGACCCTCGCCTCCGACGGTGGCGAGACGAGCGACTGACGCTCCCCCGAACGGCGGCGCGCCCCTCCCCCCGAGCACTGCGCCGCCCTGCTCCTCCCCGGAACGCGGCACCTGCGTCCGGGGAGGAGCCATGTCTGGCGGCATCTCAGGGCTACGTGTCCGAAAACCGCGCGACGTCGAGGTCCTGCCAGCCCTAGCGTGGAGGCATGACCGTCTCCCCCGTGACCGAACGCGTGACCGAGCGGGACTGGTCGGTGGCCGCGCTCGCCGTCACCGTGGTGCTGTGGGCGTCGGCGTTCGTCGGCATCCGCGCCGTGGCCGACGTCTTCGAGCCCGGTCCGTTGAGCCTCGGTCGGCTGGTCGTCGGAGCGCTCGCGCTCGTCGTGATCGCCCGGCCGTGGCGGCACCGCCTGCCGCGCGGCCGCACCCTCGGTCTGGTCGTCGTCTACGGGGTGCTGTGGTTCGGTGCCTACAACGTGGCCCTCAACGCCGGGGAGACCTACCTCGACGCCGGCACCGCCGCGCTCGTCGTGAACATCGGGCCGATCCTCATCGCGCTGCTCGCCGGGATCGTGCTCAAGGAGGGCTTCCCGCGTCCGCTCGTGGTCGGCATGGCGATCGCCTTCGCCGGCGTGGTGCTCATCGCCACCAGCACGCGCCACGACACGGCGGTCGAGACGGCCAGCGCAACCGGTGTGCTGCTGTGCGTCGCCGCCGCGGTGCTCTACGCCGTCGGCGCCCTGACCCAGAAGCCGACCTTGCGCACCGTTGCGCCGGCCATGTCGGTGTGGATGGCGTGCACCATCGGCGCCGTGGTCTGCCTGCCGTTCGCGCCGGGCCTCGTGGACCAGCTGGGGTCGGCGTCCAGCGGTGACGTGGCGTGGCTCGTCTACCTGGGGGTCTTCCCCACCGCCATCGGGTTCACGACCTGGTCGTACGCGCTGCGCCGGCTCAGCGCCGGTTCGGTCGCGTCGACGACGTACCTCGTGCCGGCCGTCGCGACGCTCATCTCGTGGGCGCTCCTGGGCGAGGTGCCGGCGCCCCTCGCGTTCGTGGGTGGTGCGCTCTGCCTGGCCGGCGTGGCCGTCACCCGCGTGCGTCCCCGAGGTGCGGCCCGCGCCTGACCACCACAGGCTGGACCCATGGCGAACATTCAGGTCGGTGACCGGGTCAGCTGGGACAGTCCGCAGGGGCGCACGCAGGGCAAGGTCGTGGAGCGCAAGACCAAGGACTTCCAGCTCGACGGACGCCAGTGGCGGGCCAGCGAGGACGAGCCGAAGCTCGTCGTCGAGAGCGAGAAGACCGGCGCGAAGGCGGCGCACGAGCCGTCGGCGCTGAACAAGCTGAAGAGCTAGCCGCGCGACCCCCGGCCGCGCCCACCGCTCAGCCGAGCAGGTCGAGGACCAGGTCGCGCAGGATGGCGAACCCTCGCTGGGTCAGCACCGACTCGGCGTGGAACTGGATGCCGTGGAAGTGCGGACCGGCCACGTGGTGGATGTCGCCGGTCGCCTCTTCCCGCTCCACGGAGACGCCGGCGGGCAGGCCCGCCGCGCCGACGCGGGCCACGAACGTGTTGTAGAAGCCCACGGTCTCCGGTCGGCCCAGCACGTCGAGGCGCGACTGCGTGCCCTGGAAGACGATGTCCTTGAAGTCGACGTCGAGGCCGAGGTTGCGGCTCAGCACCTGGTGGCCCAGGCACACCGCGAGGAACGGCTGCTCCGAGGCGAGCAGGTCGACCACCACGTCGTCGAGGACCGCGATCTTGGCGTCGCCGACGTCGCGTGGGTCGCCCGGGCCCGGACCGACGACCACGAGGTCGTACTCGTCGAGCGCACGCCCGCCCTCGACCCAGGCGCGGTAGGCGTCGTGACGCACGACGTCGGTGCTCATGCCCAGCACGCCGAACACGTGCGACAGCATGTTGACGAAGTCGTCCTCGCCGTCGACCACCACGACCCTGCGGCCCTGCAGCGACGGCTCGGGCGCGGCACCCGACTGGTCCGACAGCCAGAACTGGCTGAGCCGGGCGTTGCGCTCGCCGAGGGCGATGAGCACGTCGTCCTCCCGGGTGAACGCGTCGAACGTGTCGGGCGCGCCACCCGTGGCGGGGGCCGGCGCGTCGACGAGGCCGAAGGCGCTCAGCACGCCCGAGGCCTTGGCCCACGTCTCGGCGGTCTCGTAGTCGGGGTCGGAGTCGCGCACGAGCGTGGCCCCGGCGGTGACCTTCAGGTTGCCCTCGAGGTCGACGTCGGCGGTGCGGATGAGGATGGGCGCGTCGGCGCGCTGCAGCCCGTCGGCGTCGCGTCCCACCAGGGCGGCCACCGACGCGTAGTAGCCGCGGCCGTGCTGCTCGTACTGCTCGATGAGGCGGCAGGCGTTCTCCACGGGGCTGCCCGTGACCGTGGCGGCGAACATCGAGTCGCGCAGCACGGCGCGCACGTCGCGGTCGGTGCGGCCGGCGAGCAGGTATTCGGTGTGCACGAGGTGGCTCATCGGCTTGAGGTACGGCCCCAGCACGAGACCCCCCTCGTGGCAGATGTCGCACATCATCTTGAGCTCCTCGTCGACGACCATGAAGAGCTCGTAGATCTCCTTCTCGTCGCGCAGGAACTCCAGCAGGGCCGACGTCTTCTCGGCGTGGGTCGTGAGCCCCTTGGTGCGGAACGTGCCGCTGATCGGGTTCATCCGCACCTGGCCGGCCTCGACGCTCACGTGCCGCTCGGGGCTCGCGCCGATGAGGTAGCGGTCGCCGGTGAAGATGCAGAAGGTCCAGAACGCACCGCGCTCGCGCTCGAGCAGCCGGCGGAACACGGCCAGTGCGGCGTCGTGGCCCCAGTCGGCGACCTTGGCCCGGTAGTGCCGCCCGATCACCAGGTTGGCACCCTCGCCGCGGCCGATCTCGTCGTCGATGATCTGGCGCACCATCGAGGCGTAGTCGGCGTCGGACGTCTCGAAGCCGCCGCGGTCGGCCAGCTGCACGCCGCCGTCGGGCAGCGTCGGCAGCAGGTCGGCCAGCGGGACCTCGTGGAGGACGTCGGCGCTCACCACGCGCAGGGGCGTGCCGTCGTCGTGCGCGGCGAACCCGCGCTCGCGAGCCTGTCGGAACGGCACCAGCACCAGGTGGTCCCACACTCCGCCGCCAGCCGCCCGCGGCCCGGCACCCCCGCCGCGCTCGTTGTCGGGGACGCCGGCCGACAGAGGCACGTCGGCCAGGTCCTCGACGTCCTCGAAGCCGCCGCCGAGCAGGGTCACCGTGTCGCTGTCGCGCACGCGGATGAGCGCGAACGCGGGCTGCTGCTGGAGCTCGGCGACGATCGGATGGGTCATGGTGTGTCCTTCGGGTCGCCTCGGCCGACGCCGGGACGGAGAACGCCCAGACCGCTCGGCTGAGGGGTCTGGGCGTGGGGTCGCGTGACAGGCCTCCTCTAGAGGAGGCGCCACCAGGTCATGGCCTGTGGACGATCGGAGCGTGGTGTCACCCCGGCAGCGTAGCGTCTTGAGGGACTGATACCACGCAGATACCATCGGAGCATGGCCATGACGTTGCGACTCACCGATGAGCAGGACGCCGCCCTCACCCGGCTGGCGAACGCCCAGGGGATCAGCAAGAACGAGGCAGCGGCGCGCGCCATCGACGACAGCGCGGCTCGCATCTCCCGTGAGGACGAGGTCCGGCGCCTCACTCGCGAGGCCATCGACCAGTACGGTCCGCTGCTGGACCGACTCGCTCAGTAGACCGGGACCGTGACGCGGTACCTCGACCTCCACCTGCTGCTCGCCATCGCCGACGAGGCAGGTCTGCAAGCGGTGCGCGACCCCGGCCTGCTCGACTCGGCCGCGCACCGGCCGCAGACCACGGGCTTCGGGGACGACGCCTACCCGACGCTCGACGAGAAGGCGGCCGTCCTTCTCGAGTCGATCGTGCGCAACCACCCGTTGGTCGACGGCAACGAGCGGCTGGGGTGGCTCTCGGCCGTGATCCTCTACCGGCTGAACGGGGTCGTCCTCGACGCTCCGGAGGATCCCGCCCACGACCTCGTCATCGGTGTCGCGGAGGGCCGCGTCGACTACCACGAGTGCGCTGCCAGACTGGCCTCGTGGACATCGACGTCGACCTGATCCGCCGCGACCTCGCGCAGCTCGTCAGCTACCCCAGCGTGGGCGGCAGCGAGTCCGAGGCGTCGGTGCAGCGCTGGTGCGCCGCGACCCTGCAGGGCCTGGGGCTCGACGTCGACCTGTGGCCCATCGACCTGGCCGCGCTGCGCGCCGACCCCGACTACCCCGGCGAGGAGGTCGAGCGCGACGAAGCGTGGGGGTGCGTCGGCACCGGCGGGGGGCCAGGGGCCCCGGGCCTGGTCCTCAACGGCCACGTCGACGTCGTGCCGCCCGGCGACCCGGACTGGTGGACCGCACACGACCCCTGGTACCTGCAGGAGGCCGACGGCCGTTGGTACGGACGCGGCACGTGCGACATGAAGGGCGGCGTCGTCGCCATCCTCGCGGCGGTGCGTGCCGTCGGCGACCGGCTGACCAAGCCGTTCGCGGTGCACGTGGTCGTCGGCGAGGAGGACGGCGGCATCGGCACGTTCGCCACGCTGCGGCGTGGCCACACGGGTCTCGCCTGCCTCATCGCCGAGCCCACGGCGGGCCAGATCGTCTCGGCCAACGCCGGGTCGCTCACGTTCCGGCTCGAGCTGCGCGGTCGGGCCACGCACGGGTCGCGCGCCGGGCACGGCGTCAGCGCGGTCGACCTGTTCGAGCGCGTCCACGCGGCGCTGCGTCGACTCGACGCCGAGCGCAACGTCGACCCGCCGGCGCCGTTCACCGACCGCCCGTGGCCCCTGTCGGTCGGCATCGTGCAGGCCGGGGACTGGGCCAGCACCGTGCCGGACCTGCTCGTCGCGGAGGGCCGGTTCGGGGTCATGCCCGGCGAGTCCTTCGCCGATGCCATGGCCGCGTTCGAGGCGGCCATCGCCTCCGTGGACGACCCGTGGCTGCGCGAGCACCCGCCGCAGGTCACGTGGCCCGGCGGTCGGTTCGCGGCCGGCTCGCTGCCCGACGCCCACCCGTTCGGCGACTCGGTGCGTGACGCCGTGGTGGCCGCCGGCGCCGAGGCGCCGCCGTTCGTGGGCGCCCCGTACGGCTCCGACCTGCGCCAGTACGCCGCGGCGGGCATCCCCACCGTCCAGTTCGGCCCCGGCCACATCGAGCACGCCCACGCCGTCGACGAGTACGTGCCGATCGACGAGGTCGTGCTGAGCGCTCGCGCGTACGCCCACCTCCTGCTGCACCACTGCAGCTGACCTGCAGGAGGTCTCGACGAAGACCCGCTGTGCGCTGCCTCGGCCTTCGCAGGGCAAAGTCTCCGCAAGGGCCTCGACCGGGCGGCTGGCAGCGTCGTCGGGTCGGGTTCTCGGGCCGCGGCCCCGAGGAGCGGTAGGTGACGCTCGGAACGGAGCGGCCAGCGGTACCTCTGGCGGCATGGTTCGGTACGTCACCTACCGCTCGGGGTCGACATCAGCGCGCGCACCGTCTCCCCACCCCGCGACTCCTCACAGCCCGAGAACCCAGGCCGGCCATCGCGCCGGCCGCCCGGTCGAGGCCTCTCGGAGACCGGCACGGACGCGAGCCGGTGCGACGTGACGGCGAACCCGACCAGCGCCGGCACCGTCAGCCCTGGACGGCCTTCGCCACGCTGACGCAGGCCGTCGACCAGTCCCGGTCCTCCGTCGTGAGCGGTCGGCCGATCCGTTGCGCGTCCTGGACCGCCCACAGCGCGTTGTGCATCATGCGCACCACCACCCAGTCGCGCGCCCGGTCCTCGTCGAGGCCCGCCGCGTCGACCACGGTGTGGAAGCGGCGGCGGACCGCGAAGCGCACGTCGCGAGCGGCCAGGACCTCGTCCCACCGGTTCCACAGCAGGGGCGCCGGCTCGTAGTGCGGGTCGCCGCTGATGCCCTTCGGGTCGATCGCCAGCCAAGGACCGTCCGGGTCCGCACCGCCACGCCGCGAGGCGAGGACGTTCGCGTCGTGCAGGTCGGTGTGCACCGCCACGCCGTCGGTGTCCGGGTCGGCCGCCAGGTCGCGGCCGAGCGAGACGGCCTGCTGCACGAGACGTCGGGGCGCCGGGACCGTGGCCTCCGCCGCGGCGAGCTCCTCGGTCCAGCGGGCGACCAGCGACGACAGCGCGACGAGCCGACGCGGTGCCGGCCGGTGCAGCGTGCCGTAGAGCCCGGCGACCACCTCGCACGCCTCCAGCACCGGCAGCGAGGACAGTGCGGCGGGGCCGGCGCGCTCCAGCAGCAGCGCCCCACGAGCCGGGTCGGCACGGAGCATCCGCACCGCACCTCGGCCGTCCCACGTCGACAGCGTCAGGTGCTCGTGCCGCGTCTCTTCGTCGACGAACCCGACCTTGAGCACGGCCTCGGTCCCGTCGGCGGTGCGCACCGGCAGCACGACCGCGCACTCGCCGTGCATCGCCGCTCCGTCCCGCGTGAGGTTCCACGCCGTCAGCAGCTCCTCGACGGTCCGGGGCAGGGCGTCCACGAACGCGGCCCACTCCGGCCCGCGGTCAGCGAAGGCCAGGACGTCCGGCGGGAGCGCGATCACGTCCCCAGACAACCACCCGGCGCCCACCGTCGGGTCACGGCTGGACGGGCGCCTCGGGATCCTCCTCGTCGGCCGTCGGGTCCTCGGTGGGATCGGGCTCGGCCGGCGTGGGGGCCGACGTGAGCGGCAGCGGCGTGTAGTCGCCGACGTCGATCACGCCGGCGGGGGTGAAGGTGACGACCTGCAGACCGGCCGGCGCGCCCTCGGCGTCGAAGGTGACGAGCGTGACCTGGGCGTCGCGACGCAGGCTGCTGCCCAGCGCGATCGGCAGCACCGCGCCGCCGGTCGAGCCGGTGGTGAGGCGTGTGGTCGTGGCGCCGTCCGGACCCGCGATCGCCTTCGGCCCCACCTGGTAGTGCAGGTGGCCGGTGAGCACGAGGTCGACGCAGCCGCTGCCGGCGACCTCCTTCGCCGACGCCCACGAATGCACCGCGAGCACGCCCACCCGCTCGCCGCTCTCGTCGGCCTCGCACGCCACGTCGCGCAAGGCGGTGTCCTGGTCCGACAGCGCTGAGTCGCGGGTGGCCGCGTCCTCGGTGTAGCCGGTGATCTTCGTGCCGCGCGGGTCGGTCTCGCCCAGGAATCGCACCCCGCCGACCTCGACGGGCTCGGCGTCCAGCACGGTGAAACCGCTCTTGCGCATCTGCTCAACGGTGGGGTCGGCGTCGTGGTTGCCGCCGACGGCCACGACGTCGAAGCCGTCGAACTCGCGGGCGAGGGAGTTGATGCTGAAGTTCTCCCACTCCCCGCCCTGCGACGTGTCGTCGCCGAGGTCGATGAGGAGCTCCGCCTGCGCCTGATCGGCGATGCGGCGCGCGACCGGGTCCATCCCGATGTTGTCGTGCCGGTCGGTGACCACCAGGGCGGTCTTCTCGCCCTCCTCGGGCCGGCGCACGCTCACCTGCTGGGCCTGCTCCTCCAGCGCTCCGTAGAAGCTGACCGAGTCCTGGTAGAGGTAGAGGGCACCCTCGACGAGGGCCCGGCTGCTCGTCGTGGCGCTGCCCTGCGCCAGCTCGAGCCGGTCGAGCACCGGGTCGGCCGGGAGCTGGGGGAAGACCTCCCGCACGCTCGACCACGTCTGCTCGGGCGCGTCGTCCTGGCGCTCGGGAAGGGTCACCAGCACCAGGGCGCCGACCACCACGACCGACGTGGCGACCGCTCCCGCCACCTGCCCGCGCGACGGTTGCACGGCGTCGCGGCGGATCCGACGACGTCGGTCCTCACCGACCGCCCGCCACGCCAGCACCACCACCGTGACGGCCAGCACGCCGACACCGACGCCCCGCAGCGCCGCCTCGGCAGCCATGTCGGTGACGGCCGCCGTGACCTCGCGGATCTCGCCCTGGGGCTGCGCCGCGATCGCGGCGTCGCGCTGCAGCAGCTCCTCCAGGCCGACGGCGTCGGAGTCGCCCAGGCGGATGTCGACGCCGAGGCCGACGGGTGCGTCGACGTCGACCCGGGCCTTCGGCAGCAGCGGCCCGAAGTCGAGGGTCGCGTGCCCGTCGAAGGCCGGGCTGACCACGGCCTGGTGCGCGCCGATCGTGAGGTGCCGCTCGCTGTGCACGAACGTCGACGACGCGACGGGGAGACCGGCCAGCACGGCCACCGCCAGCAGGGCCACTCCGACCAGGATCCTTCGCACGGCACCACCCTAGGAGGGATGGCCGACGCGCGCGGACGGAGTGCGTCGACGTGGCACCGGACCCACCCGTTTCGGACAGTTCCGGGGCACTTTCACGGTCCGGACCGCCCCGGAAGTGTCCACAACGCGGAGAGGGGGCGGGCTAGGAGACGCGGGAGAGCCAGGTCTGGGTGGTGCCGACGGTGGTGAGCAGCTGGGTGGCGCGGGTCAGCACGACGTAGAAGGTGCGCCAGCCGGCCTCGGACTCGGCGACGATCGCGTCGGGCTCCACCACGACGACGGCGTCGAACTCCAGGCCCTTGGTGTCGAGCCCGTCGAGCACCCGCAGACGGTCGTGTGCGGCCAGCTCGCCGGAGAGCCGCTCCCTGAGCCGGGGCAGATCGGCGCGGGCGGCCACCACGGCCACCGTGCCCTCGACCCGCTCGAGCATCGCGGCGACCTCCGCGGCGGTCGCGTCGAGCAGCGCTGCGTCGGCCACCCACTCGTGGCGCGGCGACTCCCCCGTCTTGCGCACGGCCTCGGCGAGGTCGGCACCGGGGATCGCGACCTGGGCCACGTCGGCCGCGAGCTCGTAGATCTCCGCGGAGTTGCGATAGTTGGTCGACAGCCGGAACCGGTGCTCCGGCTTGCCCTCGAGGGCGGTGGACCGGGCGGCCGCGGCCTCCTCGGGGTGCGGCCACGACGACTGCGCGGGGTCGCCGACGATCGTCCAGCTGGCGTACCGACCGCGGCGCCCGAGCATGCGCCACTGCAGGGGCGAGAGGTCCTGGGCCTCGTCGACGAGCACGTGGGCGTACCCGTCGTCGTCGATGCTGGTGGTGGAGCGCAGCTCGTTCTCGACCTCGCGCTCACGGCGCTCGAAGCTCATCAGCTGGCGCGGCACGTCGTGGTCGTCGTCGTCCTCCGGAGGAACCTCGCCCACGAGGTAGCGCAGCTCGTCGATGAGCGGGACGTCCTCGATGGCGGGCTCGCCGGTCTGCCACGACGCCACCATGGCGTCGAGCTCCTCGGCGGAGAAGGCGCCGTTGGCCAGCTCGCGGACCCGTCGGGGCAGGGTGCGCCACAGCTCGACGGCCTCGACGGGCGGCCACCAGGCCTCCACGAAGTCGACGTAGCGGTAGTCCGTGGTGAGCGTGTCGAGGAAGCCCTCCTCGCCCTTCTCGAGCGCCCGCTCACCCTCGACCTGCTGCCACAGCGCGCGCGCCACGGCGGCCGGCGCCTTCGCGTAGGCGCGGTTGCGCGGCAGGTTGGCCAGCAGCCCGCGGCGGATGTTCGCCAGCCTCTTGGCGTCGAGGACGAGCACGTCGTCCTTGTAGAAGTAGCGGAACGAGGTGGGCTCGCCCGGCTGGGGCGACGTGGCGAGGCGGCGCAGCACCGGCAGCATGCGCGCCGAGCCCTTCGCTGCTGCCGCCACCGGCTCGTCGTGCTCGCGGGCGCTCAGCCCGTCGACGACCTCGCCGAGCGAGCGCAGCGTCACGGCCGTCTCGCCGAGGCTCGGCAGCACCCGCTCGATGTAGTTCATGAACACCGACGAGGGCCCGACGACGAGCACGCCGCCGGACTCGAAGCGTCGCCGGTCGGTGTACAGCAGGTAGGCGGCGCGGTGCAGCGCGACGACGGTCTTGCCGGTGCCCGGGCCGCCGCCGATGATCGTGGCGCCGCGGCTGGGCGCCCGGATGGCCTCGTCCTGCTCCTTCTGGATGGTCGCGACCACGGAGTGCATGGTGCTGTCACGAGCACGCGAGAGGCTGGCCAGCAGCGCTCCCTCGCCCACCACGACCATGTCGTCGGGAGCGTTGTCGCCGTCGAGCAGGTCGTCCTCGACCCCCACCACGGTCTTGCCCGAGCTGCGGAGCACCCGCCGACGCACCACGCCGGACGGCTCCTGTGCGGTGGCCTGGTAGAACAGCGCCGCCGCGGGAGCGCGCCAGTCGATGAGCAGGATCTCGCGGTCGGCGTCGCGCACGCCGATGCGGCCGATGTAGCGCGCCTCGCCGTCGAGCAGGTCCAGCCGGCCGAACACCAGGCCGTCATGGGCGGCGTTGAGCGCCGTCAGCCGGCGCGTGGCCTGGAAGACCATCGCGTCACGCTCGACGAGACCGCCCTCGTTGCCGACGTGGCCACGCGCGAAGCCCTCGGTGACGAGCGACTGCGCCACCTTCGTGGACTCGTCGAGACGGCCGTACACGACGTCGACGTACGCCTGCTCCGCCGCGATCTCGGCGGCGGCCTGCTGCTCGGAGGACACGCTTTCCTCGGCTCTCGTGGGTCTTTCTGCGAACTCCCCATCCTAACGACCTGGGCGCCCAGGAATTCCCTCAGCCCGCAGGTGTTGGCCGAAACGTCACCCGCCCCGGCGCAGGCTCAGCGCTTGCGCTGCAGGAAGGCGGTCATCGCCTCCCGGGCCTCGGCGCTGCCGAACAGGCGCGCGGACTGCTCGGCCACGTCGGCACCCAGGGCGTCGATGCGGGCCACGAGGTCGTGGTTCAGCAGTCGCTTGGTCTCGCGCAGCCCCTGCGGGTAGCCCTGCACCAGGTCGGCCAGGACCGACCCGACCGCGTCGGCGAGATCGGCGTCGGGCACGGCCCGGGTGACCAGGCCCGCGGCCTGCGCCTCCCGGGCGTCGAACTGGCGGCCGGTGAGGAAGAGGTCGGCAGCGGCCCGGTCGGTGAAGCGCTCGAGCAGCGTGAGCGAGATGACCGCCGGGGCGAGTGCGAGTCGCACCTCGGTGAGGGCGAAGGTGACCGACTCCGCCGCGACGACCACGTCGGCTGCTCCCACGATGCCGAGGCCCCCGGCCCGCACCGGGCCGGCCAGCTCGACCACGACCGGTGTCCCGGCGGTCGCGATCTGGCGCTGCAGCGCGACGATGGCCCGCGCGCCCTCCTCCATCCCACCGCTCGCCGCCTCCGAGAGGTCGGCGCCCGAGCAGAACACGCGGTGCGCGGACCGGACGAGGATCACGCGCACGTCGGCATCGGCGTCGGCGCGCTCGAGCCGCTCGGCCAGCTCGGTGACCAGCTGCCGGCTGAGCGCGTTGCGGTTGTGCTCGCTGTCGAGCGTGACGGTGGCGACCGCGTCGGCCACCTCCAGGTGCACCAGCTCACTCATGACGTCTCCTCGCTCGTCGGTGGTCTCGATACGTTCGGGGCCTCGCTCGGCAGGGTCTCGATACGTGCGGGCTGGCTCCTTCGTCGCACCCCGCACTACTCGACCAGCGATCACCGTCGGTCGAGTAGCGGCGACGGCGAGCGCCAGCGAGCGCGTCGATGCGTATCGAGACCACCATCGCAGTGATCAGTAGGACTTGGGCAGGCCGAGGGAGAACTGGGCCACGAAGTTGAGCGCCATCTCCTTCGACACGGGGGCGATGTTGCTCAGGCGCGACGAGGCGACGGCCTGCACGAGGCCGTACTCCAGCGCCAGGCCGTTGCCGCCGTGGGTCTGGATGGCCTGGTCGACGGCCTTCGCCGCGGCCTCGCCGGCGGCGACCTTCGCCATGTTGGCGGCCTCACCGGCACCCATCAGGTCGCCGGCGGCGTAGAGCGCGGCAGCCTTCTGGGTGAGCAGGCGCGCCATCTCGACGTCGATGTGCAGGCGGGCGAGCGGGTGGCTGATCGCCTGGTGGGCGCCGATCGGCTTGCCCCACACCTCACGCTCCTTGGCGTAGGCGACCGCCTTGCGGATCGCCCAGCGGGCCGTGCCCGTAGCCATCGACGCGGCCATGATCCGCTCGGGGTTGAGTCCCGCGAAGAGCTGCTCCAGACCGGCGTCCTCGTCGCCGACCAAGGCGTCGGCAGGCACGCGAACGTCGTCGAAGAACAGCGTGAACTGCTTCTCGGGGCTCACGACGCCCATCTCGATCTGCTGCTTCGTGAAGCCCTCGGCGTCCGTGGGCACCATGAACAGCGCGGGCTTGAGCTTGCCGGTGCGAGCGTCGGAGTAGCGGGCGACGACCAGCAGGTGGCTGGCCTCATCGACGCCGGAGATGTAGGTCTTGGTGCCGTTGAGCACCCACGTGCCGTCGTCGTCCTTGCGGGCGTTCGTGACGATGTTGTGGGAGTTGGAGCCGGCGTCGGGCTCGGTGATGGAGAAGGCGTACGTGGCGGTGCCGTCGGCCAGGCCGGGCAGCCAGCGCTCCTTCTGCTCCTGCGTGCCGTACTGCGCGATCGTCGTGCCGACGATCGCCGGGCTGACCACCATGAGCAGCAGCGGGCAGCCCGCCGTGGCCAGCTCCTCGCACACTGCCGCGAGGTCGCCGATGTCGCCGCCACCACCGCCGAACTCCTCGGGGATCGAGACGCCGAGGTAGCCGTTCCTGCCGGCCTCCGCCCACAGCTCGGTGGTCTTGCGTCCCTCCGCCGCGGTCTCGTGGAAGTACTTCTCGCCGTACTTGGCGCCCAGGGACGCCACGGCCTTGCGCAGCTCCTGCCGCTCCTGGGTCTCGGTGAACTGGCTCATGCTGGGTTCCCTTCGGTGGCTTCGATGACGGCGAGGACCGCACCGGACTCGACCTGCTGGCCCGCCGTGACGGCGAGCTCGGTGACCACGCCGTCGACGGGCGCGGTGATGGTGTGCTGCATCTTCATGGCCTCGAGGACGACCACGACGTCACCCTTCGTGACCTGCTGCCCGGCCTCGACGCCGACCTGCACGACGCTGGCCGGCATGGGGGCGAGGAGCGAGCCCTCGGCGACGACGTCGGCCGGGTCGACGAACGTGGGCACGACGTCGAACGACAGCGACCCGGCGGGCCCGTCCACGTCGACCGTCTCGGCGGCCACGGTCACGCGGTAGGTCTCCGTGACGCCGTCGACCCGGAGGACCGCGCCCGTCGGGGACGCCTCCACCACGTCGGCCAGGTCGCTCACGAGCCGTCCACCGTCTGAGCGGTACTCGACGACGACCTCCTCGTCGCCGACGCGGAGCCGTCGTGCGCGGGGCTGGCTGGGCACGTTGCGGAACGCGGTGGGGATGCGGGACAGCGCGGGCGACGACGTCGACGCGGTGCGCGCTTGGGCGAGTGCGGCCGCGAGGGCGGCCCGCTGCACCGCGGCGTCGTCGAGGAGGGGCTTGGTCCAGTCGGCGATCCGTTCGGCGAGCAGCGCGGTGTGCACCCGGGCGGCGACGAACTCCTCGTCGGCCAGGACGCCGCGCAGCAGGCCCAGGTTGGTGGTGAGGCCGTGGACACGCGTGCGGCGCAGGGCGTCGTCGAGCCGGCGGACCGCCTGGGTGCGGTCGTCGCCGTGGGCGACCACCTTGGCGATCATCGCGTCGTAGAAGTGCGTGACGACCGAGCCGGACTCCACCGCCGAGTCGGTGCGCAGGCCCAAGCCGTCCGGCACCTCGAAGGTGCGCAGCGTGCCGGTCTGGGGTTCGAACGTGGGCGCTTGTCCTGAGCTTGTCGAAGGGTCCTCGGCGTAGAGGCGCACCTCGATCGCGTGGCCCGTGGGTCCGGACGGCTCGTCGGCCGGCAGCGCGTGACCCTCGGCGACCGACAGCTGCAGCGCGACGAGGTCGATGCCGAACACCTCCTCGGTGACGGGGTGCTCGACCTGCAGGCGCGTGTTCATCTCCAGGAAGAAGACGCGTCCGTCGTCGGCGTGACCGTCGGACACGAGGAACTCGACGGTGCCGGCGCCGACGTACCCGACGGCCTCTGCGGCGTTGCGCGCCGCGTCGTGCAGGGTGCGGCGGACGGCGTCGCTGAGGTTGGGCGCGGGCGCCTCCTCCACGACCTTCTGGTGCCGACGCTGGATGGAGCAGTCGCGGTCGCCGAGGATCCAGGTGGTGCCGTGGGTGTCGGCGAGCACCTGCACCTCCACGTGGCGCGCGGTCGGCAGGTACGGCTCGACGAACACGGTGTCGTCGCCGAACGCCGACGCCGCCTCGGCCGCGGCGGCCGTCAGCTCGCCCTCGAGGTCCTCGGCGCGCTCGACGACGCGCATGCCGCGTCCACCGCCGCCCGCCGAGGCCTTCACGAGCAGCGGGAAGTCAGCGGGTGTCGCCGTCCCCGGGTCGACGCTGAGGATCGGAACACCGGCCTCGGCCATGAGCTCCTTGGCGCGGATCTTGCTGCCCATCGCGTCGATCGACTCCGGCGTGGGGCCGATCCAGACCAGGCCGGCCTCGGCGACGGCCCGCGCGAAGTCGGCGTTCTCGGACAGGAAGCCGTACCCGGGGTGGATCGCATCGGCACCGGCCCGGCGCGCGGCGTCGATCACGAGGTCGGCGCGCAGGTACGTCTCCGTCGGGCTGTTGCCCACGAGGTGCACCGCCACGTCGGCCTCGGCCACGAACGGCGCGGTGGCGTCGGCGTCGGAGTGCACGGCGACGGTGCGGATGCCGAGGTCGCGGCAGGTGCGGAACACCCGTCGCGCGATCTCGCCGCGATTGGCCACGAGAACGGTGCGGATCATGAGGAGTTCCTCTCGTTCGGACGAACCGGGCTTCCGCTGGTCGAGTAGCGGGCACGCGCGAGGGACGAGCGTCGTGGCTGCGTATCGAGACCAGCCGGCAACGGATCGGCCTGATCCCCACCGGGTGCTGATCCGCCCAGGGTGGTCTCGATACGCCCGGAGCACGCTCGTCCCTCGCGGCTCCGCGCTACTCGACCACCTACGTAGCGGCTCACAGGCGGAACACCCCGTAGCCGCGGGCGCCCTCGACGGGCGCGGTGTGGATCGCGGAGAGGCAGATGCCGAGGATCGCGCGGGTGTCGCGCGGGTCGATCACGCCGTCGTCGTAGCCCATCCCCGACGTGAAGTAGGCGAGCGACTGCTCCTCGATCTGCTGCTCGACGTAGTCCTTGACGCCCTGGAAGCCCTCGGCGTCGAACACCTGGCCCTTGGACTCGGCCGACTGGCGCGCCACGATCTCCATGACGCCGGCCAGCTGCGCCGGACCCATGACGGCCGACTTCGCGCCGACCCAGCTGAACATAAACCGCGGGTCGTAGGCACGGCCGCTCATGCCGTAGTGACCGGCGCCGTAGGAGGCGCCCATGACGACCGACAGGTGCGGGACCTTGGAGTTGGAGACGGCGTTGATCATCTGCGCGCCGTGCTTGATGATCCCGCCCTGCTCGTACTCCGCGCCCACCATGTAGCCGGTGGTGTTGTGCAGGAAGAGCAGCGGCGTGTCGGTCTGGTTGGCCAGCTGGATGAACTGCGCGGCCTTCTGCGCCTCGGCGCTGAACAGCACGCCCTGGGCGTTGGCCAGGACGCCGATCGGGTAGCCGTGCAGCTGCGCGTACCCGGTGACCAGGCTCGAGCCGTACAGGGGCTTGAACTCGTCGAACTCACTTCCGTCGACCAGCCGGGCGATGACCTCGCGCGGGTCGAACGGCACCTTGAGGTCGGTGGGCACGATGCCCAGCAGCTCCTCGGCGTCGAGGACGGGCTCGGCGTAGTCGGCGCGGGGGGCCGAGCCCTTCTTGCGCCAGTTGAGCCGTCGGACGATCTGCCGGCCGAGGCGGATCGCGTCGCGCTCGTCCACGGCGAGGTAGTCGGCGAGCCCCGACGTCTTCGCGTGCATCGAGGCGCCGCCGAGCGACTCGTCGTCGGACTCCTCGCCGGTGGCCATCTTCACCAGCGGCGGGCCGCCGAGGAACACCTTCGCTCCCCCGTCGACCATGACCACGTAGTCGCTCATGCCGGGGATGTAGGCGCCACCGGCGGTCGAGTTGCCGAACACGAGGGCCACGGTGGGCCGTCGGTCCTCGCTGGCCCGGGTGATGTTGCGGAAGCTCGCGCCACCCGGGATGAAGATGTCCTTCTGCGTCGGCAGGTCGGCGCCGCCGGACTCGACCAGGTTGATCGTCGGGAGGCCGTTCTCCTCGGCGACCTGCGCCGCGCGGAACCCCTTCTTGACGGTGACCGGGTTCGACGAGCCGCCCTTCACGGTCGGGTCGTTGGCGACGATCATGCACTCGACGCCCTCGACGACGCCGATGCCCGTGACGATCGAGCCGCCCAAGGTGAAGTCGGTGCCCCAGCCGGCGAGCGCGCCCAGCTCGAGGAACGGGGTGTCGGGGTCGACGAGCAGCTCGATTCGCTCACGCGCGGTGAGCTTGCCGCGCCGGTGGTGGCGTTCGACGTACTTGTCGCCTCCCCCGGCGAGCGCCTGCGCGTGCTGCTCGCCCAGGTCGGCGACGCGCTCGAGCATCTGGGCGCGGTTGTCGGCGAACGTCGCCGTCGTCGGGTCGATCGTCGTCTTCACAGCACGTCCTTCGTCTCGGCCGGTCCGACGCGGTCCACTCCCCTGCGGAATCTCCCACTCACCATGGCGGGCACGCCAGGGTGAGTGAGGGAGAACCGAGGTGAGCTCGCGATTCCCATCAGGTGATGGGAATCGCTGGTCCGGGGATCGGGGGTGGTGGTCATCAGTAGCCCAGGAGCTTCGCGGACAGGTCCTTCATGACCTCGGTGGCGCCGCCGCCGATGCCGAGGATGCGGGCGTCGCGGTAGTGGCGGTCGATCTCGGACTCGCGCATGTAGCCCATGCCACCGAAGATCTGCACGGCCTCGTGCACCACGTGCTCGACGGCGGCCACCGAGACGTTCTTGGCGGTGACGGCGTCGAGGATGAGCGACGGGTCGGTCTTCGGGGTCTCGAGCGAGCGCTCGAGCGCCTGCCGGGTGAGGGCACGCGCGGCGGCGGTGCGGGCGTGCATCTCGACCAGCTTGTGGCGGATCACCTGCCGGGCGATGAGCGGCTTGCCGAACGTGTCGCGCTCGCGGGCGTACGCGACGGCGAGGTCCAGCGCGCGCTGCGCGGTGCCGTACGCCTGCACGGCCAGCCCGAGCCGCTCGCCCACGAACTGCTGCATGACGAGGTAGAAGCCGCCGTTCTCCTCGCCCACCAGGTTCTCGACGGGGACGCGCACGTCCTCGAACGCCAGCTCGGCGGTGTCGGAGCAGTGCCAGCCCATCTTCCGCAGGCTCTTGCTCACGGTGAAGCCGGGCGTGTCCTTGTCGATGACGAGCAGCGAGATCCCGGCGTGCCCCTCACCACCGGTGCGGACCGCGGTGGTCACGAAGTCGGCCCGGACGCCCGACGTGATGAACGTCTTGGCGCCGTTGACGACGTAGTGGTCGCCGTCGCGCACGGCGCGGGTGCGGATGTTCGCGACGTCGGAGCCGCCGCTGGGCTCGGTCACCCCGAGCGAGCCGATCTTCTCGCCGGCCAGCGTCGGCCGGACGTAGGCGTCGACCAGCGCTGGGTCACCGGCGTCGATGATGTGCGGCACCGCGATGGAGTGGGTGAACAGGCTGGCCTGCAGACCGGTCGAGCCACCCGCGGCCAGCATGGCCTCGGTGACGACGCACGCGTCGAGCGAGTCGCCGCCCGCGCCACCGACCTCCTCGGCGTAGCCGACCGCCAGGAAGCCGGCCTTCGCCGTGGCGGCGTGCAGCTCGCGCGGGAGCTGTCCGTCGTCCTCCCACTGCGGCAGGTGCGGCACGATCTCGCGCCGCGTGAACTGCTCGACGGCCGCGCGGAGCGCCTCGCGCTCGGGGGTGGTCCACGGGTTCGTCATGGTCGGGCTCCTTCGAGGAGGGTGAGGGGGACGGCGGTCACGCGGGCGCGCAGCCACTCGCCGAGGGCCTTCGCCTGGGGGTCGAGCCGGGTCGAGGACGACACGCCCTCCCCCAGCAGCCCGTGGATCACGACGTTCACGCCGCCGAGGTTCGGCAGCGGGTGCACGTCGACGTCGAGGTCGGCGGCCTCGGGCAGCATCGCCTGGACCCAGCCGGGGTTCACGACCCCGAGCAGCCACGCCACGGCGTCGTCGCGTCGGGGATGCTCCGCCGGGACCCATAGCCCGACGTTCGCGTCGCCACCCTTGTCGCCGGAGCGCGCGTGCACGAGCTCGCCGAGCGGGACGGCGCGGGTGTCGCCCAGGTCAGGCGCCGGCGCGGGTCGGGTGGTCGAGCCCTGCTCGGGATCGGCCGTGACGGTGGGCGGGGCGATCTCCTCACGCCTGCCGTCGGGGTGCACCACGACGTGCGGCACCTCGGACTGCGGCACGTACGCCGGGCGGTAGAGGCCGAAGGGCGCGCCACGTCCGGGCGGGGCGGTCAGGGTGAAGCCGGGGTACGACGCGAGGGCCACGTTCACGAACGCGTCGCTGAACGTGCGACCCACCGGCTCGGGCCGGGCGCTCTTGGCCACGCAGCGCAGCAACGAGGTGGCTGCGGCCTGGGTGGGCGGGTCGAACACGTCGGTGCGGTCGAGCGTCCACACGAGCTCGTCGGGCGGGTCGGACTGCAGCGCGTCGGTGACCTGGCGGCGCACCCAGGCGGCCTTCGCCTCGATGTCGAGCCCGGTGAGCAGCAGCTCCACGCTGTTGCGGAAGCCACCGATCAGGTTGAGGCAGACCTTCGTGGTGGCCGGCGGGGGCGTGCCGCGCACGCCCGCGATGCGCACGCGGTCGGGGCCGTCCTGCGTCAGCTCGACGGTGTCGAGGTGCGCGACGACGTCGGGGTTGAGGTACGTCGGACCCTGGATCTCGTAGACCAGCTGGGCGGTGACGGTGTCGACGGTGACCGCGCCACCCACCTCCCGCTCCTCGGCCCCCAGCCCCTCGACCCCGGCGTGCTTGGTGACGACGCTGCTGCCGTCGGCTGCGACCTCGGCGATCGGGAACCCGAGCGGCGCGGACGTGTCGAGGCTGCGGAACCCGCTGAAGTTGCCACCCGTGGCCTGCGTGCCGCACTCGATGACGTGACCCGCCACGAGCGCGCCCGCGAGGGCGTCGAGGGCGTCGCGACCCCACCCGTGGGCGTGGATCGCGGGGCCCATCACCACCGAGGCGTCGGTGACGCGACCGGTGACCACGACGTCGGCGCCGGCCTCGAGCGCGGCGGCGATGCCGAACGCACCGAGGTAGGCGTTGACGGTGAGCGCGTCACCGGGCAGGTCCAGCTCGGCCGCGCGGGCCTTGAGGTCGTCGCCCTCCACGTGGGCCACGCGCACGTCGAGGCCCTGGGCGGTCGCGATCTCGCGGATCCGATCCGCGAGCCCGGCCGGGTTGAGGCCACCGGCGTTCGTGACCACCTTGACGCCCTTCTCGAGCGCGAGCGCGAGCCCGTCCTCGAGCTGGCGCACGAAGGTCTTGGCGTACCCGGTGGACGGGTCCTTCATCTGGTCCTTGCCGAGGATCAGCATGGTCAGCTCGGCCAGGTAGTCACCGGTGAGGTAGTCCAGGTCGCCTCCCTCGAGCATCTCGCGGAAGGCCGACAGCCGGTCGCCGTAGTAGCCGGAGCAGTTGCCGATCCGGGCCGGCCGGTCGAGGGTCATGCGTCCCCGCCGTCGGTGCGCCGCTCGGCCAGGGGTCGGGGGTCGTTGCCGGGCAGCCCGGCGAACGCCTGCACGATGTCGAGCCAGTGGTCGGCGTCCGCGCCCTCGGCACACACGTCCACGTCGTCGCGGTGCCGACGACGGGTGGCGAGCAGTGCGAAGTCCCAGGCGTCGCCACTCACCCGCTGCTCGGCGTCCTCCGGACCCCAGGTCCACGTGTCGCCCCCGGGCGCGACCAGCTCCACCCGCACGTCCGACGTCGGCTGCTCCTCGCCCCGCATCAGGTGGGCGAAGCCGCGGGTGCGCACGCCGATGTGGCACACGTGGCGCACGCGGTCGGTCCGGGGGACATCGACGCCGAGCGCCTCGGCCACGTCGTGCGCGTGGGCCCACGTCTCCATCACGCGAGCCGTGGCCATCGACGTGGGGCTCATGGGCGGGCCGAACCACGGCACCTTCTCGCCGGCGGGCACGGCGCGCAGCGCCTCGGCCAGTCGGCGCCGACCGTCGCGCCACTCGTCGAGCAGCGTCGGGACGGGCTTGGCGGCCCAGCTGTTCGCGCCGTCGTCGACGAAGCCGCCGGGGTTCTCGGCCGCGGCCTTCATCCCCGCACCGAAGGCCTCGGGGTCGGTGAGCGCGGCGAGCGACGCCTGGTCCGTCCAGGCCAGGTGTCCCACCTGGTGCGCCACCGTCCACCCCTCGGGCGTGGTGACGGCGCCCCACTCCTGCACCGGCAGGTCGGCTACCCAGCCGTCGAGCTGGTCGCTCTCGGCCGCGAGGTCGGTCAGGACGGCGGCGAGCCGGTCGTCGGGGTCGGTCGGCGGCATGTCAGCGCTCCAGTCCGGCGTCGAGGGTGACGGCCCAGGCGTCGAGCACGGCGGCTCGACGTCGGCTGTCGTCGGTGAGGGTCCCGGCGAGGCCGAGGCCGCGCAGCAGGTCGAGCGTGGCCTGGACGAGCGCCCGGTTGCTGCCGCGGTCCTCGTCGACCCCGAGCAGGTCGACCGCGTAGGCGTGGGTCTCGCGGCCGACGCGGCGCTCCAGCGGGCCGACGGCTCCGCGCAGCTCGGCGTCGGTGCGGGCGGCCACCCACAGCTCGAGCGCGGCGAAGAACACCGGCGACGTGAACTGCTCGGCCAGCACGTCGAGCACGGCTCGGGTGCGGCCGACGTCGGGCAGGGCACGCACCGCGTCGGCCATGGCGTGCCGGCGGCGCTCGGTGAGGTGCTCCACGGCGCCCACCACGAGGGCCTGCTTGCTCGGGAAGTGGTGCAGCTGCGCACCCCGGCTCACCCCGGCGCGCTGCGAGACGACGGTCGTCGAGGTGCCGGCCCAGCCGAGCTCCACGAGCGAGTCGACCGTGGCCTCCATGAGCCGAAGCCGCATGGCAGCGGTCCGCTCGGCCTGCGGGGTGCGGGTCGTGGTCACCAGGCCATCCTGCGGTTCGACACAACAAACAGTCAAGTCTGTTTGTTAGTTCTCTCGGTGTGACGCAGTCCTGGTACGCGCGCCCAGGAACAGGTCCAAGGGCCCAGGACCCCGCCGGTTCGCCGTCGATAGCCTGCGACGGCACACATCCCCCTGGAGGACCCCCATGAGCGACGACACCCCCACCAGCCCCCAGCCCACGCCGGAGCCGACGCCGCAGCCCGCGCCGTCCGGGGACGCGACCGCCGACGCCACCGTCGTGCAGCCCGCGACGACCGGGACCGAGGGCGCGGCTGCCGGGTCCGGCGGCGGCGCCGGCAAGAAGATCGGGTTCGGCATCGCCGGTGCCGTGGCCGTGGCCGCGATCGGCGGCGGCGCCTACGCCTTCACGCAGCTCTCCGGCGGCGGCACCCAGCCCCACGACGTGCTGCCCGCCGACACCGTCGCCTACGTGCGGCTCGACCTCGACCCGTCAGCCAGCCAGAAGGTGGACCTCTTCCGCCTGGCCAAGCGCGTGCCGGACCTGTCGAAGGAGCTGGGCATCGAGGACGAGGACGACGACCTGCGCAAGCTGGTGCTCGAGGACGCGCTCGGCGAGTGCAAGGACGTCGACTACGACCGGGATGTCGAGCCGTGGCTCGGCGAGCGCCTCGGCCTCGGGATCGGCTCGAACTTCGAGGACGAGGAGGAGGTCATCCGCATCGCCGTGCAGGTCAGCGACGAGGACGCCGCCAAGAAGGGCATCGCCAAGCTCTTCGCCTGCAACGACGAGGAGTACGGCATCGGCTTCCTCGACGGCTACGCGATCGTCACGCCCTCCCAGGAGAGCGCCACCGCCGCCGTGAAGGCCGCGGAGGAGAAGCCCCTCGCCGACGTCGAGCAGTTCACCGCCGGCCAGGACGCGCTCGACGAGCAGGGCGTCATGTCCGGCTGGGTCGACGTGAAGAAGGGCGTCGAGGCCGCGAAGAAGGCCGGGCTCGACGAGGAGCTCGGCGGCGACGCGGCCGAGCTCGACCAGATCACCGACGAGGTGAGCAGCGTGGCCTTCGCACTCAGCGCGTCGCCCACCTCGCTGCACTTCGATGCCGTCGCCCGACAGGGAGACGAGCCGAGCGAGGTCCCCGAGATCCGCGGTCTGGGCGCCCTGCCCGAGGACACCGTGGTGGGTCTGACGCTTCCCGGCGGCGGCAAGGCCGTGGAGGAGAACTGGGACGAGCTGAAGAGCGGCGTGCAGGACCTGCTCGAGCTCGGCCCGGCGCTCGGCTTCGTGCCCGGCCTGTCCGGCGGTGCCGCCGCCGGACCGGTTGCCCCGCCGGTGGAGTTCGACGCGGACGCCTACGCGGCCGACCCCGAGGGCTACCAGCAGGAGTACCTCGACCAGCTCGAGCAGCAGTCGTCCGGCGGTGGCCTCGGCGGCTCGCAGGCCCCCGACGTCGAGGACACGCTGGCCGAGATCGAGAAGACGCTCGACGTCACACTGCCTGAGGACCTCGTGACCCTGCTCGGTGACGCGTTCACGGTGTACGTCGGCTCCGAGGGTCTGGAGACCCTCGCGAGCGCCCAGGGTCCGTCCGACCCGTCCGAGGTCAGCACCGGGCTGGTCATGGAGGGTGACGAGGCGAAGGCGTCCGACCTGGCCGGACGCCTCGTGGCGACCGTCCAGAAGCTGGCCGGCGTCGAGATCGCCACGGCCGACGGCGACGACGCGGTCTCGCTGGCCACGTCGCCGAAGGTGGCCGAGTCGCTCGTGGAGGACGGCGGACTCGGCGGCACCGACCGGTTCTCCTCGGTCATCGACGAGGACGCGAAGGGCGGCGGTCTGTTCGTCGACGTGAGCACCATCCTCGACACGGTCGAGAACGCCGAGCCCGACCTGGCCGAGGACGAGGTGTTCACGGGCCTGCGCAACATCGAGGCCTTCGGCATCAGCGGAACCCGCCCCGACGACGGCTTCCGCGGCTTCTCGCTCGCCGTCGCGTTCACCGAGAAGAAGTAGCAGTCAGGCTGGACAGGAGACGGGGGTGTGGCGAGGCTGACGACATGACGTCGTTCGTCTCCCACACCTCCGTCGACTGCGCCGACGCCTACGCGCTCAGCGAGTTCTGGAAGCAGGTCCTCGGCTACGTCGACGTCGAGGGCGACCCCAACGAGCCCGGCCACGAGGAGTGCATGATCCTCGACCCGGGTTCGGGCCACCACCTGTTGTTCATCGAGGTGCCCGAGCCCAAAACCGTCAAGAACCGGATCCATCTCGACCTGCGACCGCGGTCGGGGACGCAGGCCGACGAGGTGGCCCGGCTGGTCTCGATCGGCGCGACCCAGGTCGCCGACCTGCGGGGGAAGTACGGCCCCGGGACGGGCTGGGTGGTGCTGGCCGACCCGGAGGGCAACGAGTTCTGCATCCTGCGCTCCGAGGCGGAGAACGCCGCCCGCGACGAGGGCTGAGCTTCCTCGGCGCGTGTCCTAGGTGCCGGGTCGGTCCTGCAGCACGGTCACGCGGTGCAGGAGCGGGGTCCAGCGCGGACGGTCCTTCGTGGTGAGAGCGAGTCCCGCGCACACCACCACCGTCGCGGCCCACGCGCCGGTCGGCGTCACCGTGACGGCCTCGTGCAGGTCGCGCGGCAGCACGTTGATCGTCAGGACGACCAGCGCCACGACCACGAGCCCCGCGAGGGAGAGGTCGATCGCGCGGCCCACCGCGTCGTCCACGACGCCTGCCGGCGGGTGCCGAAGTAGGCCGCGACGGCCAGCAGCACCACGAGGCTTAGCAGGTCGATGCCCCGCGCCAGCGACACGAGCGGCAGCAGCATGATCGCCGCCTGCAGCCATCGAGGTCTCACGTCGCCATCGTCCCAGACGTGGTGCCCCACGCGGCCCGTCAGCCGGCCTGGAAGAACCAGCGACGCCGGCCCTCCCCCACGAGCTCGCCCTCGATCACCTCGTCCTGGGCGGCCGACGACTCGTCGACGACCTCGCCGGAGATGGTCTCCTCGTGCTGCGGGTCGTCGTGCTGGGTCGGGTCGGCCTCGTGCTCGGTGGTCGAGGCCTCGCCGACCGCGCGCCGGGCGAAGTCGGCGGCGAGCCGCAGGGCCTGCCGGCTCTCCGGGAGGGTGTCCGCCAGGACCGGGAACGCGTGCACCTGGCCACGCCAGAGGTGCGTCTCGACCTCGACGCCGCGCTCGGCGAGCATGAGTGCCATGGCCTCCACCTCGGGTCGCAGCATCTCGTCCTCGACCGCCACGAAGAAGGCGGGCGAGCTGATGTGGTCGACGGCGTCGAGCGGCGACACCTCGCCCTCGATGACCGCGCCCTCGGGGACCCACCGCTTGCGGATCAGTGCCACCCGGCCGACGGGCAGGTAGGCGTCGCGCACGCGGGAGACCCGGGCGACGCCCTCCTTGTCGATGCGGTCGGGATCGAGGCTGAGCAGCGGCGAGAAGGTGAGCAGCGCGGCGGGAGCCGGCAGACCGCGGCGGTGGGCCAGCTCGGCGATCTTCATGGTCAGGTAGCCGCCGGCGGAGTCGCCCGCGACCACGATCTTGTCGGGGCGGTCGCTCATCTCCACGAGCGCCTCGTAGGCGGTGATGGCGTCGTTCACCGAGTCGGCCACCGACCCCTCGGGCAGCTGCACGTACTCGACGGAGATCACCGTCGCGCCGGTGTAGAGCGCGAGCCGCTCGCAGATCCGCCGGTGGGTCTCGATGCCGCAGGAGAAGAAACCGCCGCCGTGCAGGTAGAGCACGGTCATCTCACTCTCGGGCCCGTAGCGGTGCGTCATGGACTCCACGTGCACGCCACCGAGCTCGAACGAGACGGGCTCCACGTAGCGCGAACGTGGGCCGCGGGCCGACAAGCGGTCGAGCGAGCGCAGCGTCGTGAGGGTGCGGTCGTTGAGGGGTGCCAGCCGCAGGATCGGCTTGAAGACGAGCCGGGCGGTGCGGCCCAGGAACCGGCTCTTGAGGCTGACCGACTCGTGCACCACGGCCTCGTCGTAGACCACGCGCATGGGGCGGGAGCCGAGCGGAAGCACGTTCCTCGCTCGTTCGGCGACCGCCACGACCGGCGGGAGCGGACGGGCGCGGGTGGTCTCGTCACCGGTCGGCGACGAGCCACCGGGCAGGAGCAGGTCGCGCAGGCGACGTGCCAACGAACGCAGGGACATGCTTCCACCGTACTCCCGGTATGGGTTGGGGGCCAGGAGCCCCGTCACACCCGGACGGGATGTTTGCGCAGGTCAGCGCACCTTCACGCCGAGCCTGGCGGTCAGATCACTCCGCCTGGAACCGGGCGTCGACCTCCGCGCGGATCACGATGTCGGCCGGCACGAGGTCGAGTGCGGCGCCTCCTGCGTCGGCCGAGGCCAGAGCGAAGGCGCGGGGCTCGCCGTGCCCGGGGTCGCCCGGCCGCTCGAGCATGCCGGGGTCGGCCAGCTCGAGCGCGGTCACCCGACCCCGTCGCACCGCGTCGGCGTAGGACTGGGCCTTGGTGACGGCGTCGTCGACGGCAGCCTTGCGCACCTCTGCCTCGTAGATGCGGCGACTCTTGACGCCGAGGTCCCACTCGAGTCCCTGGACCTCGACCCCGGCCTGGCCCGACCAGTGGTCGACGAAGCCGCTGAGCCGCTCGAAGTCGACGAACTCGGCCAGCACCTGCACCTGGGCGCTGTGCACCAGGTCGTCAGATCGACGGTCGTCGACCCACGGGTGCCGACTGAACACGCGCACCTGCTCGCTCGACCACGTCCGCACGGCGTCGAGGCTCACGAGCTCGCCGAGCTGGGAGCGCAGCGGCTCCTGCAGCGCCACGGCGCGGTCGCGCACGTCCTGGCGGTCGGCTCCCTCGACCACGACCTCGAGCCGCAGGAGGGCGCGCTCGGCCGGGTATCGCCCCTCGGCGGAGCCTCGGACCGTGATCTGCACACCCATTCCCCCATCGTGCCGTGCTCGCGGTGCCTGCGCGTCCTTTCGCCGAGACCGGACGGCGGCCTTCTCGTTCGGAAGAGGCACGACCGCCGGAAGTCTGACGCGCGCAGCGCCGTCACAGGACGATCGGCCCGTCCTCGCGGGGCCGCCGTGGCGAACCCGAGGGTTCCCTCACCCTAGGATGGAGCCATGGTGACCCTCGCCGAGCTGCAGGTCCGAACCCTCGGCCCGACCACCGTCCCGTCCCCCCTCGCCCAGTACGTGGGTGGGCGCGCGACCAACGAGTACTACGTGGGCGAGGACGACCGGATCCTCTTCGACGACACCATCTCGCTGATCCAGCAACGCGGCCTCCCGCTCGAGGAGCTGCCCTCCTTCGAGACGGGCGGCCCCCGGGACAAGCTCTTCTTCGACCCTGCGTCCGTGCGGGTCGGCATCGTCACCTGCGGTGGACTGTGCCCCGGGCTCAACGACGTGATCCGCGCGCTCGTCATGGAGCTGCACGAGCACTACGGCGTCAACGACGTGATCGGCTTCCGCAACGGCTACGCCGGACTCGTGCCCGAGAACCTGCTCGAGCCGGTGCAGCTGACCCCCGGGTTCGTCGCCAACATCCACGAGCGTGGTGGCACGGTGCTCGGCTCGTCACGCGGCGCGCAGGACGTTAAGACCGTCGTCGACACGCTCCAGCTGCGCGGCATCGACATCCTGTTCGTCATCGGCGGCGACGGCTCGATGCGCGGCGCCCACCGCATCGCCGAGGAGGCCCTCGAGCGCGGCGCGCAGATCGCCGTGGTGGGAGTGCCGAAGACGATCGACAACGACATCCCGCACATCGGCCAGAGCTTCGGCTTCCAGACCGCCTACTCGCGAGCCGCGCAGTCGATCAAGGCCGCCAAGATCGAGGCCGAGGCCTCGCTCAACGGCGTCGGCCTCGTGAAGGTCATGGGCCGCCACGCCGGCTTCATCGCCTGCTACTCCGCGCTCGCCGGCCACGACGCCGACTTCGTCCTCATCCCCGAGGTGCCGTTCGAGCTTGAGGGCGACAACGGGCTGCTCGAGCACGTGCGGCGCAAGGTGCAGGCGCAGGGTCACGCGGTGCTGGTGGTGGCCGAGGGCGCCGGTCAGGAGCACCTGCCCAGCCACGACGAGACCGACGCCTCCGGCAACGCCCGCCTGGCCGACATCGGCCGTCTGCTGCGCGAGCGGATCACCGACGACTTCTCGTCGCGCGGCACCGAGGTGCTGTTCCGCTACTTCGACCCCGGCTACTTCATCCGCTCGGTCCCGGCCGAGCCCGCCGACTCGGTGTACTGCTCGCGCCTGGCGCAGACCGCCGTGCACGCGGCGATGGCCGGTCGCACCGACATGGTGGTCGGACGACGTCGGCACCGGTTCGTGCACGTGCCCATCCCCTACGTGACGCACCGCCCCCACCACGTCTCGCCCGACGGCGACCTCTGGCTGAGCGTCCTCGAGTCCACCGCGCAGCCCTTCGACATGCGCTGAGGCGGCTGGCGCACATCAGCCGGTTCTCGCCAGCGAGATCCTGCGTCGGCTCATCGCCAACGGGCCCGCTTCCGCACGTGCCGAAGTCGAGCGCAGGACCCGCACCGCCGCGAACGTGCTGTCTGTCCGATGCATCGCCCTATCCGAGGTGAGGCGAAGGACCCCGTCCCACCGTGGATCACCGTGTGATCGGGCTGAGCCGACATGCAACCGGGGTCAGCTCGAAGGTTACGCAGTTCCTGTCCATGATCCTGGTGCGGCTGCTAGGTTCCTCGAATCCGCCAAGGGCGGGTGACGTGAGTCTGACTTCCAGGCGCCACGGTGACTGGGGGCTCTCATGACGCACTCTTCGACCTTCTCGGCAGCAATCGCGCCGCTTTCCGGGGTGGTCGTGGTGGGCGTACTGACTGCGGTGCCCGTGTCGCCGGCAGTTGGTACCGAAGCCTCTCAGGAGTTTCCGCGGTCGCAGGGCAACGAGAACACCGGTGATGGGAAGTCGTCGGCGCTGGGTGCAGCGTTGGCGAAGGCTCGATCGGATACGCGACAACGGCCATCGGATTGTCTGCCTGCGTGGAGGTAGGACCGTGATGCGAGCGCGCCTCAATCTCGGCTTCAGTTGCGTCTTGTTTGTTTGCTGGCTTGTGTTGCTGGTGACGAACGGGATGGGGAGCCTTCTGGGGGTGGCTGCCACGCTGGGTCTGGTGGTCGCGTGCTTCTACATCTGGACCTCCCTGTCCTACCTCCGCCGCAATCGGCACGACCGGCCTTCGGGCTGTCGGCGTCGACGAGGCACACGCGTTTGACACTCCGATCACCCCTGGCCGACCCACCGCACCTAGCCCCTCGTGTACCCCACCTCGACGGGGAAGGGCTCGAACTCGCAGGGCTGTGATCGGCCGTCGGGGCGCCAGCCGTGTCGCTCGTAGAAGCGGCGCGCGCGAGTGTTGGCCTCCAGGACCCACAGCCGGTCCACCGACGTCGGCACCGACGCGAGCACCTCGGCGGCGAGGCCGGTGCCGCGATGGCGGGCGACCACGCCGAGGTGGCGCAGCGTCGTCGCGTCGTGGGCCAGGTAGCCCACCGCCACCTGGTCGACCACCACGAGCGACGCGGTCACGGCGGGATCGGCCAGCACCTCGATCCAGCGGTCGCGCACCGCGGTCCACGGGTAGGGCCCGTCGAAGACGTGGGCCAGTGCGTCGGTGTTCGCCGCCCGCTCGACCGAGGCCAGCAGACCCTCGTCGCCGAGGACGGCGCGGCGCAGCTCCATGGGGCGATCGTCGCACGGTCCGCATGATGAGACCCCTTCTCATCCCTTGGCCGACCTGTCACCGTGGAGGTCCATCGACACCCCGCGCCCCACCTCAGGAGATCCCATGAGCGATCAGTGGTCGTTCGAGACCAAGCAGATCCACGCAGGCCAGACGCCCGACCCCACCACCGGTGCGCGGGCCCTGCCGATCTACCAGACGACGTCGTACCAGTTCCGTGACACCCAGCACGCCGCCGACCTGTTCGCGCTGGCCGAGCCGGGCAACATCTACACGCGCATCATGAACCCCACCCAGGGCGTCGTCGAGGAGCGTCTCGCGGCCCTGGAGGGCGGCGTCGGCGCTCTGCTGTTCGCCTCGGGCCAGGCCGCCACCACCGGCGCCCTGACCAACGTGGCCGAGGCCGGTGACCACATCGTGGCGTCCGCCAGCCTCTACGGCGGCACCGACTCGCTGCTGCGCCACACCTTCCCGAAGCTCGGCATCCAGGTGACCTTCGTCGAGGACAACAACGACCCCGCCGCCTGGCGGGCCGCCGCGCAGGAGAACACCAAGGCGTTCTTCGGCGAGACCATCGGCAACCCGAAGGGCGACATCCTCGACCTCGAGGCGATCAGCGCGGTCGCCAAGGAGGTCGGCGTCCCGTTCATCGTCGATAACACCGTGGCCACGCCGTTCCTGCTCAACCCGCTGAAGCACGGCGTCGACACGGTCGTGCACTCGGCCACCAAGTACATCGGCGGCCACGGCACCACGATCGCCGGCGTCGTCATCGACGGCGGCACGTTCGACTACGCCGCCCACGGCGACAAGTTCCCCGGCTTCACGACCGCCGATCCCAGCTACCACGGGCTCGTGTTCGCCGAGGCCCTCGGCCCGGCGGCCTACATCGCCAAGCTGCGCGTGCAATACCTGCGCAACGTCGGCGCTGCCCTCTCGCCGTTCAACGCCTTCCTCATCGCCCAGGGCCTCGAGACCCTGAGCCTGCGGATGGAGCGCCACATCGAGAACACCCGCAAGGTCGCCGAGTGGCTGACCGCCCGCGAGGACGTCTCGAAGGTCACCTGGGCCTCGCTCGATGGCAACCCCTACAAGGAGCTGGCCGACAAGTACACGCCCCGCGGCTCGGGTGCGGTGCTGACGTTCGAGCTGCCGGGCGGCGTGGATGCCGGGCGCCGGTTCATCGACTCGCTCGAGCTGTTCAGCCACGTGGCGAACATCGGCGACGTCCGCTCGCTCGCCATCCACCCGGCCAGCACCACGCACTCTCAGGGCACCCCGGAGGAGCACGCCGCCACCGGCGTGACCCCGGGCCTGGTGCGTCTGGCCGTCGGCATCGAGGGGATCGACGACATCCTCGCCGACCTCGAGGCGGGACTGCGCGCGGCCAAGTGACCTCACCTCACCTGACCGACCAGGATCTCCCTTCCGTCACCGGCGCGTGGCGTGAGGGAGATCCTGTCGGTTCCCGACAGTTCGTCGACGTCGGCGACGTGACCCTCGAGTCGGGTGCCGTGCTGCCCGACGTGCGTCTCGCGTACGAGTCGTGGGGGACCTTCACGGGCGACAACGCCGTGCTGGTGCTGCACGCACTGACCGGTGACAGCCACGTGGTCGGCCCCGTCGGCGACGGGCACGCGAGCCCGGGCTGGTGGGACACGCTCGTTGGTCCCGGCCGCCCGATCGACACCGACCGCTACTACGTGGTGGCCGCGAACATCCTGGGCGGCTGCCAAGGATCGACCGGCCCGTCCTCGGCGGCACCGGCCGACGGCGAGCCCTGGGGCGGGAGCTTCCCCGACCTGACCGTCCGCGACCAGGTAGCGGCCGAGGTCGCGTTCGCCGACCACCTCGACATCGACCGCTGGTACGCGGTCATCGGCGGCTCCGCCGGGGGCATGCGGGCCCTGGAGTGGGCCGTCACGCACCCGCAGCGCGTGGAGCGTCTGTTCCTGCTGGCCACGTCGGCGCAGGCGTCGGCGGAGCAGATCGCCCTGTCGTCGACGCAGCAGGCAGCCATCACCGCCGACGCGCACTTCCACGACGGCGACTACTACGGCGCTCCCCTGGGCCCGACCGCCGGCCTCGACGTGGCCCGCCGCATCGCCCACGTCGCCTACCGCAGCGAGGCCGAGCTGCAGGAGCGGTTCGGACGGACGGTCCAGGACGACGGCCGGTTCGCCGTCGCGTCGTACCTGGAGCACCACGGCGTCAAGCTCGTCCGTCGCTTCGACGCCAACTCCTACCTGGTGCTCACCCGCGCGATGGACAGCCACGACGTCGGCCGTGACCGTGGCGGGGTGGCGGCCGCGCTGGCGCGCATCACCGCGCGCACCGTGGTGGCCGGCATCGACACCGACCGGCTGTACCCGATCCACCAGCAGCAGGAGCTGGCCGACCTGATCCCCGGCGCCGACGGCCTCGACGTCGTCACGTCGCTGCACGGGCACGACGGCTTCCTGGTGGAGTTCGACCAGGTCGGCGACCTCGCCGCAGCCCTGCTCGCCGACTGACGCCCCCGATCCGGGACTAGAGGCCCACGGTCTCGGCCAGCGCCGCCACGTGGACGTCGAGGAAGGCGGCCGGGTCGGTCAGGGTGTCGGGGCCGTACTGGTCGAAGACCTCGAAGGCGACGGCACCGACCAGGGCCGACCAGAGGCCCATGCCCCGAACCAGGTTGCCGGCCGGGAGGGTGAGGCCGAACTCCTCACGGATCGCCTCCATGTCGGTGCGCAGGCTCCGCGGGAGGGGGCCGGCCACCTCCCGCACCTGCCCGGCACGGTGCGCGTCCTCGAGCACGCCCATGAGCGCGACGACGACCCGCGTGCCCGGCTGCACGGTCGTGTCACGCGGCGCCGCGTACCCCGGGACGGGTGTGCCGTGCAGCAGGGCGAAGCGTGACGGCTCGCGCAGGCCCCACGTCCGCATCGCCTGGGTCGCCGCCTGCAGGCGGGCGACCGCGCTGCGCCGCTCCGCCGCCTTCACGGCGGCCTCCACCTCGGCGCCGAGCTCGTCGTACGCGTCGACGATCAGCAGCGTGAGCAGGGCGTCCCGGTCCTTCACGTAGCGGTAGACCGCCGACGACACCATGCCGAGCTCGCGCGCCACCGCTCGCAGGGACAGCTCGGCCGGGGTGGAGGTCGCGAGCTGCGCGCGACCGATCCGGACGATGTCGCGCATGGTCTGCTCGCGGGCGAGCTCGCGGGGAGTGGGCACGGCAGCACCCTACGACGTTGCGGCCACCATGTCGACAAAGCGAGCGGTGCTCTTGACTTCGGGGGGCGAGGGGTGCACGCTGGTCACAACCGAGAGCACTGCTCTCGCTTTGATCACCCAGGAGACACCATGCACACCCTCGTCATCGGAGCCGGCCAGGTCGGCCCTCACGTCGCTCTTCACCTCGCCCGTCGCGGAGACGCCGTCCGCGTCGGCACCCGGTCCGGTTCCGGACCCGAGCACCCGCTCGTCGAACGCGTCCGGCTCGACGCCACCGATGCCGCCGACCTCGACCACGCGTTCGCCGACGTCGACGTCGTGCACCTGTGCCTGCACGCCTCGGCGTACAGGCCCGACGTGTGGGAGCGCGAGCTGTACCCCCTGGAGGCCGGCGTCCTCGACGCAGCGGCACGGCACGACGTGCACGTCGTGTACCCGGAGAGCGTGTACGCCTTCGACACGTCGGGCGTCCTCGGCGACGACCTCCACGTCGCGCCCCGGTCCTCGATGGGACGCGTCCGCGCCGAGCTGCTCGCGCGTCGCGCAGCGTCACCGGCGCGGACCACGAGCGTGGTGGCGTCGGACTTCTACGGTCCGGGTGCCTCCATGGCGCACGGCGGCGACCGCGTGAGGGAGCCGGCGGCCGAAGGGCGCACGGTCCGCCCGCTCGGTCGGGTCGACCTCCCCCACGCGTGGACGTACCTGCCCGACCTGGCGTCGGCGATGGTCGCAGCATCGGAGCTGCCCGCCGCGCGCGACCGGATCGTCCTCGCCCCGGTCGTCCACGCCACCCAGCGCGAGCTGGCCACGGCCTACGCGGTGGCGGCGGGGCACACGTCGGCCCGGGTGCGGCCGGTCCCCGCCTGGGCGCTGAAGGCCCTGGCGCCGGTCAGCGCCGACATGCGGGCCATGGCCGCGATGTCGTACCTCTTCACGGAGCCGCTGCTGGTCGACGAGCAGGCGAGCGTCGAGCGGCTCGGCATCGCCGCGACGTCCCTCGAGGACGCCGTGCGAGCGTCCGTCCTCGTCGGGTGACGCCGATGCGGACGGCCGTCAGTCCTCCTTCGGCGGACGGCCGGGGCGGCGTGGGGCCGAGGCACCCTTCGGCATCCGCCCGGCGTCCTTGAGGGCCCCGCGCAGCAGGTACTCGATCTGCGCGTTCGTGCTCCGCAGGTCGTCCGACGCCCAGCGGGCGAGGGCGTCGTGGACCTGCGGGTCCAGCCGCAGCAGCAGCTTCTTGCGCTCGGTACTCATCGGGTCGGGCTCATCGGGTCGGGCTCATCGCGGCGGGGTCACGGGATCGCGGGCATGCATGGTCGAGGACGGCTCTCAGGAGTACAGGGAGCCGGTGTTGACCACGGGCTGGGCGTCGCGGTCGCCGCACAGCACGACGAGCAGGTTGCTCACCATGGCGGCCTTGCGCTCCTCGTCCAGCTGCACGAAGTCCTTGGACTCGAGCCGCTCCAGTGCGGACTCGACCATGCCCACGGCACCCTCGACGATCTCCTGGCGCGCGGCCACGATGGCGCCGGCCTGCTGACGACGCAGCATCGCCTGCGCGATCTCGGGGGCGTAGGACAGGCGGTTGATCCGCGACTCCACGATCCGGACGCCGGCGGACCGGACCCGCTCGTCGACCTCCTCGGACAGCCGGCCGGTGATCTCGTCGGCGTTCTCGCGCAGCGACAGACGCCCGGCGGCGTCGTAGGGGTAGCTGCCGGCGATGTGGCGCACGGCCGCCTCGGTCTGGATGGCCACGAACTCCACGAAGTCGTCGACCTCGAAGCTGGCGCGCGCGGTGTCCTCGACCCGCCACACGACGATCGCCGAGATCTCGATCGGGTTGCCGTCGGCGTCGTTCACCTTGGCCGTACCCGTCTCGTGGTTGCGGATGCGGGTGGAGATCTTGGTGCGGCCGGTCAGCGGGTTCACCCAGCGCAGGCCCTCCGTGCGGACGGTGCCGGTGTAGGAGCCGCCGAGGATCTGCAGCACCCGCGCCTCGTTGGGCGCCACGAGCGTGAGCCCGCAGGACGCCGCGAACGCGACGAGGGCGAGCAGCACGCCGACGACGATCAGCGGGATCGACTCCTGCACGGCGGCGAGCACGACCAGGCCGACACCGACGAGGAAGCCGATGATCGACGCGATGGCGATCGTGGCTCCCCCGGTGCTCCAGGCCTCGCGCTCGGCGATGGTCGGCTTCTCGTCGGCCAGCGGCGTCTCGACGGCCGAGGCGGGCTCGGGGATGACAGGTGCGCTCATGATGGTCTCCTCCCAGCTCCCCGGGTCGTCCGGAGTGCTATGAAAGTGATATCACATTATCGACCGGCGACCCAACCCGTCAGACCAGCTTGCGCACGATGCCGCGCGGGGCGTGCTTCATGACCTGGCCGACAGCAGCCCAGGGCCAGCCCGGCGTGGCCGCGGTGTCGACCTCCTTCTGGATGGCCTTGACCATCGAGCGCACGCCCGTCTCGGTGTCGACCATGAGCTTCTGCTCCTGCTCGACCTGCTCGTTCATCTCCGAGGCGATGTAGCCGGGGAACAGCGTGGTCACGGCGATGTCCACGCCCTTGCGTCCGACGAGGTCCATGCGGATCCCCTCGGCCAGGTGCGCGATGCCGGCCTTCGTGGCGGCGTAGGAGGTCATCGACGACGGCATGCCGCGCATGGCCGACATCGACGAGATGACCACGAGGTGGCCGGCCTTGCGCTCGTAGAAGTGCTCCATCGCGGCCTCGCACTGGGCCATCGCGGCGATGAAGTTCGTCTCGGCGGTCTCCTTGTTGGCCGCGAACATGCCGATGCCGATGCGCCCGCCCTTGCCGAGGCCCGCGTTGACGATCACCCGGTCGAGCCCGCCGAGGTCACCGATGGCGGCCTTGAAGACGGCGAAGACCTGGTCGTGGTCGTTCACGTCGAGCGCGTGCACGACCACCTGCACGTCCGGGTGCGCGGTGGTGATCTCGGCGGCGAGCGCCTCGAGGCGGTCCACGCGACGCGCGGTCAGGGCCAGGTGGTGCCCCTGGGCCGCGAGCTGGCGGGCCATCTCGGCACCGAGACCCGAGCTGGCCCCGGTGATGAGGACGTTGGTGCGCACGTCAGTCCTTCCGAGCCATGCGAACGGCGGCCTTGGCCATCTCGCGGTAGTAGAGCGGACGCAGGAAGCGCTTCGCGGTGTAGGCGATCCTGCCCTCCCGGTCGGTCAGCACGATGTGGCGACCCTTCTCCACGTCGGCGAGGACGACCGTGGCGATGTCGGCGGCGGTGCGCTTCGACCCGTCGATCAGCTTGGCCGCCGAGGCCTGCGCCGACTCGTCCTTGCCGCGCATGGAGGCGGTCAGGTTGGTCTTGAAGAACGTCGGGCAGACGACGCTCACGGCGATCCCGTTCGGCTTGAGCTCGTGGAACAGGGTCTCGCTGAGGGCCACGACCCCCGCCTTGACCGCGTTGTACTCGCTCATGCGCGGCGGGTGGATCAGGCCGGCCGCCGACGCGGTGTTGACGATCGTGCCGCTCCCCTGCTCCTTGAGCATCGGCACGAAGGTGCGGCAGCCCCGCACGACGCCCAGCAGGTTGATGTCGACGATCCACTGCCACTGGTCCATCTCGGACAGCTCGATGCGACCACCAGCGGCGACGCCGGCGTTGTTGAACAGCACGTCGAGGCCGCCCCAGGTCTCGACGACGTGGTCGCGGACCGTCTGCCAGTCGACGTCGGAGGTGACGTCGAGCCGGCGGTACTCCACCGTGCCGGGTCCGGCGTCCGCGAGGACCTGCACGGGAGCCGGGACGTCGGCGTGCACGTCGGTCGCGAGCACCCGACAGCCTCGTTCGGCCAGCTGGGTCACGAGGGCGAGGCCGAGGCCGGAGGCGGCACCGGTGACGAGCACACGCGTGCCCGGAGCGAAGGTGGTCATGCTCAGATACTAACGGTATCTGAAATGGCGATCCAGCCCGGTGCTCGCGTCCGCGGTCCTTCCCCACAGGTATGGGCAACCCTGTGCGCGAATGACACGGGTGTTGTTCACAGCTGTGGAGGGCCCTGTGCACGAATCACACCGGTGTTGTTCACAGGTGTGGGCAACCCTGGGGAGAACGACACGGGTGTCATTCGTGCCGCACCGTTCCGCATGACGTGACGCGGGTCTCACCGGAGGTGCAACCTAGCGGATCCGACGACGCGGCCACCAGAGCCGTCGGAGCCCCCCGAAAATGGCCCGTGACTCCCCGTCACCGCCGACGTTGGAGGAATCTGACAGTCCTCTCACGTCCCGCACAGGAGCCGTCCGATGCCCCATCGCCCCTCCCCACGCCACCGCGACCCGCTTCGAGGCGCGCGCCGGCGACGACTCGGCGTCCTCGGCGCGAGTGCCGTCGTGCTGGCCGGAGTCCTCCCCACGCTGGGTGCACAGGCAGCCGTCTCCGGCCTGACCGCGGGTCAGGAGATCTCCGGGATCGTCGCGGTGAACGAGGCGCGGGGCGGCGACAACAACTGCATCGCCCAGGACCGCAGCTCCTCGCGCCTGAGCGTGACGCGGGTCGCCGACGGCCAGGTCGTCCACACGGCCTCGCGCAACGGGTCCGGGGCGCTCAGCAGCACCTGGGACACGCTCGGCCAGCCGCTCGGCAGCTACCGGGTGCAGTCGTGGACACGCGACTCCCGACGTTCCGGCTTCGCGAACCTGGGCTGCACGGCCCAGAGCGAGGTCCAGGCCTCGAACCTCGTGGTCACCCTGCGCAACCGCGCCGCGGTGCGGGTGAGCGCTCCCGCGTCCGTGGTGAGCGGCGAGGACCTCGCCGTCTCGGTGACGACGTCGGTGCAGGCGAACGGCGTGACCGACCGTGCGCTGGGTGGTCGCAGCGTGACGGTGACCGTCGGCGACGACGAGCGGACCGTGACGACCGACGCCCAGGGCCGCGGCAGCGTGGTCGTGGACCTGCCCGACCTCCCGCGCGGCGCCCTCGGCGTCTCCGCCTCGGTGGCCGACGATGCCTCCTACCTCGGCCTCGACGGCAGCACCAGCGCGACCGTCGCACGTCGCAGCACCGCGCTCCGCTACGACGGCACCACCCGCGTGCAGCCCGGCAGGAAGGCGACGCTCGCCGCGGTCCTGACCGACGTCACCCCGGGCAGCGCCCGTGCCGGCGAGCCCGTGGCCGACCTCCCCGTGGCTCTGTCGATCGGGGACGACCCCACCGACGCCAGCACCGACGCCGAGGGCGTGGCCCAGCGCACCGTCACCGTCGAGGGACAGAGCCGGGTCGAGCCCGTGGCCGCCGTCTTCGCGGGCACCGAGATCTGGAGTCCGTCCCGCGACGACGTGAAGCTCTACGTCGGCGATGCGGCCGCGGAGAGCGCCCCCGAGGAGCACGGGCTGATCGGCGGTCTGACCCGACTGCTCGGTGGCGTCGTCGCCGACCTCGGCACGGCGGTGGGTGGACTCACCGGCAGCCTGCCGAACTCGGAGGCCGCCGTCGACCCGCTGCTCGAGCAGCTCGCGGCCCAGCTGGGCGATCTCGGAGACGAGGTCGGGCGGATCGGTGACCCGCTCGACGACACGGTCGACGCGGTGATCGACGGCGTCACCGCCGGCAGCCCGCTGGCAGACCTCGCCGACGCGGCGCGGTTCCGCTGGCGTGCCGTGCTCGCGCAACCCGACGGGACCCAGAGGGCCCGCGAGTTCTCCGCCGTCATCGGCGTCCCGCAGTACCTCGACGTCACCGGCGACGGCAAGCCCGACGTGCTTGCCCGCGTGACGCTCGAGGGCACCACGCCGGTCATCACGACGCTGCGCGCCGACGCGGAGGGCACGCCGTTGCCCCTGAGCCTGCAGGCCGTCGTCGGGCTGCCCGGCGACGCCACCCGCTACCGGTTCGGCTTCGACACCCGCACCAGCGACGCCCCGCGCGAGTTCCGTGCCGCGGTCGTCCTGGCCTCGGGCGGCGCCGCGCTCGAGGTCGCCTCGAGCGGCACCGCCCCCCTGGCCGTCACCGGTGCGATCGTGCCCGAGCAGGCGGAGCCGTCGGACGAGACACCCGTCGCCTCCGGTGACGAGGTCGAGCTCGACGACGCCCCGCTCGAGGCGCCGCAGGACCTCGCACCCCAGGAGCAGCGCTTCGGCATCAGCTTCGACCACGCGCCCGAGGCGGCGCGCCTGGCACTGTCGCTCGGCGGCACCCAGCAGGTGGCCGGCACCTTCACGACCCAGCGGCCCACGGAGATCGGGATCCAGTTCACCGAGGACGGCGGCAGTGACGAGGTCACGGTCGTCGACGGCACCTTCCGCTCGGTCGACGGCGAGGTCGGTGTCGGTCTCACCGGCACCGAGGAGACGGGGCTCAACGCCTCCGTCACCGGCGACGTCGAGCTCGACGACGTCACGCTGCGGGCGCAGACCCTGGCGAAGGGCCGCACGGCCCAGGACGTCCGCCTCAGCCTGCAGGAGGTGCCGACGTCGATCGACTTCACCCTCGGTGCCGACGGTGCCGGCGGTCTCGAGGCGAGCGGCCCGATCGGGACGTTCGCCGCGGGCTACAGCCGCGGGGGCGAGATCGTCACGCTCGACGACCCCAGCTACCTGCGTCTCGTGGACGAGGGCGGCCACGACTCCGTCGCAGTCCGCCTGCCGGGGTTCGAGGGGATGACGATCGACCTGCAGGAGACGATCTCCCTCGGCCTGACCATCGCGCCGACACCGCTGCGCGCCCTGGTGACGCAGGAGACGCTGACGCTCGACGCCCGGATCGAGGACGCACCCCGCACGTTGACGCTCGGGCTCTCCGACGACGGTGCCGTCTCGGTCCGCGGTTCGGACCCCATCGAGTCGGTGACCGTGGAGGCCACCGACCAGAGCGGACGACTCCTGGGCGCCGACCAGCTGGACCTGCGCCTGACGGACGTGCCCGAGCTGCTCGCGGTCGAGGTCGGTGACGACGGCGTCAGCTTCGACACCGGCGGCAAGGCGGTGGGCCTCGTCGAGGTCGACGCGCACTCCGGCACCCCGCTGGAGCTGCCGGCCGACACGGACGGCCTGGCGCTGCGCCAGCGTGAGGACGACACCCGGCTCGCTGCCCGCGTGAGCGGGCTGCGGGCGATCAGGGCCTCGCTCGGCGACCAGCCGGACGTCCTGCTCGACACCGTCGCCGGGAGGATCTTCGAGATCTCGCTCGACGACGGTGGCGACCCGGTCACGGCGACGATCGACCACCTCCAGCCGAACATGACGCTGCGGCTGGTGGAGGCCGAGGGGGCGACCCGTCTCGAGTACGCGGCCGACGCCAGCACGAACCGATTGTCCTTCGACCTCGGCGGGCTCTCCGGCTCCATCGCCGGACCGCTGCCCGCGAGGCTGCGGGTGTGCATGGCCGAGGACGAGGCCTGCCTGCCCGGCGCCGGGATCGACGACCCGGGCATCGGGTCCGTGCAGTTCGACGCGAGCGAGTACACGACGCTCGACCTCGTCGACTCCGCCGGTGGGTTGTCGGCCAACGGCCTGCGCCTGCAGCGGCTCGACCTGACCGGTGACCTCGACGCCGACGACGGGGGGCCGGTCTACCTGAACACCACGTCGTTCGGTGGTGCGTGCGGGAGCGCGGGGTGCGAGCACCCGATCCGCGGCGGGAACGTCGTGGCCGAGCTCGGCTCGGCGCGGCTGACCTTCACCCCGGGCAACGGCTTCTCGGCCGTCGACGCCAGGACCGACCTGGAGACGACGAAGCTCTTCGGCCAGACGACGGGTGTCCGGGCGACGGGCGGCACCGGCATCGTCCGGTGCGTGTCGGCCACCGCGCTTCAGGTCCGGGTCGAGGTGATCGGCATCCCGATCACGCTCAACCTGCGCGACGCGATCTGCAACGTGAACCGCACGCCGCGCTGATCGACTGCCGCGCCGACCGCGCCCCCTTGCCGCACCGGTGAGGGGGCGCGGTCGTGTTGTGTGCGCTCAGGCCGTGAGCGACGCCGTGCGCACCGCGACCGCGACCACGACGGCCACCCAGATCCCGGTGAACGCGAGGACCTGCACGAGGGTGCGGCGTTCGCGCGGGGCGTACGCGAAGACGAGACCGAGCAGGCAGCCCGCCACGAAACCACCCAGGTGGCCCTGCCAGCTGATGTTGCCCGTGAAGCTGATCGCTCCGTTGATCGCCAGCAGCACCAGCAGGCCGCGCACGTCCTGGCGGGCCTTGAGCAGCAGCACCAGGGCCATGCCGAACAGGCCGAAGACCGCACCCGAGGCGCCGGCGGTGCCGCCGAGGGGGTTCGACAGCCACATGACGAACACGCCCGAGACGACCGCCGTCGTCACGTACGCGGCGATGAACCGCACCGTGCCGAGCGCGCGCTCCACGAACGGCCCGAACAGGTACAGGGCGTACATGTTGAAGGCGATGTGCAGGACCGACAGGTGCAGGAACGCCGAGGTCAGGAGCCGCCAGTACTGGCCCTCGGCCACGCCGAACGGCCACATGGTGCCCTGCTGGTACAGCTCGCTGCGCAGGTCACCCGTCGCCATCTGCAGGACGTACAAGGTGACGTTGACGACGATGAGCGTCATCGAGACGATGCCCTCGCGCGCCTGCACCGCGCCACCGGCGACGGTGCGCGGAGCGCGGACGGCCTTGGCGCCCTTGTTCACGCACTCCGGGCACTGGAAGCCGACCGACGCGTCACGCATGTCGTCGGGGCAGATCGGCCGTTCGCACCGCTGGCACGAGATGTAGGCCTCGCGGTCAGGATGCCGGTAGCACCGCTGCGCGCCGGCGGCGCGCGGTTCGTCCACGGTCAGCCGCGGTCGATCGTGACCTTCTCGATCACCACGGGGTCGACCGGACGGTCGAAGCCGTCGGTCGGCACGGCCACGATGGCGTCGATGACCTTCTGGCTCGCCTCGCCGTCGACCTCGCCGAAGATCGTGTGCTTGCGGTTGAGCCAGTCGGTGGGGACCACGGTGATGAAGAACTGCGAGCCGTTGGTGCCGGGCCCGGCATTGGCCATGGCCAGCAGGTAGGGCTTGTCGAAGCGCAGGTCGGGGTGGAACTCGTCCTCGAACGTGTAGCCGGGGCCACCCGTCCCGGTGCCGAGCGGGTCGCCGCCCTGGATCATGAAGTTGCTGATGATGCGGTGGAACGTGAGGCCGTCGAAGAACGGGCGGGTGGCGACCTGGCCGGTGGCCGGGTCGAGCCACTCCTTGGTGCCTTCGGCGAGACCGACGAAGTTCTCGACCGTCTTGGGGGCGTGGTCCGGGAACAGACGGATGACCACGTCGCCGTGGTTCGTCTTGAAGGTGGCGCTCAGGGGGGAAGACACGTCGTTCCTCACTAGGTCGTGCGGGGCGGGACCCTTCCATCCTTCCACGCCCCGACAAGCAAGCCACGCCGACGCTCCGCAGGGCGAGAGACGGACCTGGCGCTACCGTGAGTGCATGCGAGAGCACCCCCTGCGCCTGGTCCTTGTCCTGCTCGCCCTGGCGGCGGGCGTCGTGGTCGCCCGCAACCTCACGGCCGACCAGGGCGGGGTCTACGACCCGGCCGGTGACGCACGATGAGCGCCGCCGCGGGGACCGACCTGCGGGTCGAGGTGACCCGGGTCGACGGCATCGCCGTCCTGACCTTCAGCGCACCGCCGGTCAACCTGTACTCCCTGGAGCTGCACGACGCGTTCGACGTCGCGCTCGACGAGGTCGAGCTGGACCCGCCGCGCGCGCTGCTGGTGCGCGCCGAGGGCAAGCTCGTGTCCGGCGGGGTCGACGTGGCCCAGTTCCACGCCCGCACCTCGCAGGCCGACACCAAGGCGCTCTACGACCGGATGCTCGAGCTGCCCGAGCGGATCGCCGCCCTCGACGTGCCCACCTTCTTCGCGGCGCACGCCCTCACCCTCACGTGGGCGCTCGAGGTGGCGCTGGCCTGCGACATCGTCCTGGCGAGCGAGAAGGCGAAGTTCGGCCTCGTCGAGCGCGTGATCGGCCTGACCCCGACCATGGGTGGCACGCAGCGCCTGGCCCAGCGGGCCGGCGTCGGACGGGCGAAGGAGGTCGTCTTCACCGGCGAGCTCTTCGACGCCGCCACCTTCGAGCGCTGGAACGTGGTCAACCGCGTACTCCCCGTCGAGGGCTTCGACGACGCCGTCCTCGACGTCGTGCGACAGGTGGCCGTCGGCCCCACCCGGGCCTTCGGTGCGGCCAAGCGGATCCTGCGGGTGCACGAGTCGTCGGGCATGCCCGGTGCCGTCGCAGCCACCACGCGCATCGCGTCGGAGCTGTTCGAGACCGAGGACCTGCAGCACGGGATGGCCTCGTTCCTGGAGAACGGCCCCGGGAAGGCGACCTTCACCGGTCGCTGAGCCGTCCGGTCAGGGGGCGCTGGGAGCGTCGGCCTCCGCGCGCAGCACGCGGGTGGTGCGGCGCTCGGCCCAGAAGCTCACGAACGGCACCGTGGCCAGGAGCATCGTCGTGACGGTGAAGGCCGGCTTCCAGCGGTGACGGCTCGACAGCAGGGCGATGAGCACGAGCAGCACCATGAAGAGGAGCCCGTGGACCTGGTCGATGACCAGGAAGACGTCCTGGTTGCGGCGCCACCACGAGCCGGGCTCGGTGAGGATCTTGCCGAAGAATCCGGCGAACACGACGAGCAGGTTCACGCCCACGACCCAGGCGAGGATGCGGTAGGCGACAGCGATGCGACTCACGGGGCCAGGTTATCGGCGGGCTGGTCGTCGGGTCGGTGGGCGGGTCGCTCCGCTGCTGCGGCGTCGTGGCGGGCACGTGCCTCGTCGACCTGGTCGCGGCACATCCGCCACCACATGACCACGGCGAACAGGCCGAACACCCACCACTGGAGGGCGTAGGCGAGGTTCTTCAGGCCCACCGTCCAGGAGACGTCGGGGTCGGGCGGTTCCACGAGCTCCCACCCCTGCGCCTGTGCGCCCTCGGACGAAGGCGTCGCGAGCAGCCCGTAGCCCGACCAGAGCCGGTACGGCAGCTCGTTGAGCAGGGACGGCGTGGTGATCGCCGTCGTCGTGCGTTCGCGACCGAGGGGCGACCCACCGCCCTGGCTGGGCTGCAGCACGACGGTGAGCTTCTGCGGTCCTGTGGGAACCTCCGGGATCGCCGCGTTCCTGGGCGTCGACGAGTCGACGCCCCCGCGCACGACCAGGAGTGCACCGTCGGAGCCGTCGACGAGGAAGGGAGCGACCAGCCAGGAGCGTCCCTGCGTCATCTCGCCGCGGACCCAGAACTGCTCGTCCACCGGTCCGAACCGTCCCTCGACGGTCACGCGGCGGTCCTGCAGGTCGGTCCGGTAGGGCTGCCCCAGCCCCCACACGTCGACGATGGGAGCCGGCGCCGCAGCAGCGGACTCGCGCGCCGCGTCACCTTGGCGCGACTCGTACGCACCGAGCTGCCAGAACCCGCCCGCCACGCACGCCGCCAGCGCCACCAGGGCGAACAGGTGCAGCGGCGTGAGCCGCAGCCACAGCCGCGCGGTGGACGGCCTGGCCGCGGACGTCACGATCAGGAGGTGAAGGGCGTGAGGTGCGGGTAGAGCGGGAACCGCTCCGCGAGCGTCGTGACCCGCTTGCGCAGGCCCTCGACGTCGATGTCGCCCGGCTTGAGCGCCTCGGCGATGACGTCGGCGACCTCACCGAACTCCTCGGCACCGAACCCGCGGGTGGCGAGTGCGGGCGTGCCGATGCGCAGTCCCGACGTGATCATCGGCGGACGCGGGTCGTTCGGGACCGCGTTGCGGTTGACCGTGATGCCGACCTCGTGGAGCCGGTCCTCGGCCTGCTGTCCGTCGAGCTCGCTGTCGCGCAGGTCCACCAGCACGAGGTGGACGTCGGTGCCGCCGGAGAGCACCTGCACGCCGGCCTCACGGGCGTCGTCGGCGAGCAGCCGCTCGGCCAGGATCTGCGCACCTTCGATGGTGCGCTGCTGGCGGTCCTTGAAGTCGGGCTCGAGCGCCATCTTGAAGGCCACCGCCTTGGCGGCGATGACGTGCTCGAGCGGGCCACCCTGCTGGCCGGGGAACACCGCGGACTGCAGCTTCTTGACCAGCTCGGCGTCGTTGGACAGGATCACGCCGCCGCGAGGACCACCGAGCGTCTTGTGCGTGGTGCTGGACACGACGTGCGCGTGCGGCAGCGGCGACGGGTGCAGGCCGGCGGCGACCAGGCCCGCGAAGTGCGCCATGTCGACCCACAGGTAGGCGCCCACCTCGTCGGCGATCTCGCGGAACGCGGCGAAGTCGAGCTGGCGGGGGTAGGCCGACCAGCCGGCGATGATGACCTTGGGCGAGTGCTCACGGGCGAGGGTGCGCACCTCGTCCATGTCGACCAGACCGGCGTCGTCGACGTGGTACGGAACGACCTCGTAGAGCCGGCCGGAGAAGTTGATCTTCATGCCGTGCGTCAGGTGGCCGCCGTTGGCGAGGTCCAGACCCATGATCGTGTCGCCCGCCCGGGCGATCGCGTGCAGCACCGCGGCGTTCGCGCTCGCACCCGAGTGCGGCTGGACGTTCGCGTAGTCGGCGTCGAACAGCTGCTTCAGCCGGTCGATCGCGATCTGCTCGACCTCGTCGACGACCTCGCAGCCGCCGTAGTACCGCTTGCCCGGGTAGCCCTCGGCGTACTTGTTGGTGAGCACGCTGCCCTGCGCCTGGAGCGCGGCGACGGGGGCGAAGTTCTCCGAGGCGATCATCTCGAGCGTCGTCTGCTGGCGCTCCAGCTCGGCGTCGAGGAGACGCGCGACGTCGGGGTCGAACGCGGCGAGCGACTGGTTCAGGTCCATGCCCCCAGGGTAGTGGGCCTCCTCGAAGGGCGGGGGAGTCCGGGTGTGACGTGGGCGGGGGTGGGTCTCGTCCTGCGGCTGCGCTTCCTCGGCTGGGGCTCGTCCTGCGGCTGCGGCTGCCTCGGCCTCGCGTCGACCTGCGCTCCGAAAGGAGCCTCGACCGGCGGTGGGGTGCGTGCTCGGTCCGGGTTCTCGGGCCACCGATACGCACGATGATGCGTTCGGGTCGTCCTGACCACCCGACTGCCTCATCGTGCGTCGGTCGAGGCCGTCAGAGGTAGGTGGCGCGCGTTATTCGCCGGGCGCAGGTAGGTGGCCCGCGCATACGGGCCGCCATACCGCGGGCCACCTACCTCAGACGCGCCGATTCCGCGGGCCACCTACCTCTCACCCGGCTTGGGCAGTGGGAGGTAGGAGAAGCACCGAATCCGAGCGTTTTGAGGTGCGTCACCTACCTCTGCCGGCCCGATTCGGTGCATCACCTACCTCTGACCTCTCGATTCGGTGCCTCACCTACCTCCGACGGCCCAGGACCAGCCCGCAGCACCGGGACTCGGCCGAGCGGGAGGCCATCCGCCGGTCGAGGCCCTCTCGGAGACCGAGCCGAGACCCAGCCGAGGCAGCGCAGCCGCAGGACGAGACCCAGCCGGAGCAGCGCAGCCGCAAGGCCGAAGCCCACCCAGCGAAGGCAGCCGCAGGCCAGGAGGCAGCCAAGCCGGGCCGAAGGAGGGGGTCAGTCGCCGGAGAGGCGGTGCTTCTCGGCGAGCACGGCGGCCTGGGTGCGGCGCTGGAGCCCCAGCTTCGACAGCAGCTGGGAGACGTAGTTCTTGACCGTCTTCTCGGCGAGGTACATCTCGGTGGCGATCTGGCGGTTGGTCATGCCCTGGCCGATGAGGCTGAGGATGCGGCGCTCCTGGGCCGTCAGCTCGGCGAGCGGGTCCTTCGGCGCAGGCGCGTTGCGGATCCGGTCGAGGACCTGGGCGGTCACCGCGGGGTCGAGCAGCGACTGGCCGTCGGCCACCCGGCGGACGGCGTCGACGAGGTCGTTGCCGCGGATCTGCTTGAGCGCGTAGCCGGCGGCGCCGGCCATGATCGCGGAGAACAGCGCCTCGTCGTCGTCGAACGACGTCAGGATGATGACGTTGACCTCCGGGTGCGCGGCCCGGACGTCGCGGCACACCTCGATGCCCGATCCGTCGGGCAGTCGGGCGTCGAGCACCGCCACGTCGGGCAGCAGCGTGGGGATGAGCTCGAGCGCCTCACCAGCGGTGCCGGCCTCACCGATGACCGACAGGCCCTCTTGCGCCTCCAGGAGGTCGCGGATGCCACGTCGGACGATCTCGTGGTCGTCGAGCAGGAAGATCCGTACGGACTCGCTCATGTGGGGGGTTCCTTCGTTGGCGGGGATCACGGCATCGACTTCGGGACGCTCCAGCGGACCTGGAGGCCGCCGTGCGACGGCTCCAGGAACTCGCAGCTGCCGCCCAGGTTCTGGGCGCGGTGCCTCATGTTGCGCAGTCCGTTGCCGAACGGCTGGTCGGGGTCGAGCCCGAGACCATCATCGGTCACGGTGAGCACGATGTCGTCGGTGACGTCGAGCTCGATCGCCACTTCACCGGCGTGGGAGTGCCGCACGATGTTGGACAGGATCTCCTTGAGCACGGCCGCGAGCTGCTCGGCCGCCATGTCGGGCACCACGCTCTCGACCGGTCCGATGGTCTCCACCGTCGGGCGGTAGCCGAGCATCCGCTCGGCCTCACCGACGATGGCGTCGATCTCGAGGCGCAGGTTGGCCGGCACCGTGGGCGAGCTGAGGTCGAAGATCGTGCGACGGATCTCCTTGATGGTCTGGTCGAGCCCGTCGACGGCGTCGGACAGTCGTGCCCCGACCGCCGGTGGGACGGAGGCCGAGGCGCTGTCGAGCGAGAGCCCGATGGCGAAGAGGCGCTGGATGACCAGGTCGTGCAGGTCGCGGCCGATGCGGTCCCTGTCCTCGAAGATCGCCAGCTTGGCCTGGGTCTCGCGAGCCCGCACCACCTGCATCACGAGGGCGGCCTGCTGGGTGAAGCCGTTCGGCAGCTCGGGGTCGAGCGCCCAGGTGGCCGACGCCTGCTCGGAGAACCATCCCATGACGAGGACCGCCGTGCCCTCCTCGAAGTGCAACGGGTGCGCCTGCACCGTCTGCAGCCCCGGGAGCGCAGCCAGCGTGTCGTCGTCGATGCGCTCGTCGTGGAGGGCGTCGGAGATGACCACCGCCTGCCCCGACCGGACGACCTCGCGCAGGAACGGGATGTCGGGACGGACGCCGACCGGGTCGGGCTCGATGCCCACCGCCGCCGCGACCACGAACGGACCGTCGTCGTCGGGCACGACCAGCGCAGCGGCGCCGGCGCCCGCGACGTCGCGGACCCGTTCGACGATGAGCTGACTGGCGGCCTGGCGGGAGATGGGACGCAGCAGCGCCGTGGCTACCTCGGAGGTGGCTCGCAGCCAGCGCCGCTGCTGCTCGCTCTGCTCGAACAGCCGGGCGTTCTCGATGACCACGCCCGCGGCCGACGCGATGGCCACCGCGACCGCCTCGTCCTCCGCGGTGAACCCGCCGTCACCCTGCTTGTCGGTGAGGTACAGGTTGCCGAACACCTGGTCGTGGACGCGGATCGGCACCCCGAGGAACGACGTCATGTCGGGGTGGAGCCGCGGGAACCCTGCGCTCTCGGGATGGGACTTCAGGTCGTTGACCCGCAGCGGCTCGGGCCGGTCGATCACCAGGCCGAGCAGACCCTGCCCCTGGGGGAGGCGGCCGATCATGTCCTGGTGCTCGGCGTCGAGCCCGTGCACGGCGAACGTGCCGAGCCGGTTCGAGGACCGACCGTCGAGCACGCCGAGGAAGCCGTAGGTGGCTCCGACCAGCTCGCTGGCGGAGTCGACGATGCGCTGGAGGACGTTGTCGAGGGAGAGGTCCTGGGACAGCGCGACGACAGCGTCGAGCAGGCTGCTCTGACGCTCCGACCCCACTCCGCTCTTCTTCATCGACGACTCCCTCCCGAGGGAGGATAGTGCTGTGGCCCTTCCCGCGGAGGGGGTTGAGCCGAACCTGATGGACACATGTCTGCGAGAGTCCCCAGCGACCAGACCATGACGCGAGGCCACCCACACCGGCCGCGTCGTCATCGAAACGCAACCTGCGCACCCTTCCAGCGGGCGCGAGCCCCCACTAGCGTGCCGAGAAGTCCATGATCCGCGCAACCATCAGCGCGTGGCACACCTGCTCAGGAAGGCAGCGCATGCACATCCATCGGGGGGCAGCGGTCCTCGCTGCGACGACTCTGGCCGGGCTCACCCTGGCCGCCTGCGGCGCAGGCAACTCAGGCGACACCAAGGCCGGCATCCTCGTCGGCACCACCGACAAGGTCGTCTCGATCGACCCAGCCGGTGCGTACGACAACGGCTCGACGCAGATCCAGACGCAGGCCTACCAGTACCTGCTGAACTTCCCCGCGGGCAGCACCGAGCTCACGCCCGACGCCGCCGAGAAGTGCGACTTCGAGACGCCGACCGAGTTCGTCTGCACCATGAAGGACGGGCTGACGTTCGCCAACGGCAACGAGCTGACCGCCTCCGACGTCGCGTTCTCCTTCAAGCGCATCGTCGACATCAACGACCCGAACGGCCCGGCATCGCTGCTCGGGGCCATGAAGAGCGTGGAGGCGCGCGACGACAAGACCGTCGTGTTCACCCTCGCGGCCCCCAACGACGTGACGTTCCCGCAGGTGCTCGTGACCTCGGCCGGACCGATCGTCGACGAGGAGACCTACCCCGCCGACTCGGTGCTCGACGACGACGCCGCCGTGAAGGCCCAGGGCTTCTCGGGTCCGTACACGATCGGCTCGTACACGAAGAACGAGATCGCCGAGTTCACCAAGAACGAGAAGTACGACGGCGCCTACGGCGAGCCCGAGAACGACGCGGTCACCATGACCTACTACTCGGACTCCAACAACCTCAAGCTCGACGTCCAGAACGGCAAGATCGACGTGGCGTGGCGCTCGCTCACCCCCACCGACATCGCCAGCCTGGAGAAGGCCGACGGCGTGGAGGTGCACCAGGGCGACGGCGGCGAGCTGCGCTACATCGTGTTCAACCTCAAGACGATGCCGGGCGACGACGACGAGCAGAAGACGGCGATCCGCCAGGCCATGGCCAGCTCGATCGACCGCGCCGAGCTGTCGGAGCAGGTCTACAAGGGCACGTTCACGCCGGCCTACTCGGCCGTCCCCGACGGTCAGCCCGGTGCCACGGAGCCGTTCAAGGAGCTCTACGGCGAGAAGCCCGACACGGCCAAGGCCAAGAAGTTCCTCGACGACGCCGGCGTGGACACGCCCGTCGACCTCAAGCTGCAGTACAACCCGGACCACTACGGCTCCAACTCCGACCAGGAGTACGCCATGGTCAAGCGGCAGCTGGAGGCCACGAAGCTCTTCACGGTGGACCTGCAGTCCACCGAGTGGAACACCTACTCCGAGGAGCGGGTGAAGGACGCCTACCCGATGTACCAGCTGGGCTGGTTCCCGGACTTCCCGGACCCGGACAACTACCTGACGCCGTTCTTCGCGCCGAACAACTTCCTGCAGTCCCACTACGAGGACGACACGACGACGAAGCTGCTCGACACCGAGCGGACGCAGGCCGACGAGGCCGAGCGCGAGAAGACGCTCGCCCAGGTCCAGGAGCGGGTCGCCCAGCAGGTGCCGATCCTGCCGCTGCTGACCGGGGCCCAGGTGGCCGTGGCCGGTGACGACGTCGAGGGCGTGGACGACACGCTCGACGCGGCGTTCAAGTTCCGGTTCTCGTCGCTCTCGAAGGGCTGACCTTCGACCCTTCGACAGGCTCGGGGAGCACTCGCCCCCTGAGCCTGTCGAAGGCCTGTCCGTCCTCTCCCACCAGGAGTCCCATGTCTTCCGCCGAGGTGCTCGCCGCGGACGAGCCGCCCACCAGCCCGTCACCGGGGCCCGCGCCCGCCCGGCGTCGGGGCCTGCCGCCCCTGGCGCGCTACCTGCTGGTGCGTCTGGCCCTCGTGGTGCCGATGATCTGGGTGCTCGTCACCCTCGTGTTCGTGCTGCTGCGGGTGATCGGCGACCCCATCACCGCAGCCCAGGGCGGACGACTGACCCCCGACCAGATCGCCCAGCGCAAGGCCGACGCCGGTCTCGACCGTCCGATGCTCGTGCAGTACTGGGAGTACGTGTCGGGGCTGGTGCGCGGCGACTTCGGCACCACGCTCACCGACAACCAGCCGATCTCGCAGATCCTCAAGGTCAACGGCGCGGCGACCCTCGAGCTCACGCTCTACGCCCTGGTCGTGGCCTTCGCGATCGGCATCCCGCTGGGCCGGCTCGCCGCCCGCTACCGCGACCGCCTGCCCGACGTGACCCTGCGACTGTTCGCGATCGTGGCCTACGCGGCGCCGGTGTTCTTCGTCGGCCTGCTGCTCAAGCTGGCGTTCACGCCGTTCGGCTGGCCGTCGTCGGGGCGGGCCTCCACGACCACGCTGCTCACCCTGCAGGACGTGAAGCCGCGGACGAACATCCTGCTCGTCGACGCCATCTTGTGGGGCGACCCGGGCTACGTGCTCGAGGTCCTCCAGTACGCGCTGCTGCCGGCGCTGGCCCTGGGTCTGCTGACCGGAGGCGTTTTCCTGCGGCTCGTGCGCATCAACCTGCTGCAGACGCTGCGTGCCGAGTACGTGACCGCGGCCCGCGCCCGAGGGATCTCCGAGGGTCGTGTGGTGCGCAAGGTCGCGTTCCGCAACGCCCTCGTGCCCGTCGTCACCGTCATGGGCATGCAGATCGCCATGCTCCTCGCCGGTGCCGTGCTCACCGAGACCACCTTCGAGTGGAAGGGCATCGGCTACATGCTCGCCGAGTACCTGAAGGCCCGCGACTTCCTGGCCGTGCAGGGCATCGTCACGCTCATCGCGCTCGTCGTGTGCCTGGCCAGCTTCCTCATCGACGTCATCGTGGCGCTCGTCGACCCGAGGGTGCGGTTCTGATGGCGCGGACGACCAACCGGATGCCGAGCCTGTCGAGGTACGTGCCCGGTGTGGTGCGGCAGAGCCACGGCCTGCAGCGCTTCATGCTGCTCCTCGGCTTCGCGATCGTGATCGCGTTCGTCGTCGTGGCCGTCCTCGCACCGTGGATCGCGCCGTACGGCTTCAACGACGACCGCGGTGCCGACGGCGTCGTGTTCGGCACCCAGCAGGCACCGTCGGCCGCGCACTGGTTCGGCACCAACGTCGGCGGCACCGACGTGTTCTCGCGCGTCGTCTACGGCACCCGCACCGCGGTCATCGTCATCGCGCTGGCCGTGGTGCTGTCGAGCCTCGTCGGCGTGCCGCTCGGTCTGGTCTCGGGCTACCTCGGCGGCTGGCTCGACCGCGTGCTCGTGCTCGTGATGGACGCGCTCTACGCGTTCCCGTCGCTGCTGCTCGCGATCGTCGTCTCGATCGTGCTGTCCGGCGGGTCGAGCGGGGCGTTCGGCGGCATCATGTCGGCCGCCATCTCGATCACCGTGATCTTCGTGCCCCAGTACTTCCGGGTGATCCGCAACGCCACGCTGTCGGTGAAGACCGAGCCGTACGTCGACGCCGCCCGCGTGGTGGGCGTGCGGACGCCGCGCATCATGTTCAAGCACGTGTTCAGCAACGTCGCGCAGAACCTGCCGATCATCGGCACCCTCAACGCCTCCGAGGCCATCCTGACGCTCGCCGGCCTGGGCTTCCTGGGCTTCGGCATCGAGCCGTCGGCCGCCGCGGAGTGGGGCTACGACCTGAACAAGGCGCTGCCCGACGCGACCAACGGCATCTGGTGGACCGGCGTCTTCCCGGGTCTGGCGATCGTGCTGGTCGTGCTGGGCGTGACGCTCGTGGGCGAGAGCCTCAACGACGTGCTCAACCCGCTGCTGCGCACGCGTGGTGGTGATGGTGGATCCGGTGCCACCGAGTCCGAGATCGAGCTGGACGAGCAGGCGCTGGCCCAGCTCGACGCCAGCGGTGGCGTCGACGAGGTGCCGGACGACGTCAGACGGGCGGCGGTCCTCTCGTTGGGGGACCTCACCGTCTCGTTCGCGACCGACGGCGGAGCCGTACGTGCCGTGCGCGGTCTGACGTTCGACGTCGCGCCGGGCGAGGTGCTGGCCGTCGTCGGTGAGTCCGGGTCGGGCAAGTCGGTCACGGCCCGGGCGGTGCTGGGGCTGCTGCCGTCGACCGCGACGGTGTCGGGCTCGGCGGTGCTGCGCTCGGGCCAGGACCCGTCGCGGGGTGGGACGACCGAGGTGGGAGCCGAGCGCGAGCTCGTCGGCCGCAGCGCCAAGGAGCTGCGGCCGATCCGCGGCGACGAGGTCTCGATGGTCTTCCAGGAGCCGTCGACCGCCCTCGACCCCGTGCGCACCGTGGGCTGGCAGATCGTGCAGGGCATCCGCGCCCACCGCGACGTCAGCGCCAAGGCGGCCCGCGCGCGGGCCGTCGAGCTGCTCGAGATGGTCGGTCTGCCCGACCCGGAGCAGCGGGTCGACTACTACCCCCACCAGCTGTCGGGCGGCCAGAAGCAGCGGGTCGTCATCGCGATGGCCATCGCCTGCGACCCCGACGTGATCGTGGCCGACGAGCCCACGACCGCACTCGACGTGACCGTGCAGGCGCAGATCCTCGACCTGCTCCTCAGCCTGCGCGACCGCCTCGGCACCGCGATCGTGCTCATCACGCACAACATGGGCGTCGTGGCCGACGTGGCCGACCGCGTCGTGGTCATGTACCGCGGCCGGCTGGTCGAGACCGCACCCGTCGACCGCCTGTTCGCCGCGCCCCGGCACCCCTACACCCGTGCCCTGCTCGACGCGGTGCCCCACCTCGGTCGTGAGGACGGACCGTCGCTCGTGTCCGAGGAGGCCGACGTCGTGCTCGACGTCGACGACCTGGTGGTCGAGTTCCCCGGGCGTCTCGGGCAGCCGGCGTTCACCGCGGTCGACCACGTGTCGCTGCAGGTGCGTCGGGGCGAGGTGCTCGGGCTGGTGGGGGAGTCCGGCTCCGGGAAGTCGACGATCGGCCGTGCCGCGGTCGGGCTGCAGCAGCCCACGAGCGGGACGATCTCCGTGTCGGGCACCACGGTGTCGGGTCTGTCCGACGCGCGGCTGCGACCCCTGCGGTCGCGCTTCGGCTTCGTGTTCCAGGACCCGGCGGCGTCGCTCAACCCGCGGATGAGCATCGGCGACTGCATCGCCGAGCCGCTGCGGGTGCAGACCGACCTGTCCGGTGCGGAGGTGGACGCGAAGGTCGCGTCGCTGCTGGAGTCCGTGGAGCTGCCCGCGTCGTACGCGACACGGTTCGGCCACGAGCTGTCGGGCGGCCAGCGCCAGCGCATCAGCCTGGCCCGTGCCATCGCGCTCGACCCCGACCTGCTGATCGCGGACGAGCCGACGTCGGCGCTGGACGTGTCGGTGCAGGCGCGGGTGCTCGAGCTCTTCGCCGAGCTGCAGCAGCGGGTGGGCTTCGCGTGCCTGTTCATCAGCCACGACCTCGCGGTGGTCGACTCGCTGGCGAACCGCGTGGCGGTGCTCCAGCAGGGTCGACTGGTCGAGGTCGGCCCGCGCGAGGACGTGCTGCGTCGCCCGCAGCAGGACTACACCCGCCGCCTCATCGCGGCCGTCCCCGTCCCCGACCCCGTCGAGCAGCGGGCCCGCCGCGCCACCCCCTGACCCGACCCGGTGGGCCACCCCCGCCGGCCGCGTGCCGGCGATTCCCATCAGTTGATGGGAATCACGAGCTCACCTCGGGAATCTCCGACTCACCATGGCGTGCTCGCCATGGTGAGTCGGGGATGGCCGAGGTGAGTGGCCGGCTACCTCCGTCCCGGTCGGCGGGTGGAACGCCGCACCCCGGGTGACACTGGAGCGATGAAGCCGCTGACCTCTGCACGCTCGACGCTCGGCGCGACGATCTTCGCGCGCGTCGCCGGCGACGAGGGACCGGCCCGACGCGAGCGCATCATGTTCGCGCCCGGACCGCGCCGGTTCGCTCCGGACTCCGCGATCGCGACGGTCCACGGCGACGCGTCGATGTTCGTGGGAGGCATCCGGGCACTTCTCCTGCAGTCGCTGCACCCGCTGGCGATGGCCGCGGTCGACCAGCACTCCGGGTTCCGCGGCGACCCCTGGGGCCGGCTCCAGCGCACGAGCGGCTTCCTCGCGGTCACGACCTTCGGCACCGATGCCGACGCCGAGCGCGCCATCCGCGCGGTGCGCGCCGTGCACGACACGATCGAGGGCGTCGCTCCCGACGGTCGGCCGTACCGGGCCTCGGACCCGCACCTGCTGCGCTGGGTGCACGTGGCCGAGGTCGACAGCTTCCTGCGCGCCCACGACCGGTACGGGCACCAGCCGCTGGACGCCGAGGGGCGCGACGCCTACGTCCGCGAGGCCGCCGTGGTGGCCCGCGAGCTCGGGGCGAGCGACGTCCCGGAGTCGGTCGCCGAGCTGGAGGCTGCGCTCGAGGCGTTCCGGCCGGAGCTCGAGAGCACCGAGGCGGCCCGACGAACCGTGCGGTACCTGCTCGTCCACCCGCCCGTGCCCCTCGCCATCCGCGTCCCGTACGGCGTGCTCGCGGCGGCGGGCGTCGGACTCATGCCGCGCTGGTCGCGCTGGCCGCTTCGCCTGCCCTGGCTCCCGGTGGCCGAGGCGAGTGCCGTCCGGCTGGGCGGCGAGGTGGTGACCCGGTCCATCCGCTGGGCCATGACGCCGCCCGAGCACCCGGTCGAGGCCTGAACCTCCCACTCACCATGGTTCTCTGCCACTCACCATGGCGGGCACGCCATGGTGAGCGGGAGATTCCCGAGGGGAGCTCGTGATTCCCATCAACTGATGGGAATCACCGGGACGTGCGGTGGTCGGGGGGCCTGGCAGGATCGGGGGGTGGACCAGAAGAGCTTCGAACCTGACGTGATCGTGGTGGGTGCCGGACTGGCGGGGCTGGTGGCGACGCACGAGCTGGTGCTCGCCGGCCGCAGCGTGCTGGTCGTCGAGCAGGAGAACCGCTCCAACCTCGGCGGGCAGGCCTTCTGGTCGCTCGGTGGCCTGTTCTTCGTCGACTCCCCGGAGCAGCGGCGCATGGGCATCAAGGACTCGCCCGAGCTCGCCCTGCAGGACTGGTTCGGGTCCGCGGCGTTCGAGAGCCCGACCGACGACGAGACCGGGCACGACGCCTGGGGTCGACGCTGGGCGGAGGCGTACGTGCACTTCGCGGCCACCGAGAAGCGCCAGTACCTGCGCGACCTCGGCCTCAAGGTCCTGCCGATCGTCGGCTGGGCCGAGCGCGGCAGCGGGAGCGCGAGCGGGCACGGGAACTCCGTCCCCCGCTTCCACCTCACGTGGGGCACCGGCCCCGAGGTCGTCCGCGTGTTCGCCGAGCCCGTGCTGGCAGCGGAGCGTGCGGGCCGGGTGCGGTTCGCCTTCCGCCACCAGGTCGACGACCTGGTCGTCGAGGGTGGATCGGTGGTCGGCGTGCGGGGCACGGAGCTGGAGCCGGACGAGTCCGACCGCGGCGTCGCATCGTCGCGCACCCCGGTCGGCGCGTTCGAGAAGCGCGCCGCGGCCGTGGTGGTCACGTCGGGCGGCATCGGCGGCAACCCCGAGGCCATGCGCGAGGCGTGGCCCACCGACCGTCTCGGACCCACGCCGGAGCACATGATCCTCGGCGTGCCCGCGCACGTGGACGGTCGCATGCTCGCCATCACCGAGTCCGTCGGCGGCCGCGTGGTCAACCGCGACCGCATGTGGGCCTACACCGAGGGCGTGCACAACTGGGACCCGATCTGGCCCGACCACGCCATCCGCATCATCCCCGGCCCGTCGTCGCTCTGGTTCGACGCGACCGGCCGGCGCCTGCCCGCGCCCAACTTCCCCGGCTTCGACACGATGGGCACGATGAAGGAGATCCTGGCCACCGGCCACGACTACTCCTGGCTCGTGCTCACGCAGTCGATCATCGAGAAGGAGTTCGCGCTGTCGGGCTCGGAGCAGAACCCCGACATCACCGGCAAGGACCTGAAGTTCCTCGCCCAGACACGGCTCGCGAAGGGCGCACCGGAGCCGGTCGAGAAGTTCAAGCAGCACGGCGAGGACTTCGTCGTCGCGCACACGCTGGCCGAGCTGGTCGAGGGGATGAACGCGAAGAGCCGCGGCGGGGCCACGATCGACCTCGCCACGCTGGAGCAGCAGGTCGTGGAGCGCGACCGTGAGGTCGACAACGCGTTCAGCAAGGACCTGCAGCTCATGGCCGTGCACAACGCGCGACGCTCGCGCACCGACAAGATCGTTCGCGTGGCCAAGCCGCACAAGATCCTCGACCCCGAGCACGGTCCGCTGATCGCCGTCCGGCTGAACATCCTGTCGCGCAAGACGTTGGGCGGGCTGCAGACCGACCTCGAGTCGCGCGTGCTCGACGCCAGCGGCATGCCCGTGCCCGGTCTCTACGCGGCCGGCGAGGTCGCGGGCTTCGGCGGCGGCGGGGTGCACGGGCACAACGCCCTGGAGGGCACCTTCCTCGGCGGGTGCATCTTCTCCGGCCGTGCGGCAGGGCGGTCGCTCGGACGACGTCTGTCCTGACGGGAGCGTCGCTCCCGCCCGCCTCCACCTCGCGCGACCCGAGTGGCTGGGCGCCGCGGAGTGGAGCAAGATGGACGGACCACCACCGAAGGAGGGTCCGACGTGAACAAGCTGCTCATCGCTGCTGCTGGCGTCGCCGGCTACGTGCTCGGCACGAAGGCCGGACGCGAGCGCTACGACCAGATCCGCACCCAGTCCCAGAAGGTCTGGAACTCTCCCACCGTCCAGAGCGGCGTGGACCATGCCGCCGACGCCGCCAAGAGCGCCGCCGGTGCGGCCGGCAGCGCTGCCGCCGACGCCGCCTCCAGCGCCGCGAGTGCCGCCGGCTCCAAGGTCGTCGACGCGGTCAAGGGCCACCGGTCCGACGACGCGTCCTCCAACGGCGTCTCGGCCGATCCTGCCGACCCGTCGTTCGCGATCGACGAGGTCGCCGACCCCCAGCTCGACGCCGACCTGGCCGAGGCCGACACCGAGGTCCCGAGCTCGCCCTCGGTGACCACGCCGCCCACGGCGGCCGACCTCGCCGAAGACCGCCTGGGTCGCCCGTGACCGCGGCGCCGCAGGACGAGTCCACCGGCCGCCTCATCGCGCAGGCCACCGAGGACATCTCGACCTTGATCCGGGCCGAGATGGCCCTCGCCAAGGACGATCTCGCACAGGCCGGCAAGCGGGTCGGCGTGGGTGCCGGCCTGTTCGGCGCCGCCGGCGTGATCGCGCTCTACGGCCTCGGCGTGCTCCTCAGTGCCGCCGTGCTGGGTCTGGCCAACGTGACCGACCCGTGGCTCGCCGCGCTCATCGTCGCGGTCGCCCTGTTCGTGGTGGCCGGCGTGGCCGCGCTGCTGGGCAAGAGCAACGTCTCGAAGGTCGCGCAGGCACCTGCGGCGCGCGTCGAGAGCGTGCAGGCCGACGTCGCCGCAGCGAAGGGGAACCCGTCATGAGCGAGCGCGACCAGCTGGAGGCCGAGATCGCGGCCACCCGTGAGCACCTGGCCGAGACGGTCGACGCCCTGGGCGACAAGCTCGACGTCAAGTCGCGCGCGCAGGACGCCGTGGACGAGGCCGACAAGGGCCGCATCGCCGTGCTGGCCGGGGCCGCCGTGGCCGCGGTCGTCGGCGTCGTGCTGCTGCGTCGCGGCTGAGCCACCTCGTTCAGGCCGCACGCACCCGCTCGACGAACTCGAGCACCCGCGAGCGCAGGTCGTCCACCCGAAGGTCCGGCGCGCCCGTGACCGACTTCTCGTGCGGCTTGAGGGGTCGGCGCACGCGCTTCCAGCAGGCGAGGTCGCCGCAGACGTACTGCCCGACCGTGTCGCCCGCGCGTCCCCGTGGACCCGCGCGCCGCGCGACCAGCAGCCGCGCCGTCGACGTCCCGTCGTCGGTGCGGCACCAGTCGCACAGGGTGGTCCGCGCCGGTCCGACGGACGTCCCGACCCGAAGCTCGATGCCCACGGGCTCGTCGCTGATGTCCTCACCCAGCACGACGTAGGCGCGCTGCGGGGCCTTGGCGTCGACCCAGCCGAGGTAGTCGCGCTCGTCGAGGCGGTCGGGCGGCCAGGGCGCGGGCAGCGTCATGGAGGCGACCTTGCTGCGTGAGCTGTTCACGAAGCAGGCGCGGACCTGGTCGGCGGAGAGCGGTTGCATGGTGCGTCCCTTCATCGTTCCTAACACTATTAGGTATACACCTAGTGGTGATAGGTTGACTGCGTGCCCCGCGCCGGACTCACCCGCTCACGCGTCCTCGATGCCGCTGCCGACGTGGCCGACCAGGTCGGCTTCGACGCGGTGACGCCGTCCGCCGTCGCGCGTGCCGTGGGCATCCGCACGCCGAGCCTGTACGCACACGTCGACGGCGCCGAGGACCTCCGCGACGGCATCACGGTGCTGGCGCTCGCCGAGATGGCCGACGCCGCGTCGAGGAACGTCGCCGGCCGCTCCGGCGGATCGGCGCTGCACGCGCTCGCCGACGCCTACCGCGACTACGCGCGGGCCCACCCCGGCCGGTACGCGGCGACCCGACGACGGCTCGCCCCCGACCACACCGGCGTCGGGGTGGGACGACGGCACTCCGAGCTGCTCGCCTCGGTGCTGCGCGGCTACGGGGTGCCCGAGGAGGACCACGTGCACGCCGTGCGGCTGGTCGGCAGCACCGTCCACGGGTTCATCGCCCTCGAGGCCACCGGGTCCTTCGACCACAGCGACCCCGAGGCCGACGCGAGCTGGACCCGAGTGGTCGACGTGCTGCACCGCGCGCTCGACAGCTGGCCGACCGCCTGAACCGACGACAGGCTCAGTGACCCCGGTCGATCCACTCCTGCAGGTGGGGCGCCTCGTCGCCGATGCGCGTGTCGTCACCGTGGCCCGTGTGCACGACGGTGTCGTCGGGCAGCGTCAGCAGGTGGTCGCGGATGGACGCGACGATCGTGTCGAAGCTGGAGTAGCTGCGTCCCGTGGCACCGGGCCCGCCGTTGAACAGCGTGTCACCGCTGAACACGACGCCGAGGTCCTCGCTGTAGAGGCAGGTGCTGCCGGGGGAGTGGCCGGGCGTCGCGATGGCCCGCAACGTGCTGCCGGCCACCTCGATGGTCGTGCCGTCGGTGAGGTCGTGGTCCGGTCGCACGTCGGTGCCGTGCTCGGCCTCCCACAGCATCATGTCGGCCGACGGGAACCAGATCGGGGCGCCGGTGAGGTCGCGCAGCTGCACCGAGGCGTTCAGGTGGTCGTTGTGTCCGTGCGTGAGCACGATGGCCCGCACCGTGCGACCGTCGACCGCCGCGGCGATGGCCTCGGCGTCGTGCGGTGCGTCGACGACGACGACCTCGCTGTCGTCACCGACGATCCACACGTTGTTGTCGACGTCCCAGCTGCCGCCGTCGAGCGCGAACTGCCCCGACGTGACGACCTTGGTCACCTGTGCGGCCATCAGATCATCACCACCGAGCGCAGGACGTCGCCGCCGTGCATCTTGTCGAACGCCGCCTCGACGTCGTCGATGCCGATGCGCTCGGTGACGAAGGCGTCGAGGTCGAGCCGGCCCTGGCGGTACAGGTCGACGAGCATCGGGAAGTCGCGGCTGGGCAGGCAGTCGCCGTACCAGCTGGACTTGAGCGAGCCGCCGCGGCCGAACACGTCGATGAGCGGCAGCTCGGGGACCTTCATGTCCGGCGTCGGGACGCCGACCAGGACCACGGTGCCGGCGAGGTCGCGGGCGTAGAAGGCCTGCTCCCAGGTCTCGGGACGGCCGACCGCCTCGATCACGACGTCCGCGCCGAAGGTGTCGGTGAGCTCCTGGATGCGCTCCACCACGTCGTCCTTCGAGGCGTCCACGGTGTGGGTGGCGCCGAGGGCCGTGGCCTGCTCGAGCTTGCGCGGGTCGAGGTCGACGGCGATGATCTTGGCCGCTCCGGCCAGACGCGCTCCGGCGACCGCGGCGATGCCCACGCCGCCGCAGCCGATGACGGCCACCGAGTCGCCGCGACCCACGTTGCCGGTGTTGATCGCGGCACCGATGCCGGCCATCACGCCACAGCCGAGCAGGCCGACGGCGGCCGGGTCGGCCTCGGGGTCGACCTTGGTGCACTGGCCGGCGGCCACGAGGGTCTTCTCGGCGAACGCGCCGATCCCGAGCGCGGGCGACAGCTCGGTGCCGTCCTCTAGCGTCATCTTCTGCTCGGCGTTGAAGGTGGCGAAGCAGTACTGCGGGCGACCCCGCCGGCACGCGCGGCAGTCGCCGCAGACGGCGCGCCAGTTGAGCACCACGAAGTCGCCCGGGGCCACCTCGGTGACACCCTCGCCGACGGACTCCACGACACCCGCGGCCTCGTGGCCGAGCAGGAAGGGGAACTCGTCGTTGATGCCGCCCTCGCGGTAGTGCAGGTCGGTGTGGCACACCCCGCAGGCCTGGATCGCGACCACGGCCTCACCGGGCCCGGGGTCGGGCACGACGATGTTCTCGACGGTGACGGGTGCGCCCTTGCTGCGGGCGACGACGGCCTTGACGGTCTGCGGCATCGGGTTCCTCCTGGGGGGTGGCGTGGCTCACGGCCGACGCTAGCGGAGGCATGGGCACCCCGCTCGGCCCCGTCCCGCGCGACGTCTGCCGTGCAGACCGAGCCGGACCCGTCTACCGTTCAGGCACCGGCGCGACCGACGTGTCGGGGCGAAGGAGCCCTCCATGCGCATCGTCCTGCTCATCCTCGTGGTCGTGGCCGTCATCTACCTCGTCCGGATGGCGATGACCAAGCGCTAGCGCGTCCGGCCGCGGGCGTCGTTCAGGTCCACCCGCTACGCTCCGGCCAGCGACGACAGGAAGGACTCCATGCGCCTCCTCCACCACGGCAAGGCCCTCGCGCTCGAGGTGCTCGGCTGGATCATGGTGCTGCTCGGCATCGCCGCGATCTTCCTGCCCGGCCCCGGCCTGCTGCTGCTGTTCGGAGGCCTGGCCCTGCTGTCGCAGCGCTACGAGTGGGCTCGACGACGTGTCGAACCCGTCAAGGACGCGGCACTGCGCACGGCCGCGCAGGGTGTGCAGACGTGGCCGCGGATCGCGCTGTCGCTGATCGGCGTCGTCTGGCTCGCAGGGCTCGGCGTCGTGTGGGGGCTGCGTCCGCCCGCGCCCGACTGGTGGCCGCTGCGCGAGTCCTGGTGGCTGCTCGGCGGCTGGGGCACCGGCGCCACGCTGATCTTCTCCGCGCTCATCGCGCTCGCCACGATCGTCTACAGCTTCCGCCGCTTCCGCGGCCGACCGATGGCCGACGTCGAGCGCGAGATCGCCGAGACGTAGACCGGAGCCGCGCCTCAGGCGGGCCAGTCGACGACGTCGTCGAACGTCCCCTCGTGCTTGCGGATCCAGCCCGCGACGTAGGGGCAGTGCGGCACGATGCGCAGGCCGTCGTCGCGCACGTCGTCGAGGGCGAAGCGCACCAGCACCGACGCGAGGCCGCGCCCGCCGTAGGCGTCGTCGACCTCGGTGTGCAGGAAGTCCCTGTGCGTGACGGTTCCGTGCGTGGGGACACCCTCTCCGCCGAGCTCCCGGTAGTCGGTGTGCCCGATGACGAGATCGTCCCGCGTCGGGTCGACCAGCTCGTAGCGGTGGCGGTCGGGCGCGTGGCGCACCACGACGCTCCGCCCCTGGTCGTCGCGGTGCTCGATCGGTTCGAGTGCCATGGGTGGGTCCTCCTCAGCTGCGCGGCTTGATGCGGGCGTTGGGCAGCTCGGGGGCGGGGAGCGCACGCTCGGGGTCGCCCTCGGGCAGGCCGTACGGACCGTCGGACGACGCACCGGCGGCCTTGCCGTCGATCTCGGCCATCCACGCGTCGCGGTACTCCACCACGTCGTCGTGGCTGCGTCCGACGAAGTTCCACCACATGACGATCTGCTCGCCGAACGGCGGCCCGCCGATGAGCAGCACCCGGCTGTCCTCGCTCGCGCGCAGCGTGATGCGGTCACGGCCGGGGGCGAGGTAGCCCAGCTCGTCCTTCGCGACCGGGTCGGCGTCGGCGAGGACGGCGCCGGTGTCGACGAGGACGCCGTGCTCGAACGTCGGGTCGACGTCGAGCTCCAGCACCGTGCCGGCGTCGAGGCGCAGCTCGGCTCCCAGCAGCGGGGTGTGGGTGGAGACCGGGGACGTGGATCCCAGCAGGCTTCCGAGGAACACCTGGGCCCGCCAAGCACCTCCGTCGGTGCCGCCCTCGAGCGTGGGTGGGGCGTAGTGCTCGAAGGTCTTGTCGACGAAGCGTGCCTCCTGCGGCAGTGCCACCCACAGCTGCGCACCGTGCAGCACCGTGGTGTCGCGCGTGGAGCGCTCGGAGTGGCTGATGCCGCGGCCCGACGTCATGAGGTTGAGCTCGCCGGGGCGCACGTCGGCGTGGAACCCGGCGCTGTCGCGGTGCTCGATGGTGCCCGAGAACAACCAGCTGACGGTCTGCAGCCCGGTGTGCGGGTGGGGCGGCACGTCCATGCCGCCGGACTCGGACACGTCGTCGGGCCCGTAGTGGTCGAGGAAGCACCAGGCGCCGATGAGGGAGCGCTGACGCTGGGGCAGCGTGCGGCGCACGGTCATGGCGCGCGGCCCGCCGAGCGGGACGTCGCGCGGGGTGAGGACCTGCAGCTCGGCCGCGGAGTCCTCGCCGCACACCATCTCGTCGGGCGATGTCTCGGTGTTGCTCATGGGCTGCTCCACCCCTTCGTCGTGACCGTGCCGTGTCGCGTCACCGGTCGTCGCCAGCGTAGCTCCGCGTAGTCTGTGCAGGTGACAGAGCGCGAGCCCGACCCCTCGCGCCGCGTGGGCTCCACCGCCGTGGGTCGCCACCGCGCGGCGAGGCAGCGTGCCATGCGTCGACGTCGCCGCCGGGCCGCAGCGCTCGGTGGATCGGTGCTCGTCACGCTCGTCGTGGTGGTGCTGGCCGCCGTCCGCCCCTCGTCGGACGAACCCGCCGCCGCGGCCGCCACGAACGTGTCGTGGGCCGACGACGCGGTCATGCCGACGCTGACCCCGGCACCGAAGCCGACCCCCACGAGGACCACGCCCGCTCCGGAGCCGACCGACTTCCCACAGAGCGGTGACGGCACGTTCACCACCGCTGCCGTCGCCGACGTCGCAGGCGCCGGGTCCGGGCGCAACCGCCGCTACTCGATCGAGGTCGAGAAGGGCTTGCCCCAGGACCCAGCTCGCTTCGCCCGCCAGGTCGCCCAGGTGCTGGGCGACGAGCGCGGCTGGCGCTCCGACGGCTGGTCCTTCGAGCAGGTCGAGGGCGGCGGAGACTTCCAGGTCATGCTGGCCAGCCCCGACACCGTCGACCGGTTGTGCGCCCCGCTGCTGACCCGGGGCGAGGTCTCGTGCCGCAGCGGCTCGCGCGTCGTGCTCAACGTCAAGCGGTGGGCGCTCGGCGTCGAGTACTACGGCGACGACCTGAGCGGCTACCGCACGTACCTCGTGAACCACGAGGTCGGGCACGCCCTCGGCAAGTACCACGTCGGCTGCCCGGCGCCCGGCGCGAAGGCACCCGTCATGCTGCAGCAGACCAAGGGCCTGCAGGGCTGCGTGAAGAACCCCTGGCCCTGACACTGAAGCTCAGGTCCCGTCGACGACCTCGACCTGCACGTCGCCGGGCCAGAACGCCACGTGTCCCTTGATCCGCCGGGCCAGCGGGGACGGGTGCCGGTAGGTCCAGGCCGCGTGGCGCACAGTACGGCCGCCGGCCGTCACGTGGAAGTAGCGGGCGACACCCTTCCAGTAGCAGAGCGACCGCATCCAGGTCGGCTCGAGCACACCAGGCCCGATGGCGTCGAGCGGGAAGTACCGGTTCCCCTCGACCGCGACCGTCGCGTCGCTCTCCGCGACCACGTGGCCGTCGAGGACGGCGCGGTAGATCGGCACGGCAGACCTCCTGGCTTCGGCTCGCGGGCGGTACCCACCAGCGTGGCACGGACTCACCAGTCGACGCTGTGGCACTCCGGGGCGCGGGCGCCCTCGACCTGCAGGGTCGCGTGCTCGACGTCGTGCCGGTCGCGCAGCGCGGCTCTGGCCTCGGCGAGGATCACGTCGACGTCGGCGCTGCCGTCGGCCACGAGGTGGGCGGTGGCCACGTTCATGCCGGAGGTGAGCACCCAGACGTGCAGGTCGTGCACGTCGCCGACGCCCGCGATGGCCTGCAGGTCGGTGGCCACCTCGTCCACGTCGAGGCCCTCGGGGGCGTGCTGGCCGAGCACGGCGAGGACCTGGCGGCCGAGCAGCACCGCCCGCACGGCCACGAACGCCCCGATGGCCAGCGCGACGCCGGCGTCCCACCCGGTCTGTCCGGTGGTGGCCACGAGGACGCCCGCCACCACGACGCCGACGGAGCCGGCGGTGTCGGCGACGACCTCGAGATAGGCGCCGCGCATCACGAGCGACTCACCGGCGCCGGCGCGCAGCATCCCGAGGGCGACGACGTTGACCACCAGCCCGAGGGTCCCGACGACGATCATCGGCCGGGTCTGGACGTCGACCGTGGAGCCGACCCGGGCCAGCGCCTCGACCACGACGTAGACGGAGACCCCGAGCATGACGAGCACGGCGAACCCCGACGCGAAGACCTCGGCGCGGTAGGAGCCGAACGTCCGTCGTCCGGTCGTGTCGGGCCGGGTGGCGACCTTGGTGGCGGCGAGCGCGGCACCGAGCGTGACGACGTCGGCGGCCATGTGACCGGCGTCGGACAGCAGGGCGAGGGACGACGCGAGGATGCCGTAGACGAGCTCGACGACGAAGAACGTGGCGATGAGGACGAACACCACGGTCAGCCGCCCGCGGTGCCGACCGCTGGCGGGTCCCCCGGCGTGACCGTGCGCGTGGCCGTGGCCCATCAGGCCACTCCGGTCGGCTCGGTCGCGTCGGGGCCCGGGGCTCCGCCGACGGTGCGGTCGAGCAGCAGGCTGCTCGCCCGCAGGAGCGCCTCGGTGGCCTCCGGGTGGGCCAGCCGGTAGTACGACGAGCGGCCCTCGTGGCGCACGTCGAGCAGGCCGCAGTCGCGCAGGCACGCGAGGTGGGCCGAGACCGTGGACTGGGCGAGCCCCAGGTGGGCGGTCAGCTCGACCACGCGGTGCTCGCCGAGCCGGAGGTGCTCGAGGATCCGCAGCCGACCGGGGTCGGCGAAGCCGTGGAGCAGCCGGGCGACGAGGTCGTTCGCCTCGGTCCCGTCGTCGAGGTCGGCGTGCCGGTGCAGCTCGTGGGTGCGCGCGCCCGCTCCGGTCCGCCGGGTGACGTGGCCGTCGGACGGATGATGCTTCATCGCCATGTGACGATGATAGCGACGAACGGCGCTGATCCGCCACCCTCGACCCACCGACGAGGAGCGGCACTGCGTCCCGGCGCTCAGGCGAGCGCTACTACAGTGCGTCGTAGCCGACCCTGTTCCTGTCGCCGCTCCTGGAGGTAGCCCGTGCGCTCGTTCGTCCTCGGTCTCGTCGCGACCCTCGCGCTGCTCGCCGTGCCGACGCCGGCCCTCGCGCACGCGTCCGTCGAGTCGTCCGACCCTGCCGACGGCGCCACCCTGAGCGCGCTGCCGCAGACCGTCTCGGTGACGTTGAACGAGGAGATCGGCAGTGGCGCGGTCTTGCGCGTGCTCGACTCCTCGGGCACCCGGCTCGACGACGGCGAGGTGACCGTGGCCGGACGTCGGGTCCTCGTGGGCGTGCGCACCGCCGACGCCCAGCCCGGCGCCTACCGGCTCGTCTACCGCGTCGTCTCGGCCGACGGCCACGCCGTGAGCGGCCAGGTCGGCTTCACGCTGAGTGCCGACGCGGGCGCCCCGGAGCCCTCGGCGTCGGCCGGTGCCTCCGGCAGCCCCCAGGACGACGTGACCATCACCGAGGTCGAGGACGAGCCCACGCAGAAGTGGGCGCCGCTGTGGGTCCTGGGCTTCCTCGTGATCTCGTCGGCCCTCATCGTCTACATCGTCAAGGCCGGCCTCACGTCGGCCGACGGCGAGGACGAGGCCTGAGCCGGTCCGTCAGCCCCACGCCGAGGTCGGCTGCAGCACGGCCTCGGTGAGCGCCTCGGTGCGCAGGTGGGTGACCTCCTGGTACTCCGGGTCGGCCACCATGCGGGCGAAGGCCGCGCGCGAGGGGTAGCGGACCAGGAGGACGGCGTCCCAGGCCTGACCGTCCTCCGCGACGAGCGCTGCGTGGCCCTGGCCGGCGTACACGACCTCACCGCCGACCCGCGGAAGGAAGGTCGAGACGACGGCACGGGAGTACTCGGCGTAGAGCTCGCGGCCGCCGGGGGCGAAGCGCAGCAGGTTGAGCATGGTGACCGGCCGACCGTCGTCGTCGGCCAGGAACGCCTTGAGGTCGGAGCCGGTGGGATCGACGGCCATGGGTGGTCCTCTCGTCGGGGTCGGTCCAGTGTGCCCGAGGGTCGGCCCAGCGCCGGATCAGCCCCGCATCAGCCCAGCACCAGCACGACGGCCAGGGCCATCAGCAGTGAGTCGATGCGGTCGAGCAGCCCGCCGGCACCGGCCATCATCGTGCCGGAGTCCTTCACCTTCGCGCCGCGCTTGACCATGGACTCGAACAGGTCACCCACCGGTCCGCCCACCGCTGCCGCGACCGCGGTCGGCCAGGTGAGGGCACCGAACGCGGCCAGGGCGGCCACCGCGGCGAGTGATCCTGCGAGGGTCCCGCTCCACCGCTTCCCCGGGGAGAGGCGCGAGAGGCGCGGACCCTTCAGCAGGGGGCCGGCGAAGTAGGCGACGACGTCGGCCACCGACACCGCCACGAACAGGGCGAGCGCCGTGGTGCCGAGCGACCCGAGCCCGGCCAGGGGGACCAGCCACGCCAGGCCGAGCAGCCCGGCCAGGACCCTGCGCAGCCCGTGCTCGACGTCGCCGGTGAGGACCGGCACGGCGACGACGGCGAGGGCTCCACCTCCCGCCACCTGGACGACGTGCTCGGGCGCGAGCCAGGCGGTCAGCACGACCGCGACGAGCGCGGCGGCGGGCACCAGCCGGTCGGGCCGCGGGACGTCGAGCATGGCGCCCAGCTCCAGCGCGGCCACCACCACGACCACCACGGCGAGCAGCGCCAGGCCGGGCTCGCCCCACCAGAAGAGCGCCAGGACGATCGGCACCGCCACCGCCCACAGGCACCACCGGCGCAGCAGGTCCCGCCGACCCGACACCGCGATCGCGAGCCCGGCCACCGCGATGAGGCCCCCGATCCACGGGGCGACCTCGACGACGTCGACCATCAGGGGGCGCCCGCCCGCACCGACGGGCGCAGGACCTCCAGGGCCCGCACGCAGGCCGCGACGATCCGCGCGTTCTCGGCCTCCTCGCGCACGGCGATGCGCACCGTCCGACCCTCGTACGACGGCGAGAGCGGCGACAGGTCGCGGAGGTACACGTCGTCCCGGCGACACTGCTCGACGAACCGCGCGGCGCTGGGACCGTCGGCCGGCAGGCGCAGGCACACGAAGTTGGCGACCGACGACTCGACCTCCACCTCGTCGAGGACGGCGAGGTCGGCCACCAGCGCCGCGCGCAGGTCGTGGGTGCGCTGCCACAGCGGCGGGTAGTGGTCGACGTCGCGCAGCGCGGCGACCGCCGCCAGCTGGGCGGGCAGGCCGACCTGCCAGGGCGGGGTGAGACGTCGCATCGTCGCGGCCACACCGGGCTCGGCGACCAGGTAGGCCGCACGCACACCCGACAGCGCGTACATCTTCGACATCGACGTGCACACCACGAGGCGCGGGTCGGTGGCGGCGAACGGCGCCAGCGACTCGCGCAGGCCGACGTAGCCGACGTAGGCCTCGTCGACCCACCAGCGCGTCGTCTCGGGCGACGCCTCGATCGCGGCGCGCAGCTCGGCGGCCGGCGCGTGCCGGCCGGTCGGGTTGTTCGGGTTCACCACGACCACGAGGTCGTACGCCCCGTCGCGCACCGTCGCGGCGAGCCGCTCGGTGTCGAGGCGCCACCCCTCGGCGTGGTGCAGCCGGAACCGGTCGACCCGGCAGCCGACGACCCGCTCCGTCACGTGGGCGTACTCCCCGTAGCCGGGGTCGACCAGGAGCACCCGGCTGTCGCGCGTCAGCCAGTGGCCGAAGGCGCGGAAGACCAGGTCCGACGAGCCCGCCCCGACGGCGAGCGACTCGACCGGGAGGTCGCGTGCCTCGGCGATCGCGTCGATCAGCCCGCCGGCGTCGGTGGGCGGTGAGCTGCGGGTCATCCAGGCGACGTCCTCGGTGAGCGCGGCCTGGGCGTGGGGCGACGGCGGGAACCACGCGTCGAGGACGTCGGCCACGACCACCTCGCGTCGCCGCTCGAGCGTGCGGAAGTTGGTGCCGATCGCGCCGAACGAGGCACCGCCGTGCTCGCACCCGTCGGCGCGCGGCGCGAACGGCGTGTCCACCTGCCAGTCGACCTCGTCGTGCCACTGCTGCACCAGCGACGCGAACGGACCGAGCGCGAGCGCCGTCAGGTCGGCCACGGACGCGGTCATCACCTCGAAGCGCACCGTCCCGCTCGTGATGACGCGGCCGGTCGGCTCCAGACCCACGCCGCGGTACAGGCCCAGCAGGTCGTCGCGCCCCATCGCGACGATGGTGCGCCCGGCCCGGCCGGCGATCCAGCGCATCGCGGCGTACATGAGCAACGTGGCCACCCCGGCCGAGCGATGCCCGGGCTCGACGGTGAGGATGCGGACCTCGAACACGTCGGGTTCCTCGAGCAGCGGCAGCTCGGCGCGCGTCAGGTACTTGTCGAGACCGAAGCTGCCCGCCCAGGGCGGCGTGAGGCTGACGAACCCGACGGGACCGTCGGCGTCGGCGGCCACCAGGTAGACGTTGCGACCGTCGAGCGCGTCGACGAGCACGCCGTCGGCGTTGACCGGGTGCTGGCCCAGCTCCTCGGCGTAGACCCGGTGGCGGAGCTCGTGGATCCACGCCCGGTCCTCGGTCGTGGCGTTGCGGACCTGCACGACTGACCCCCTCCTCGTCGGATCGGGACACGGTAGCGCGGCTGGGGGCCGTCAGAGCCAGCCTTGCCGCTCCGCCTCCCGCACGGCCTCGGCCCGGTTGGCCGCACCGGTCTTGCCGATGGTGGCGGACAGGTGGTTGCGCACCGTGCCCTGCGACAGGTGCAGCCGCGCGGCGATCGCGGCCACGCTGGCGCCGTCGCGCGCCTCCCGCAGCACCTCCGTCTCGCGCTCGGTGAGGGGTGAGTCCCCGCTGACCAGGCTGTCGGCGGCCAGCGTCGGGTCCACGACCCTCAGCCCGGCGTGCACGCGGCGCACGGCGTCGGCCAGCTGCGTCGCGGGGACGTCCTTCACCACGAACCCGGACGCGCCGGCCTGCAGCGCCCGGCGCAGGTAGCCCGGCCGTCCGAAGGTGGTGACCACCAGCACGCGCGTCGCGGTCTCGGCGACGACGCCGCGGGTGGCCTCGATGCCGTCGAGACCCGGCATCTCGATGTCGAGGAGGGCGACGTCGGGGGCGTGCTCGCGGACGGCGGCCAGCACGTCGGCGCCCGACCCGACCTGCGCGACGACCTCCAGGTCCTTCTCGAGGTCGAGCAACGCCGCGAGGGCTCCACGCACGAGGGCCTGGTCGTCGGCCAGCAGGATCCTGATCATCGCTCGCCTCCCGCGACGACGCGCAGGCTGAGCCCGGGCCCGAGGTCGCGCAGCACCAGGGTGGCCCCGGCCTCCGCGGCGCGCTCCCGCAGCCCGGCGAGTCCGTGGCCGTCGCCGGACGGCGCGGACGCCAGTCCCTGGCCGTCGTCGCGCACCTCGACCGACGTGGCATCCACCGTGACCACGCACGCGCGGGCGTCGGCGTGCCGCACCACGTTCGTGACCCCTTCGCGCACGGTCCAGGCGAACAGGTCGCGCAGCTCGGTGGACACCTCCTCGACCGTGCCCGGCAGGTGCGCCTCGACGCCGGCGGCCCGCAGCGCCTCGCGGGCGCGGGAGATCTCGCCGGGGAGCGTGATCTCGCGGTACCCCTCCACGGCACGGCGCACGTCGGCCAGGGCGTCGCGGCCGAGCCGTTCCAGGTCGGCCACCTCGGCCCGGGCCCGGTCACGGTCGTCCGCGTCGCCGGACTCGAGCAGACGTCGGGCCAGCTCGGCCTTCACGGTGATGACGGTGAGCGAGTGGCCGAGGATGTCGTGCAGGTCGCGCGCGAACCGGCTGCGCTCGTTCTCCACGGCGAGCTCGGCGTTCTCCTGCTGCGCGACGAGCAGGTCGGCGTTGCGGCCGAGCAGCGCCCGCAGGCCGAAGATGGCGACCGACCCCGCCAGCGTGCCGAACGCGACGCCCGCCTGGCTGCCCCAGTCCTCGACGGCACCCAGCCCGAGGGACCCGACCACGCACACCAGGACGACGCCGAGGGCGATGCGTCCGGGGAAGAGCACGACGGCGGAGATCGCGACGTAGACCACGCAGGTCAGGCCGACCTCGCCGAGCAGCGCGATGTCGAGACCGGCGAGCACGACCAGGCCCCCGAACAGGACGAGGGCCGACCGGCCGACCACCTCCGACGTCCCCCGGGTCAGCCAGCGCTCACGGCGCACCCGCACCCACGTGAGCATGTACAGCGCGGCGAAGGCGACGGTGACGACCAACCCGACCACGCCGGCGAGCTCGTCGCGTCGGTCCCAGGCCGCGAGGAGCGGGTCGCCCAGGAAGAACAACCACACCAGCGCGAACCACGGACCCAGCCGTCCCGGGGTGGACTGCTGGGTCTCGGTGGTGCTCACGTCGGGCAGCGTACGACTCACACGCGCCCCGTGTCCTTGCTCATCCGCCATGCCGCGCCGGCGACGAAGACGCTGACCCAGACGAGGGCGTTGACGACGGCGTACCAGGGCAGCTCACCGGTCAGCGGCGCCCGGCTGATCTCGGCCACGCCGAACATCGGGGTCAGGGACGCCACGTGCCACATGACGGTGCCTTCGGAGATCGGGATGAACACGTTGCCGAGGAAGGCCAGCACGGCCAGGCCGGGGCCGAGCACCTGCATCGCGTTCTCGCCCGGGACCACGTAGCCGACGAACAGCCCCAGCGCGGCGAACACCGACGAGCACAGCAGGGCGAGGACCGCGCAGGCGACCCACCGGGCGACGGACATGTCGGCGTTGCCCTGGGCGATGCCGGCCACGTTGACCGCGCCGACCGCGAGCGCACCCAGCGCGAGCGCGCAGAGCGCCTTCGTGGCGATGTAGGCCATCGGGTGCAGCGGGGTCAGGCGCAGCTGGCGCGACCATCCGACCGCACGCTCGAGGGCGACCGACGAGCCGGCCACGGCCGTCGTGATCGCCGCGCCGTACAAGGCCATCGAGACCATGATGTACGCCGAGACGTTGCCGTGGCCCACGCTCTCGTTCATGTCGCTGCCGCTGCCGAACGCGAAGAGCAGCGCCGGCGGGAACAGCAGCGTGAAGAAGAGGGTGCGCTTGTTGCGCAGCATCCTGCGCAGCTCGAGCCCGAACAGCGTGGTGTTGAAGCCGCCGAGCCGCGGGACGCGGCGCTGGTCGACGCTCGCGCCGACGGACTGGTCGAGGGTGGGGACGGTGCTGCTCATGCGAGGCTCCTGTCGGACGAGGTGGCGAGCGGTTCGCCGGCGGGGTCGGCGGTGAGGGCGACGAAGGCGTCCTCCAGGCCGCGCGCGACGATCTCGAGGTCGTGCGCGTCGGTGCGGGTGAGCAGGTGACGAGCCACGGCGTCGGTGTCGGTGCCGTGCACGATCAGCGTCTCGCCGCGCAGGTCGACACCCTCGACGCCGGTGAGCGCGGTGATCTGCGCGATGGCGGCGTCGTCGAGGTCGGAGCAGGTGGCGCGGACGGTGCGACCGGCTGCCCGTGCCTTGATCTGTGCGGCGGTGCCGTCGGCAACGATCCGGCCGCGGCTCACGAGCACGATGCGGTCGGCGTAGGCGTCGGCCTCCTCCAGGTAGTGCGTGGCGAACATGACGGTGCGGCCGTGGCGGGCGTCGTCGCGGATCGCGTTCCAGAACGCGCGACGGCCTTCCACGTCCATCCCGGTGGTCGGCTCGTCGAGCAGCAGCAGCTCGGGGTCGCTGAGCAGCGCCAGCGCGAATCGCAGCCGTTGCTGCTCACCGCCCGAGCAGAGTCCGACCGTGCGGTCGGCCAGGCCGGTGATCCCGGCCCGTTCGAGCACGTCGTCGACCGGACGCGTGTGGGTGAAGAGGCTCTTCACGTACCGGACGGTCTCCACGACGGTGAGGTCCTTCAGCAGTCCACCGCTCTGCATGACGGCCGCCACCAGCCCGTTGGCGACGGCGTCGCGCGGATCGCGGCCCAGGACCTGGACCGACCCGGACGTGGGCCTGCTGAGGCCGAGGATCATGTCGATCGTGGTGGTCTTGCCGGCCCCGTTCGGGCCGAGGAAGGCGACGACCTCGCCCGGACGGACGGTCAGGTCGATGCCACGGACGGCCTCGACGTCGCCGAACGAACGGCGCACCTGCTCGAGGTGGACCGCGTCGGGCCCGGCGTCGTGCCCGGGCGTCCCCTGCTGGGGGACGGTGCTGGTCTGGTTCATGCTCCGAGCATCGTCCGGTGCCGGCCTCCGTACCCCGTCCGCACGTCAGGACCTCGCCATGACAGATGTCAGGAGGCGGACGCCGTGATGGTCGCGGACGACCTGCGGCTCGTCGGTGGGGTGCTCGACCCCGACCCGTGGCTCAGTCGAGCCAGTCGGGAGAGCCGAGCAGGTCCTGCAGCTCCTGCACGAGCCTGCCGAGGTGGAACCCGTCGGCGGCCGCGTGGTGAACCTGGATCGCGAGCGGCATCAGGGTCCGGCCGTCGCGCTCGGTGTACCGACCGATCGTGAAGATCGGCGCCAGGTGGTCGAAGCCGTCGCGGACGTTCAGGGTGAAGCCGGTGAACGACGTCCACGGCAGGCTCGACACGTCGAAGCTGTTGGGCGGCGGCGGTCCCTGCGGAAAGAGCCCGGTGGCGTGGCGATGGTCGTCGAGCACCCGACGGGCTGCGCGGTGGAAGGTCGTGAAGTCGGCGTCGTAGGGGATCGAGACGCTCGCGAAGGTCTCGAGTTCGGGGTTGAGCACCGTGACCGAGGGATGCACGACGTCCCACACCGCCGGCGCCCCCTCGAGCAGGGTCATCTTGAGCTCGTCGTGGCGGTTCACCACACGGGCGAGGGCCCAGACCTGCGTCACGTAGGCCGAGCGTGACGACGCAGCGAGCGCCGCGACGAGGGCGGTCACGTCGATCTCGACCGTCATCGCCACGATGCACTCGACGCTCGAGCGGTAGTGCTCGAAGTGAGTCCGACGTGGCCATGACTCGAGATCCACCGGCGTCGCCATCGCCATCGTCACGGTCCTTCGCGGTGCGTCGTGGTGGAGCTGAGGGGACTCGAACCCCTAACCCCCTGCTTGCAAAGCAGGTGCGCTACCAATTGCGCCACAGCCCCTCGCGGGATCAGACCGGGTCGGTCGCCTGCTCCCAGGTGGTGCGCGTGGTCGCGACTCCGTCGTCGCGACGGGCCCGGACCCACAGCACCCCGAGCGCGGCGAGGACGAGAGCGAGAAGCTTCTTCATCGCGTCCTCCTCGTGCGTCCGGTGGTGGGCCCAGCTGGACTTGAACCAGCGACCTCTTCCTTATCAGGGAAGCGCTCTAACCGAGCTGAGCTATGGGCCCGCAACAGCGATGAACTGTACCCCACCGCCCCGGTGCCGGACCAATCGGGTCAGCGTCACCGGGCTGGTGGCGTCAGTCGTCGCTGAACGTCACCTGGATGCCACCGAGGAGCTGGGCGGCGAGGTTGTACAGGTGCGCGGCGATCGTGGCGATCGCCGTCATGAGGACCACGTTGATCGCACTGAACACCAGGGTCAGGCCCACGAGTCGACCCAGGCCCAGGTAGTCGGTGAGGTCGAAGCTGCCCTCGCTGTCGGACAGCACGTTGGTGACCGTGCCGTTCAGCTGGTCCCAGATGCCCGTGAGGTCGAGCACGACCCAGAAGATCGTGACCGCGACGACCGAGACGATCATGAGCGCGACCGACACGACGAAGGCCAGTCGCGTCACCGACCACGGCTCGACGTGCGTGAGCCGCAGACGGGCCTGGCGGCCCGACGTGGACGCGGCGGAGGCGGCCGGAGCGGAGCTGGTCGCTGCGGGAGCGTCGTCCTTGACCGCCGGGATGACGGCCGTGGAGTCCGGGCTCTGGCGCGTGGTGCGGGCGTAGTCGCCCGCCGTCGGCGTCGACGAACGGGACGAGGTGGACGACGTCGCGGTGGACGAGCCCGAAGCAGGCGGCTTCGCCGGGGTGGACTCCGAGGTCTTGGGAGACTGCGAGGTCTTCTTCGCCTCGGCGGCCTTCTTGGCCTCGGCGCGCTTCGCTGCCGCCGACGCGGCACCCGATCGCGGTGCACCGGGTGCGGCCTTGTCGCGCGGCGCGGTCGTGTCGGTGGGCTTCTCGGACGGCTTGGCCGCGGGCGTCTTCGGTGCAGGCTTCGCGGCACTGCTCTGCGACGGGCTCGCGGACGACGACGGCCGACCGCTCGCGGCAGGACGGGCCGGACCCGCCGGACGGCGGGACGTGCCGTTGGACTCGTTCTTGGTCGACGCCTCCGGCGACTGGCGCGCCTCTCTCAGCGCGTCGGCCACCGTCTTCTGCGAACGGACGGGCTTGCCGTCGCGACCGAGTCGGGGGATCTGCTGGGTGCGCGCGGCGTCGCCGGCGCCCGGGCGCGGAGCCCGGTCCTCAGGCTTCTGCGGATCGCTCACTCGTCCTGCCCCTCGTCGGTCGTGTCGGGCCCAGCGGCGTCGGCCTCGGGCGTCACGGATTCCACCGTACCGGGAGCAGCCGCCTCGGCATCTGCGTCGGGCTCCGCCGCGCCGCTCAGATCGGTGTTGCGGGCGATCGTGACCACCCGGTCGGAGCCCTTGAACTTCACGAACGTCACGCCCATCGTGCCGCGACCCTTGGCCGGGACCCCGGCCACCTGGCTGCGCGTGACCTGGCCGCTGGCCGTCACCGAGATGACGTCGTCGGTGTCCTTGAGCACGAGGCCACCGACCAGCTCACCGCGGTTCTCGGTGATCTGCATGGCCTTGATGCCCAGACCACCGCGGCCCTGCAGGCGGTACTCGTCGATCGACGTCTTCTTGGCGTAGCCACCGTCGGTGACGGTGAAGACGTAGAGCCGGTCCTCCTCGGGCACGTCCTCGACGGCGACGTCGGCGTGCTCGTGACGGATGACCGTCATCGACAACAGCGCGTCGTCGCCGCGGAACTTCATGCCCGTGACGCCCGACGTGGCGCGACCCATGGGCCGCAGCTGGTCGTCGTCGGCCCGGAAGCGGATGGCCTGGGCCTTCTTGCTGATCAGCAGCAGGTCGTCGTCGGGGCCGGCCACGTCGGCACCGATGAGCGCGTCGTCGTCGTCGCGGAAGTTGATCGCGATGACGCCGGCCTGGCGCGGGCTGTTGTAGTCGGCCAGGCGGGTCTTCTTGACCAGGCCCTTGCGCGTGGCGAGCACCAGGTACGGCGCCTGCTCGTAGTCGCGGATGGCCAGCACCTGCGCGATCTCCTCGTCGGGCTGGAAGCTCAGCAGACCGGCCACGTGCCCACCCTTGGCGTCGCGCCCGGCCTCGGGCAGCTGGTAGGCCTTGGTGCGGTAGACGCGGCCCGCCGTGGTGAAGAACAGGATCCAGTGGTGCGCCGTGGTCGGGAACAGGTGCTCGACGAAGTCGCCGTCTCGCAGCTGGGCCCCGCGCACGCCCTTGCCGCCACGACCCTGCACCCGGTAGAGGTCGGTGCGAGTGCGCTTGGCGTAGCCGCCGCGCGTGATCGTGACGACGACGTCCTCGTCGGGGATGAGGTCCTCCATCGAGAGGTCGCCGTCGGCGGCCACGATGGGCGACCGGCGGTCGTCGCCGTACTTGTCGGCGATCTCGGCCAGCTCCTCGGACACGATGGTCCGCTGGCGCTCCGGCTTGGCGAGGATGTCCTTGTAGTCGGCGATCTCGCGCTCGAGCGCAGCGAGGTCGTCGATGATCTTCTGCCGCTCGAGGGCGGCGAGACGACGCAGCTGCATCTCGAGGATGGCGCGGGCCTGCAGCTCGTCGATGTCGAGCAGGCCGATCAGCCCGTCGCGGGCCTCCTCCACGGTGGGGCTGCGACGGATGAGCGCGATGACGTCGTCGAGGGCGTCGAGCGCCTTGACCAGGCCGCGCAGGATGTGGGCGCGCGCCTCGGCGTCGTCGAGCAGGTACTGGGTGCGTCGCTGGATGACCTCGATCTGGTGGCTGATCCAGTGCGTGATGAAGCCGTCGAGGGTGAGCGTGCGAGGCACGTCGTCGACGATCGCCAGCATGTTGGCGCTGAAGTTCGACTGCAGCTCGGTGTGCTTGTAGAGGTTGTTGAGCACCACGCGGGCGACCGCGTCGCGGCGGAGCTTGACGACCAGACGACGACCGACGCGCGAGGACGACTCGTCGTTGACGTCGGCGATGCCCTGCACCCGTCCGGTGAGGGCGAGGTCGGCGATCTTCTCGGCGAGGTTGTCGGGGTTGACCTGGTACGGCAGCTCCTTGATGACCAGGCTCAGGCCGCCCTTGGTGTCCTCCTCGATGTCGACGATGCCGCGCATCGTGATCGATCCGCGTCCCGTGCGGTACATCGTGTCGATGCCCTGGGTGCCGACGATGAGGCCATGGGTGGGGAAGTCCGGGCCCTTGATCCGCTCCATGAGGGCCTCGAGGAGCTCCTCGCGGCCAGCCTCGGGGTTCGCCAGCGCCCACTGGGCGCCGTCGGCGACCTCGCGCAGGTTGTGCGGCGGGATGTTGGTGGCCATGCCGACGGCGATGCCGGCCGAGCCGTTGACGAGCAGGTTCGGGAACCGGGCCGGCAGGACCGTCGGCTCCTGGGAGCGGCCGTCGTAGTTGGGGCGGAAGTCGACGGTGTTCTTGTCGATGTCGCGCACCATCTCCATGGCGATGGGCGCGAGCTTGCACTCGGTGTACCGCATGGCCGCGGCGCCGTCGTTGCCCGGCGAGCCGAAGTTGCCCTGGCCCGAGATCATCGGCGCGCGCATGACCCAGTGCTGCGCGAGGCGCACGAGGGTGTCGTAGATCGCCGTGTCGCCGTGCGGGTGGTACTGACCCATCACGTCACCGACGATGCGCGAGCACTTGGAGAACCCACGGTCGGGGCGGTAGCCGCCGTCGTACATCGCGTAGAGCACGCGACGGTGCACGGGCTTGAGGCCGTCGCGCACGTCGGGCAGCGCGCGCGACACGATCACGCTCATGGCGTAGTCGATGTAGGAGCGCTGCATCTCGACTTGCAGCTCGACGGGCTCGGTGCGGTCGTGCTCGGGAGGGGTCTGCGTCATCGGTCGGTGCTCATTTCGAAGAAGTCACGGAGAGGGGCTGGGGCCGCGCCGGCGACCGGCCTAGATGTCGAGGAAGCGGACGTCTTTGGCGTTGCGCTGGATGAAGGAGCGCCGCTGCTCCACGTCCTCGCCCATGAGGATCGTGAACATCTCGTCGGCCATGGCGCCGTCCTCGAGCGTCACCTGGCGCAGCACCCGCTGCGCCGGGTCCATCGTGGTGTCCCACAGCTCGGAGTCGTTCATCTCGCCCAGACCCTTGTACCGCTGCACCGGGGCCTCCTTGGGCAGACGCTTGCCCGCCTCGGCACCGGCCGCGAGCAGGCCGTCGCGCTCGCTGTCGGTGTAGGCCAGCTCGTGGGTCGAGTTCGTCCACTTGATCCGGTACAGCGGCGGCTGCGCCAGGTAGACGTGCCCGCCGTCGATGAGCGGCTTCATGAACCGGAACAGCAGCGTGAGCAGCAGGGTGGAGATGTGCTGGCCGTCGACGTCGGCGTCGGCCATCAGCACGATCTTGTGGTACCTCAGCTTCGCCATGTCGAAGTCGTCGTGGACGCCGGTGCCGAGCGCGCTGATGATCGCCTGGACCTCGGCGTTCTGCAGGATCTTGTCGATCCGGGCCTTCTCGACGTTGAGGATCTTGCCGCGCAGCGGGAGGATCGCCTGCGCGTACGGGTCGCGACCACCCTTGGCCGAGCCGCCGGCCGAGTTGCCCTCGACGATGAAGATCTCGCACTCCTCGGGGTTGCGGGACTGGCAGTCGGCCAGCTTGCCCGGCAGACCACCGCCGCCCATGAGGCCCTTGCGGTTGCGGGCGAGGTCACGCGCCTTGCGCGCGGCGAGACGTGCCGTGGCGGCGTCGATCGACTTGCGCACGATGACCTTGCCCTCGGCGGGGTTCTGCTCGAACCAGGCGCCGATGTAGTCGTTGACGACCGACTGCACGTAGGACCGGGCCTCGCTGTTGCCCAGCTTGGTCTTGGTCTGGCCCTCGAACTGCGGCTCCTCCAGCTTGATGGAGACGATCGCGGTGAGACCCTCGCGGATGTCCTCGCCCGAGAGGTTGTCGCTGGCCTTCTTGATGAGGCCCTGCGCGGTGGCGAACTTGTTGACCGTGGTGGTCAGCGCCGCCCGGAAGCCCTCCTCGTGCGTGCCGCCCTCGTGGGTGTTGATCGTGTTGGCGAAGGTGTGCACCGACTCGGTGAAGGAGTCGTTCCACTGCATCGCGATCTCGAGCGACAGCCCCTTGGCCTCGTCCTCGGCCTCGATCGAGATGACCTCGCGGTGGATCGGCGACTTGCTGCCGACGTTGATGTGCTCGACGTAGTCGACGAGGCCGCGGTCGTAGCGGAACTGCACCTCGCGCTCGATCTCGTCGACGGCGGAGTCGTCGGCGGCGGCCTCGACGGCGGCGTCGCGGTCGTCGCGCAGGCGGATCTCGAGGCCCTTGTTGAGGAACGCCATCTCGCGGAACCGAGTCTTGAGCGTGTCGAAGCTGTACTCGACGGAGTCGAAGATCTCGGCGTTCGCGTAGAAGGTCTGCGTCGTGCCGGTCTCGTCGGTGGCCTCGCCCTTCTCGAGCTCGGCCGTGGGAACGCCGTTGTCGAAGGTCTGCCGCCAGACGAAGCCGTCGCGCTTGACCACGGTGTGCATGGTCGTGCTCAGCGCGTTGACCACGGAGATGCCGACGCCGTGCAGACCACCGGACACCTTGTAGCCGCCACCGCCGAACTTGCCGCCCGCGTGCAGCGAGGTGAGCACGAGCGTGACGGCGGGGATGCCCTCGGTGGGGTGGATGTCGACCGGGATGCCACGGCCGTCGTCGACGACCTTGACGCCGCCGTCGGCCTGCAGCGTGACCTCGATGTGGGAGGCGTGACCAGCCAGCGCCTCGTCGACGGAGTTGTCGACGACCTCGTAGACCAGGTGGTGGAGGCCGCGCTCACCGGTGGAGCCGATGTACATGCCAGGCCGCTTGCGGACCGCCTCGAGGCCCTCGAGCACCTGGATGTTGCTGGCGTCGTAGGAGCCGGCCACCGGGCCGCCGTGCTGCAGGGCGGTCCCGCCGTCGGGAGCGGCGGCCTCGTGCGTCGGCGCTGGGTTCTCAGGAGTCGCGGCGTCGTCTGGAGTTGTGGTCACCACACCAGTATACGGGCGATTCTGTGGCTCCCAGCGCACCATCCCCAGTGTCAGCCGCGGACTTTTCCCGCTCAGATGCCACTGGGAGGCCGCAGAGCACGCCTGGGAGCCTCGCGCAGGGTGGTCACCCATGGCCGGATCGCGCGCCGCCCCTTTTCGGGCGTCTGCGGCCGATCTGGCGTCGTTCGACGGGGGTTGCAGCCATGCGTCATCGTTGAGCCATGGCGCTCACCGAACCCGACCCGACCACGGTACCGACGCCGCAGCGTCCGGACCGCGGCTCCTCGGTACGGGGACCGGCCGCTCTCGTGGCCGTCGCCGCCGTGGTCCTCGGGGGCGTCCTCGCCTGGTTCGTCCTGCTGACGCCGTTGGGCCAGCGCCTCGACGAGCGCGCCATGAACACCGTGGTCGCCGGGCGCGAGACGCAGCTGCAGGTGCTGAGCGTGCTCGGCTACGTGTCGATCGGAGCCATCGGACTCGTGTCGATCGTCTGCGTGGCGCTCGCGCTGTCGCGGGGGCGGGCTGCCCTGGCGATCGGGGCCCTGACGATCATCGCCGGGGCGAACGTGACGACCCAGGTGCTCAAGCGCCTGCTGCTCGAGCGTGCCGACCTCGTCGACGGCGTCGTGGCGTCGAACAGCTTCCCGAGCGGCCACACCACCGTCATCGCCTCGGGCGTCGGGGCGTTGTGCCTGGTCTCACCGCGGTGGATGCGCCCGCTCGTGGTCCCCGTCGGCGCGTTCGCCGTCGCCCTGACCGGCGCCTCGACCGTGGTCGCCGGCTGGCACCGTCCCTCCGACGTCGTGGGTGCCGTCCTGGTCACGACCGCCTGGACGGCCGCCGTCTCGGTGCTGCTGGGCAGTGACCACGAACGAGTCCCCGGCACGTGGCTGCTCGCGCTCGTCGGGTCGATCGGTGCGATCGTCGCGCTCGTCGCCATCGGTGTGCGCCCCTCGTACGGGTGGGACGGCTTCACCGACGCCGCCCTCGTGCTCGGTGCGCTCGGCGTGGCACTCGGCCTCGGCGTCGCCGCTGCCAACCGGGTCACGCCGACGTCGTAGTGCGGCGGGCCGTCGCCGGTCGGTGGCCTCAGCCGTAGGTGTCGCGGGGGCCGCGGCCCTTCACCGAGCGGAGGCCACGCTTCCACGACGGGGCCTGGGGGCCACGCACGTCGATGCGCAGGACCGAGCCGTCGCCGAGCTCCTCATTCAGCCGCGCGACGAGGCGCGGGGCGAGCAGGCGGAGCTGGGTGGCCCAGGCCGTGGAGTCCGTCTTCACGTGCACGATCCCGTCGGCGTAGCCGTCGACCGCCGAGTGCGTGGCGATCTCGGGCCCGACGATCGAGGCCCAGTCGGTGAAGACGCGCTGGGCCGAGAGACGTCCGTCCCAGCCCTGCTGGCGCACGAGGTCGCCCAAGGCGTCGGCGACCGACGACGGGTCCTCGCGACCCTTGCGCCGGGTCGGGGTGGAGCCGTGGACACGACGTCGCCGTGGTCGAGCCGGTGCTCCGGTCCCGCGATAGGAGTCGGCGATCTCGCGCGCCAGGCTGAGCGGGTCGGGCTCGCCCGCCCCGGTGTCCGGCACGTCGGACGTGGACGGATCCGCGGGGGTGCCGGCGTCGCGGCCGTCCGCGCCGGGGGTGTGGTCGTCGGGGGTGTCGTCGTCGGGACCGCTCACGTCAGGCTCCGGTGACCTGTCCGCCGTGGACGTCGAACCGCTGCCCGGCGAGCGCCTTGGGCACGTCCTCGGCGACGGCGGCCGTGACGAGCACCTGCTCGGCGTCGCCCACCAGCTCGGCGAGCTGCTCGCGCCGACCCTGGTCGAGCTCGGCGAAGACGTCGTCGAGGATCAGCACGGGGTCGTCGCCGTCGTCGTCGCGCAGGAGCGTGAACGACGCGAGCCGCAGCGCGAGGGCGAGCGACCACGACTCGCCGTGGCTGGCGTAGCCCTTGGCGGGCAAGGTACCGATGGCCAGCTCGACCTCGTCGCGGTGCGGACCGACGAGGGTGACCGCTCGATCGAGTTCGTCGCGTCGACGCTCCTCCATACCGGCGAGCAACGCCTCCCGGACCCCGGCGGGCGACTCGTCGTCGGCCGGGGTGGACGCACGGTAGAGGGCGGTCACGTCGCGCCGGTCGGCCGCCGCCTCGGTGGCGACGGTCCGGTAGGAGTCGACGAGGAACGGCGCCAGGTCGTGCAGCAGCGCGATGCGCGCGGCCACCAGCTCGCCGCCCAGCGTGGCCAGCTTGTCATCCCAGATGTCGAGAGTAGACAAGTCGACTTGTCGATTCGAGAAGCGTCCGGCGCGGGCCGACTTGAGGAGGGTGTTGCGCTGACGCAGCACCCTCTCGTAGTCGGCCTTGACGCCGGCGAGGCGCGGGGTGCGCAGCACGAGCAGTCCGTCGAGGAACCGGCGCCGGTCCGACGGGTCGCCCTTGACCAGCGCCAGGTCCTCGGGGGAGAACGTCACCGTGCGCAGCACGCCGACCAGGTCGCGGGTGCGCGGCAGCGCGGCGCGGTTGACCCGCGCCCGGTTGGCCCGACCCGGCGTGATCTCCAGCTCCAGCAGGGCGGTGCGATCACCGCGCACGACCTCGGCCCGCACCACGGCACGGTCCGTGCCGGCTCGCACCAGGGGCGTGTCGGACGAGACGCGGTGCGAGTCGAGCCGCGAGAGGTAGTCCACGGCCTCCACGAGGTTGGTCTTGCCCTGGCCGTTCGCCCCGATGAACGCGGTGGGTCCCGGCTCCAGCACGATCTCGACCTCGGGGTAGGACCGGAAGTCGTGCAGCGAGAGACGGGCGACGTGCATGCGTCAGGAGCGGCGTGCGTCCATGTCGGCCGGGTCGTGACCGGCCTCGGACGCAGCCTGCACGGCGTGACCGCCGAACTGCTGACGCATGGCCGCGACGGCCTGCATGGTCGGCGACTCGTCCTGGCGCGACACGAACCGTGCGAACAGTGACGCCGCGATCGTGGGCGTCGGCACCGCGTGGTCGATGGCCGCCTCGACGGTCCACCGTCCCTCGCCGGAGTCCTCGGCGTAGCCGCGGATCTTCGACAGGCCGGGGTCGTCCTGCAGGGCCTTGACCAGGAGGTCGAGCAGCCAGGAGCGCACGACCGTGCCGACCCGCCAGGAGTCGAAGACCTCGGTGACGTTGTCGACCAGGTCGGCCTTCTCGAGCAGCTCGAAACCCTCGGCGTAGGCCTGCATCATGGCGTACTCGATGCCGTTGTGGACCATCTTGGAGAAGTGCCCCGCGCCGACGCGGCCCGCGTGGACGAAGCCGGACTCACCCTCGGGCTTGAGCACGTCGAACGCGGGCTGCACCTTTGCGATGTCGTGCGCGTCGCCACCGGCCATGAGCGCGTAGCCGTTCTCCAGGCCCCACACGCCGCCGCTCACGCCGCAGTCGACGTAGCCGATGCCCTTCTCGGCGGCCATGGCCGCGTGCTTCTCGTCGTCGGTCCAGCGGGAGTTGCCGCCGTCGACGATGACGTCGCCCTCGCCGAGCAGCCCGACGAGCTCCTCGACCGTGGTGCGGGTGATCTCGCCCGAGGGCACCATCACCCAGACGACCTTGGGCGAGGGGAGCTCGGCGACGAGCGCCTCCAGCGAGTCGACGTCGGTGACGTCGGGGTTGCGGTCGTAGCCCGTGACGGTGACACCACCGTCGCGCAGCCGGGACCGCATGTTGCCGCCCATCTTGCCGAGTCCGACGAGTCCGAGGTGCATGGATCTCCCTCCCAGGAGTCGTGGTGTGCGAGGTGGTGCGTGCAGGTCAGCCCTGCAGACGCACCGGCATGATCAGGTAGCGGAAGGCGCCGTCGGGTGAGTCGCCGATCTCGCGGACGCCCGAGATGGCAGCCGGCTTGGTGTGCTGGGTGAAGGCGAGGTGCACGACCGGCTCCGACATGACGCCGAGCCCCTCGAGCAGGTAGCCGGGGTTGAACCCGATCGAGATGTCGGCACCGTCGATGGTGGCCTCGATCGACTCCGACGCCTGCGCCTCGTCGCCGCTGCCGGCCTCGAGGAGGACCTGGCCCTCGGAGAAGGTGAGCCGCACCGGGGTGTTGCGCTCCGCGACCAGCGACACGCGCTTGACGGCGTCGACCAGGTCGGACGTGCGCACGTACGCGACCGTCTCGGCCTGCGCCTGGAACAGCTGGCGCACCCGCGGGAAGTCGCCCTCGAGCAGGCGGGTGGTGGTGCGGCGGGTGCCGTTGCCCACGGTGCCCTCGAAGCCGATCAGGCCGTCGCCGGCCTCGCCCGAGGAGATCGCGATCGTGATGTCGGAGCCGGAGACCAGCGAGCGAGCGGTCTCGCCGAGCACGCGGGCGGGGACCAGCGCGTGGCCGGAGGCGTCGCCCGCCTCGGGGAACCACTGCATCTCGCGCAGGCTCGCGCGGAAGCGGTCGGTCGCCATCAGCGAGATGGTGGAGCCGTCGATCTCGAGGCGTACGCCCGTCAGCAGCGGAAGCATCTCGTCGCGGCCGGCCGCGGCGCTGGCCTGGGCGACCGCCGTGGCGAACTCGTCGGCCTTGATCGTCCCGGACGCGCTGGGCATCTGGGGCAGCTGCGGGTACTCCTCGACCGGCATGGTCGAGAGGCTGAACCGGGCACTGCCGCAGGAGACCTGGACCTTGGTGCCGTCGAGGCTGACGTCGATCGGCTTGGCCGGCAGCGACTTGACGATCTCGGCGAGCAGACGCCCCGAGACCAGCGCGCGCCCGTCGTCGGCGACCTCGGCGGGCAGGGTCGCCCGCGTGGAGGTCTCGTAGTCGAAGCCCGACAGCGTGAGGCCGTCACCGGACGTCTCCACGAGCAGGCCGGCGAGGACCGGCACGCTCGGCCGGGTGGGCAGGCTGCGCGCGGTCCACGCCACGGCGTCGGCGAACGTGTCGCGATCGATGCGGAATCTCAAGGATCGAGGCCTTTCGGGCATGAAGAGACTAGGACTGCATCCTGCCACGGACGCGGTGGGACAGGTAGGTCGGGAGAGGACGGGTTCGGCCGTCGGGTCGGTCGTCCACATCCCACCCCGCAGGACACTCTTGCGGAGCATCCGGACATGTAACTCTCTCGTCGTCGTCGTAGCCGGTGTGGATTCGGTGGACAACCGTCGTTCGTGCAGGTCAGGTCCCGTGTGGGCCGGTGGACAGGCCTGTGCGCGGTCCGTGGACGGCTCCCCGTGCCCTGTGCAGCGCGTGGCGCCGTTCACATGTCGTTCACACGGACGTCGTGTGTGTCCACCTCGAGTCGAGACTTTCCCACAGAGTCGTCCCCAGGTGTGCATGAACCGTTCGGGCGCAGCGGGACGCGACCGAGCCCGTGCAGGGCGTCGGCCGTGGTGAGGCGACGAGGTCAGTTCTGGCGGGCCTGCTGCTTGATGCGGTTGGTCAGCTCCGTGACCTGGTTGTAGACGGCGTGCTTCTCGGCCATGAGCTTGCGGATCTTGCGATCGGCGTGCATGACGGTGGTGTGGTCACGGCCGCCGAAGTCGGCGCCGATCTTGGGCAGCGACATGTCCGTGAGCTCACGGCACAGGTACATCGCGATCTGCCGGGCGAGCACGAGGTCGCGGCTGCGGTTGGTGCCGCACAGCTCCTCGATGGAGAACTCCGAGTAGGCCGCGGTCTGCGCGAGGATCACGCCGGAGGTGATCTCGGGCTCCTCACCCTCGGCGACCAGGTCCTTCAGCACGATCTGCGCCAGCTGAAGGTCGACCGTGGTCCCCTGCAGGTTGGCGAAGGCCGTGGCGCGGATGAGGGCGCCCTCGAGCTCGCGGATGTTCGTCTGCACCTTGCTGGCGATGAACTCCAGCACGTCGGCCGGGGCGGTGAGCTTCTCGATGGCGGCCTTCTTGCGCAGGATCGCGATCCGCGTCTCGAGGTCCGGCGGCAGCATCTCGGTCTGCAGGCCCCACTCGAACCGGTTGCGCAGCCGCTCCTCGAGCGTGCGCAGGTTCTTGGGCGGGCGGTCCGACGTCATGACGATCTGCTTGTTGGCGTTGTGCAGCGCGTTGAACGTGTGGAAGAACTCCGTCTGGGTCGACTCCTTGTTCTCCAGGAACTGGATGTCGTCGACCAGCAGGACGTCGATCTCGCGGTACTTCTGGCGCAGCGCGGACGTGCGGTTCTCGCGGATCGCGTTGATCACGTCGTTCGTGAACTCCTCGCTGTTGACGTAGCGCACGCGCGAGGAGGGGTAGAGGTTCAGGACGTAGTGGCCGATGGCGTGCAGCAGGTGGGTCTTGCCGAGGCCGGAGTCACCGTGGATGACGAGGGGGTTGTAGGCCTTGCCGGGCGCCTCGGCGGCCGCCACGGCGGCGGCGTGGGCGAAGCGGTTGGACGAGCCGATGACGAAGTTCTCGAAGAGGTAGCGCGCGTTGAGCCGCGCCTCGTGCACGCTCGTGCGTCGCTGGTGGGGGTCGGGCTCCTGGGCCCAGCTGGGCTTGAACTCGTCGGCGTCGATCTCCTCGACGTCCTCGTCCGGGGCCGGGTTGACCAAGGTGAGTGGATATGTCGACTTGTCGTCTTGTGGACTTCTGTCGATCGGATCACGCTGCTCGTCGGGCTGCGCGGTGGCCGCCGAGGACTTCTCGCCCAGCGCCGGCTCGATCGTGACGACGAGGCGGACCTGCTCGCCGAGCTCGGCCGAGAGCGCGTGCTCCAGGGCGGGCCGCACCCGCGACTCCAGCTGCGCGCGGCTCAGGTCGTCGGGCACGCCGACGATGAAGATCCCGGGGTGCCGACTGATCGGTTCGGCGTTGTAGACCCAGACCTTGGCGCCCATCGAGAGCGTGGACACCGCCTGCTCCCATGCGGCAGCGAGGTCGCCGACCTCATTGCTCGGCTCTGAGCCCTCGGTCATGCATCTCTCCCGGATGGTGGTGTGGTCCACAAGGTTTTCCACACGGTGTGCATCCAGCTCCCCGATGGTCGCGTGCTGTGGAAAAGTCGCAGACGGGCGACGCTAGCAGCGGGGCCAAGGCTCGATCAAGCGACTTCGGAACATTCGTGTGGATCGTGCGGCGTGTCGGTTGGACCCGCGTCGTCGTCGTGCCCTATGAGGTCAGTTTGACCGGCGTGCGGCGCCCCCGTACCGTGGAGCAGTCGTGCAACACGACCGTTGCCGCATGCCCACGGATCGAGATCCTCACCGCGGGCAAGCGGTGGCCGTCGATCCCCGGCCCGAAACGTCGAAGGACCTGATTCTCGTGAGCAAGCGTACGTACCAGCCGAACAACCGCCGTCGCGCCAAGAAGCACGGCTTCCGCCTGCGCATGCGCACCCGCGCGGGGCGCTCCATCTTGGCCAACCGCCGCCGCAAGGGCCGCGCGAAGCTGTCTGCCTGAGTCGTGCTCCGACGGGCCCACCGCATGCGTGAGGCAGGTGACTTCAAGGTCGCCGTCCGTCGCGGGGCCAAGGCCTCGACGCCGACCCTCGTCGCGCATCTCTCGATCGGAACCGACGGAGACACCTCCGTCGGTTTCGTCGTGTCCAAGGCCGTGGGTCCAGCGGTGGTGCGCAACCGCGTGAAGCGTCGACTGCGCCACCTGGTGGCGCCCCACCTGGTGGACGGCGCGTCTCCGTCGGTTCCTCAGGGCTCCAAGCTCGTCGTCCGTGCCCTGCCGGCGTCGGCCCGTGCCGACAGCGTCCGGCTCGGTGCCGACCTCGGTGTCGCGCTCACCACGGCCGTGCGCAAGGCCGAGCAGCGGATGCCGGCCGGAGCCGGTCGATGAGGACCGTGCTGGTGGCCCTGCTGAAGGCCTATCGTTTCGCGATCAGCCCGTTGTACGGCCAGGTGTGCCGCTACTACCCGACCTGCTCGGCCTATGCTCTCGAGGCTGTCGAGACGCACGGGGCGCTGCGCGGGTCCTGGCTGGCGGCACGTCGAGTCGGTCGCTGCCACCCGTGGGCCGCCGGCGGTGTGGACCCGGTCCCCCCGCGCCGTGGGTCGACCACCCCTGATCCTCTCGCCGTCGCGACGGCGACCACCCCCACCCCTGGAGAACCATGTTCGACTTCCTAGGCTCGATCGGCTCGGCCATCATGACGCCGCTGTACTACGCGGTGTCCGGCATCCTGCTGGTCTGGCACGAGCTGTTCACCCGGATCGGGCTCGACCCCGCCGGCGGTTGGTCGTGGGCCCTCGCGATCGTCGGCCTCACCGTGACGATCCGTGCGCTGCTGATCCCGCTGTTCGTCAAGCAGATCAAGAGCAGCCGCAACATGCAGCTGCTGCAGCCCCACATCAAGGAGCTGCAGAAGAAGTACGGGCACGACCGGGAGCGCCTCGCCCAGGAGCAGATGAAGCTCTGGAAGGAGCACAACACCAACCCGTTCGCGTCGTGCCTGCCCCTGCTGCTGCAGATGCCGGTGTTCTTCGCACTCTTCCGGGTGATCGACCAGGCCGCGAAGAACGGTGCCGACGGCGCGCGCGGCTTCATGACCGAGAAGCTCGCCGAGCAGCTGCAGGACGCGATCTTCCTCGGCGGACGCATCGCCGACACGCTCGTGGGAGCGACGCACGTCGAGACGCGCATCATCGCCGTGGTCATGGTCATCACCATGTGCGCCACGCAGTTCCTGACGCAGCGCCAGCTCATGAGCAAGAACATGCCGCCGGACGCCCTGTCGGGGCCCTACGCCCAGCAGCAGAAGATGCTGCTCTACGTGCTCCCGTTCGTGTTCGCGATCGGTGGCATCGCCTTCCCCGTCGGTGTCCTCATCTACTGGACCACGTCGAACTTCTGGACCATGGGTCAGCAGTTCTACGTGATCCGCAACAACCCCGCTCCCGGCACGCCGGCCTTCAAGGCCAAGCAGGAGCGCGACGTCAAGCATGGCAAGAACGTGGCGGAGGACCCCCTGAAGGAGCTGGAGAAGCCGCACCCCGGCGTGACGCGCAACCAGCCCAAGAAGCAGACCCGCAACCAGCGTGCGTCGGGGTCTCGGCCCAGCCCGAACAAGAAGAAGAGGAAGTGACCGTCGCATGACTGATGCAGAGAAGCTCGAGGCCGAGGGCGACATCGCTGCGGACTTCCTGGAGGAGCTGCTCGACATCGCCGACCTGGACGGCGACATCGACATGGACGTGGAGAACGACCGTGCGTCGGTCTCGATCGTCGGCGGCGACCTGGATCAGCTGGTGGGTCGTGACGGCGAGGTGCTGGAGGCGCTGCAGGAGCTGACGCGTCTCGCGGTCTACCGCGAGACCGGTGAGCGCAGCCGTCTCATGCTCGACATCGGCGGGTTCCGTTCGCAGCGTCGTACGGCACTCGAGTCCGTGGCCGCTGGTGCCATCGAACGGGTCCGCGCCGGTGAGCCGCGCGTGGCCCTCGACCCGATGAGCCCGTTCGAGCGCAAGGTCGTCCATGACGCCGTCGCAGCCGCCGGGCTGGTGAGCGAGTCCGAGGGTGCCGATCGATCTCGCCACATCGTGGTCCTGCCAGCATCGGACGACTGATCCACGGATGACTGTTTCACGTGAAACGCCCCCGCCGCCGGTCGAGGCTGCGGGGGTGTTCCATGACCAGCTGCCTCTGGTCTCGCGGTACGCCGGCATCCTCGCGACCGACGGCGTCGAGCGGGGAATGATCGGGCCCCGCGAGGTGCCGCGTCTGTGGGACCGGCACCTGGTGAACAGTGGTGTGGTGCTGCCTCGCCTGCCGCAGGGAGCGACCGTGGCCGATGTCGGCTCCGGGGCCGGCTTGCCGGGTCTGGTGTGGGCGATCGGCCGGCCCGACCTGGACGTGACGCTGATCGAACCGCTCCTGCGTCGGACGACCTTCCTCGACGAGGTGGTGGCAGAGCTCGGTCTGAGCAACGTCCGCGTGCTGCGCTCGCGTGCCGAGGATGTCGACGAGACCTTCGACGTCGTGACCGCTCGCGCGGTGGCCGCCCTGGAGAAGCTGGCGAAGTGGTGCATGCCCCTGGTGAAGCCGGGAGGTGTCCTGCTCGCACTCAAGGGACAGTCGGCACCCGAGGAGGTCAAGGACGCGAAGCGCACGCTCGGACGACTCGGTGCCACCGATACGCTGATCCGGACGTACGGTGAGGTCGAGGTCCCGACGACGGTGGTGGAGGTGACGAGGTGAGCGCCCATGACGGTGGAGGCGATCGTGGTGGCGTTTCACGTGAAACACACCCGCTGCACGGCATCTCCGAGCAGGCGAGCCCCGCATCGAGCTACGCCGCCACGGCGGCCGAGACGGCCGCGGCGACGCCGCTGCCGGACGACTCGACGCCCTTGGCCCGCGAGGCCCAGGACCACGTGGACCTGGCCCGCCGCGCCCGCAGCACCAGCCAGCTGCCGCGCCCGTCCTCGACCCGCGTCTTCGTCGTCGCGAACCAGAAGGGTGGCGTCGGGAAGACGACCACCGCAGTGAACGTGGCCGCCGCGCTGGCGCAGAAGGGTCTGCGCATCCTCGTGGTGGACCTCGATCCGCAGGGCAATGCGTCGACAGCCCTCGACATCCCGCACAGCGAGGGCACACCGGGGGTCTACGAGGCTCTCGTGGAGGACGTGCCGATGAGCGACCTGGTGCAGCGCGCACCACAGCTCGAGGGACTGACCGTCCTGCCCGCCACCATCGACCTCGCCGGCGCAGAGATCGAGCTCGTCTCGCTCGTGGCGCGTGAGACCAGGCTGAAGCGGGCGCTCGAGACCCACCTGCAGGAGCGGGAGCGTGCGGGGGACCGTATCGACTACGTGATCATCGACTGCCCACCGTCCCTGGGTCTGCTCACGGTGAACGCCCTGGTGGCGGCGCGTGAGGTCCTCATCCCGATCCAGTGCGAGTACTACGCGCTCGAGGGCCTCGGTCAGCTGGTGCGCAACATCGAGCTTGTGCGCGCCCACCTGAACCAGCGGCTCGAGATCTCGACCATCCTGCTGACCATGTTCGATGCCCGCACCCGCTTGTCGGCCGGCGTGGCCGAGCAGGTGCGCGAGCACTTCGGACCGAAGGTGCTGGCCACGGCGATCCCGCGCTCGGTGCGCATCTCGGAGGCACCCAGCTACCAGCAGACGGTCCTGACCTACGATCCCGGTTCGTCCGGGGCGTTGTCGTACCTCGAGGCGGCCCGCGAGATCGCGCAGGCCGCCCACACCAGTGAAGGGGATGCATGATGGCACCACGCCGTGGACTCGGACGAGGCCTGGAGTCGTTGATCCCCTCGACCCCCGCCGAGGCCGAGGCGTCGGGCCTCAAGGAGGTCGCGGGCGCCCGCTTCGCCGAGCTGCCCCTGGACGCCATCGTGGCGAACCCTCGCCAGCCGCGTCAGGTGTTCGACGAGCAGGACATGTCCGAGCTCGTGCACTCCATCAAGGAGGTCGGCCTCCTCCAGCCGGTGGTCGTGCGTGAGGCGTCCCCGGGCTCGTTCGAGCTGATCATGGGCGAGCGCCGGTGGCGCGCGAGCCGGCTCGCCGGCGTCGACACCATCGGCGCGATCGTGCGGGACACCACCGACGAGGACCTGCTACGCGACGCGCTGCTGGAGAACCTGCACCGTTCGCAGCTGAACCCGTTGGAGGAGGCGGCCGCGTACCAGCAGCTCCTCGAGGACTTCGGCTGCACGCAGGAGGAGCTGGCCGACCGGATCGGTCGCTCCCGTCCTCAGGTCACCAACACGCTGCGCCTCATGAAGCTGCCGCCCGCGGTCCAGCGACGCGTGGCGGCCGGTGTGCTCTCGGCCGGTCACGCTCGTGCGCTGCTCTCGGTGAGCAACCCCGAGGTGCAGGACCGGCTGGCCGCCCGCGTGGTGGCCGAGGGCATCTCGGTGCGGGCGCTCGAGGAGATCGTGAAGTTCGGCGACACGGACGACCAGGCGTCCTCACGGTCCCGCACCCAGGGCCGCAGCATCTCGGCACCCCGCCTGGCCGACCTCGCCTCCCGCCTGTCCGAGCGCTACGACACCCGGGTGAAGGTCGACCTCGGCAAGGCCAAGGGCAAGATCACCGTGGAGTTCGCGACGATCGACGACCTGGAGCGCATCGTGGCGATGATGGACCCGCCGCGGAACCACTGATCTGCCGATCAACAAGCCTATAAATCGACAAATCGATAAATTGCTTTAACGTTTCGTCGATGTCCTGGCGCGCTCTGGATGTAGCCACTGCTGCGTCGCTCCGGCTGGGTCTTCTCCTGCTGCTGCGTTGCTGTGGTTGCGAGGCGGGTCGGTCTCCGAAAGGGCCTCGACCGGCGGATGGGTCCGGGGTCGGCTGGGTTCTCGGGGGCGTGGCTCGGGGTGACGCAAGGTTCTGCGTTCGTGCGTGAAGGGTCGAAGGATGCTTCGTTCGCTACGGGATCCGGTCGTGAACGCAGCATCGTTCGGGTTGGTGCACGTGAAGGCAGAATCCTGCGTCTGTAGGGGCGATGGTGCGCGGCGGTGGGGTAGGGATTCTCCCTTTGCGCGGACCGTTCCACGGAAAGGGAGAATCCCTACCCGTCCGGGCCCCTGGTCGTCGCCACGATGCTTCCTTCGCGAGGCACGGTCGACGCGAAGGACGAATCATGCGTGGATCCCGCGCAGATGAAGAATCGTGGCCGCGCTCCGCAGACCCACCCGGGCCCAGAGCCCCTGCTCCGGTCGAGGCCCTTTCGGAGAACGAGCCCGCTCGCAGCCACAGCGGCGCAGCAGCAGGCGAGAGTCCAGCCGGAGCAGCGCAGCCGGAGGTCGAGGCGCCGCCACAGCGACGCAGCAGCAGGCGAGAGCCCAGCCGGAGCAGCGCATCCGGAGGTCGAGGCGCAGCCCGGCGTCCACCAGGTCCCTGCCGGACGTCCCCCGGGAACGACGAAGCCCCCGACGCCGTGGCACCGGGGGCTTCGCGTCGTGCTGCGGGTCAGGCGTACTCGGACAGCTCGCCGAGGATGGCCGACTTGGGGCGGACGCCGACGATCGACTTCACGACCTCGCCCTTGTAGTAGAGGTTCATCGTCGGCAGGCCGGTGACCCGGTACTGCGACGGGGTGACGGGGTTGGCGTCGGCGTCCATCTTGACGATGGTGAGCGCCTCGCCCTTCTCGGCGGCGATCTCCTCGAGGATCGGGGCGAGCTGGCGGCACGGGCCGCACCAGCTGGCCCAGAAGTCGACGAGCACGGGGCCGTCGGCCTTGAGGACCTTCTCGTCGAAGTCGGCGTCGGTGACGGGGGTGATGTCAGGCATGGGGTTCTCCTTCAGCAGGTGGGGTCGGGGTGGTCGGTGGGCGTGCAGGTCACTCGGCGTACTGGGCCATGGCGACGTCGGGAGCGGGCAGTCCGGCCTGCTCCATGTCGGCGAGGAACCGCTCGGCGTCGAGCGCGGCCGAGCAGCCGGTGCCGGCGGCCGTGATGGCCTGGCGGTAGGTGTGGTCGACGAGGTCCCCCGCGGCGAACACGCCGGGCAGGTTCGTCGCCGTGCTGCCGGGCTTGACCAGCACGTAGCCCTCGTCGTTGAGGTCGACCTGGCCGGTGAGCAGCTCCGAGCGCGGGTCGTGGCCGATCGCGATGAACAGGCCCGTCGCGTCGAGGTCGCGGGTCTCGCCGGTCACCGTGTCGCGCAGGGTGACCTTCTCGAGCCGGCCCTCGCCGTGCAGCTCGGCGACCTCGGAGTTCCAGGCGAACTCGATCTTGTCGTTGGCGATGGCCCGGTCCTGCATGATCTTGGACGCGCGCAGCTCGTCGCGACGGTGCACCAGCGTGACCTTGGAGGCGAACCGGGTGAGGAAGGTGGCCTCCTCGACGGCGGAGTCACCGCCACCGACGACCACGATGTTCTGCTCGCGGAAGAAGAAGCCGTCGCACGTGGCGCACCAGCTCACGCCGTGGCCGGACAGCTCGTCCTCACGGTCGACGCCGAGCTTGCGGTAGCCCGAGCCCATGGCCAGCACGACGGCGTGGGCACGGTAGGTGCTCCCGTCGGCCAGGCTCACGGTCTTGACGTCGCCGGTGAGGTCGACCTCGGTGACGTCGTCGGAGATCAGCTCGGCGCCGAAGCGCTCGGCCTGGGCGCGGAAGTTGTCCATCAGGGCCGGGCCCATGATGCCGTCGGGGAAGCCGGGGAAGTTCTCGACGTCGGTGGTGTTCATGAGGGCACCACCGGCGGTGACCGAGCCCTCGAACACGAGGGGCTCCAGGTTGGCGCGGGCGGCGTACACGGCCGCGGTGTAGCCGGACGGGCCGGAGCCGATGATGATCAGGTTGCGGACGCCATCGGTGGACGACTGGGTGCTCATGGATGCCTTCTCGTAGACGAGTCTCTTCCTGCTGCAACGCAGTCTAGGTGCCGAACATTCCAGGCACCGTCGACCTCACGGGTCAGCGGCGGCCCTGCACGGTGACCTCACGCACCTCGCCCTGGAAGTCGCCGGGCCTGACCTCGGGGAGCCGGGTGAGCCACAGGACGATCCGACGCGTGTAGGTGCCCTCGGGGAAGCTCACCGTGACGTCGCTGCCGACATCGTCGAGCGCCGCGATGCGCTGCAGGTCGGCGAGCCGCGTGGGCACGTCGCCCCCGGGGCTGGAGGCGTACACCGACAGCGACGTGCCTGCACCGCCGAGGAGCACACGCACCGACTCGACCTCCCGCGGGCCACCGAGGTCGAGCACCAGCCCGACGCCGTCCTTGAGGCCGCCGAGATCGGCGCGGTTGAAGTAGGTCGAGGTGCGCCAGGCCGTGTCGGGGTCCCCGTCGACGGCCAGCGCCACCTCGTCCGGGTTCTCCTCGCCGTCCTCTCCCTGGGGATCGAGGTCCCGGACGTCGACCACCGGCAGGGTCTCGACCGCGGTGCGATCGCCACCGGTGGTGGTCCCGGCGACGGGGGCGTCGTCGTCGGTGGACCGTCCGACCACGAAGGCCAGTCCGGCAGCGATCAGGAGCACCATGGCGATGCCGGCGAGCACGAGCTTGCGATCACCGGTCGACGTGGCTCGCCTGGCGCGGGAGACACCCCGCTCGAAGGTGGTGGGCGGGGCCGGCTCGAAGGCCTTGGGTCGGCGGCGTGGCGGCTCCAGGCCCGGGGGTGGCCCGGCCGGCACGATCACCGGGTCGAGCCGCAGCAGGTCGGGCGACGAGATGTGCAGCGGGCTCGGGTCGTCCACCTCCGACTCGTCCTCACCGGTCAGCCGCAGGGCCCGGGCGATGTCGGCGGCCGTGCGCAGCGGGGTGCGGTGGTGCATCGGCGGACGGCCGAGGATCCGGTCGCACACGGCGTCGACGTCGCGCGAGACGCCGGCCCTCACCTGTCGGGGGCGCAGGAGCCGGCCGTGCTCGACGGGGGCCGACCGCAGGCCGTCGACGGGGACTCCGGGCCACCGGCTCACCAGGCAGGCGTAGAGCAGCTTGCCCAGGGCCTCGACGTCCATCTGCTCGTACGCCTGCAGGTCGTCGAAGGTGTCGCGATGACCGGCGGGGGCGAGGGCGGTGGCCACCCCCAGACCGACGATGCGCACGGCACCGGTCTGCTTGAGCAGCACGTGGTGCGGGGTCAGTCGTCGGTGGAAGAGGTTCTTCTCGTGGGCGTGGGCCAGTGCCTCGGCGACCTCGGCGACCACGGTGGCCGCGCGGCGGTTCGGCAGCGCCGACTGCCGCAGCAGCTGGTCGAGGGGGAAGGCCCGCGCCCACTCCCGGACGACGACGTGGTGGTCGTGGTCGGACTCCACGAGGTCGAGCACGCGCAGGAAGCGGGGGTCGGTGACGGTGGTCGACTGGCGGGCGGCCTCGAGGAAGTTGTCGGCACGCGGGTCGGTGCTCGGCAGCATCTCGATGCCGACGTTGCGCGCCAGGACGGTGTCGTGCGCACGCCAGGTGCTGGCGCCGAGCTTCTCGGTGACGAGGTCCTGCAGCACGTAGCGCCCGTCGAGCTCGTCACCGGCCCCCAGGGCCCGCCGCTCGGTCATCGCCACCTCTTCCGTGTGCGCTCCCATCGTAGGACGCGGCGCCTGGCCCGGTGGGCGCCACGCAGCGACGGGACGACCGGTCAGCCGACGAGGAACCCCGGTGGCGGGACGGCGGGGGTGACGAGCAGCGTCATGCCGGCCTCGGCGGGGGTTCGGTCGGCCTTGCGGTGGTTGCAGCGCAGGCACGCGGCCACGGCGTTCTCCCAGCTGAGCGTGCCCCCGCGGCTGCGCGGGACAATGTGGTCGACGGTCTCGGCCCGGCCACCGCAGTACCCGCACATCTTGTCGCGCGCCTTGACGGCCGACTTGGTGCACAGGTGACCCCGGCGATGTCGCCAGCGGGTCACGACGTAGCGCACCAGCCGCAGCACCTTGGGCTTGGGGAACGGGCCGAACGTGCCCTCGTCCTCCTCCTCGATGACCGCCACCTCGCGCACGAGCATCTTGATGGCGTGGCGCAGCGAGACACGTTGCAGCGGCTCGTAGCTGGCGTTGAGGACGAGCACGTGGTCGGCCATGGGCGCACCCTTTCCGCGACCAGCGTAGCCGCCGCGCCCGACTTCGGGGGGCGAGGACGACGTGTCGGGTGGGTGGTCAGAGCACCCAGAAGAGCCCGGCGGCCGAGGGCACGAGGGAGACGAGCGCCCACGGCCACGAGAGGTAGGGCGTCGCGGCGAGGATCGCCCGGGTGGCGATGCTGATGCCCACGGCGAGCAGGGCCGACATGACCACGAGCACGATCGCCCCGCCGCGGCGGTCCTGGCCGGCGATGACCTCGGCCACCACCACGAGACCGATGACGCCGTGGATCGCCACGACGAAGAAGCAGATGGCGGTCGTGCGACGGCGCACCTTCTGCAGCGCGGCCGTCTCCTCGGCGCTCATGGTGCGGGACACCGCGCGCCGGACGTCGCCCTCGGCCTGGTCGCTCACCGCCCCAGGGTACGGCCCGGCTCAGTCGTCGCGCGTGGACCGGCCGAGGAACCCACCGAGCAGGGCGCCCAGGCCGAACCCGACGGCCAGCGGACGCACGTAGCCGACGTCGGCCGGCTCGACCTTCACCACGTCGTCCTCGACCCACGCCCCGTCGTCGTCGACCACCCCGTCGCGCCCGTCCTCACCGCGCGTCGCGCCCTCGAGCGCGGCGATCTCGGCCAGGGTCACCTCGTCGGTGCAGGCCCACGAGACGCCGTACATCACGAGCCGGGAGAAGTAGTAGATCCAGACGACCAGGGTCAGTGCGATCGCGAGCGAGGCGACGGGCACCGAGCTCGCGCCACGGAGGATCAGGCTGGCGAACTGCTTGATCAGCTCGAAGCCGACCGCCGAGAACAGCGCGCCGCGCCACAGGGCAGCGGCCGGGAGGTCGGGCTTCGGCAGCAGGCGGAAGATTGCCCAGAACAGCAGGGTGCTGACGGCCACGCCGACCGCGACCGAGACGATCGTCAGCAGCACGGTGCCGACCACGCCGGACAGGCCGATCGCGTCGAGGATCGTCGACCCGAGCGCGACCGGCAGACCACCGATCGACACCGACGCCACGAGCACCAAGCCCAGCACGACGAGGGTCACCAGGTCGGTTCCCTTGGCCTTGACGATGTTGCCGGCCTCCGTGGTGGGCAGGTCGAGCATCTGGTTGAGCCCGTCGCGCAGCCCGCTGACCCAGTTGAGCCCGGCGTACAGCGCCGTGGCCAGACCGATCGTGTAGATGGCGGGCGCGTTGGAGGCGATGTCGGAGAGCGCGATGCGCCCGGGCGCCGGGTCGACCGACACGATCCCCGGCAGCACGCCGCCGAGGGCGTCGACGAAGTCCTGCTGGGCGTCGGGGTAGACCTCGGCCAGCTGGCCGACGACCGCGAACGAGACCGCCAGGAGAGGGAAGAAGCTGAGGAAGCCGAAGTAGGTGGCCCCACCGGCGGCCAGGTTCCCGCGGCGCTGTCCGTAGTGGTCGAGCATCCGGATCACGTGGGCCAGGAACGGGCTCGTCGCAGCGATCCGCTCCTTGATGCCGGGCTTCTCGTCCGGTCCGCCCCCGTCGTCGCTCATGGCTCGACCCTAGGAGTCCTGTGCCCTCGATGCGACTCGGTGGCCGTCCGCGCGATCCCCGGCGGGGGTGCACGACGGGGCCGGGTCCGCTAGACAGGAGACGAAACACGACCGACACCTCCTCTGCCTAGGGTGGCCACGTGAGCGACGCGCACCTCTTCGACGGCTACGGACCCGTGGCCGGGTTCGACGAGATGTTCGACGGCGACAGCCTGCGCAGCGAGTACGCCCGGGTGCACTCCGCCTTCTCGCAGATGGGCAACGAGGAGATCCGCTCGCGTGCGGAGTCGCTCGCGTCGGCCTACCTCGACCAGGGCGTCACGTTCGGCGTCGGGGGCGAGGAGCGGCCCTTCCCGCTCGACATCGTCCCCCGGATCATCGAGGCGGCCGACTGGGCGCACGTCGACACGGGCGTGCGGCAGCGGGTCAAGGCGCTCGAGGCGTTCCTGGCCGACGTCTACGGCCCGGGCGAGGTGTTCACCGACGGCGTCGTCCCGCGCGAGACGGTGCTGACGTCGCCGCACTACCACCGCGTCGTGGCCGGGCTGGAGCCTCCCAACGGGGTGCGGGTGCACATCTCCGGCATCGACCTCATCCGCGACGGCGACGGCCGGTTCCGGGTGCTGGAGGACAACTGCCGCGTCCCGTCGGGCGTCTCCTACGTCATGACGAACCGGCCGGCCATGTCCGCCGCGCTGCCGGAGGTCTTCGCGGACCACCGCATCCGCCCGGTGCAGCAGTACTCGCGCAACCTGCTCGCCGCGCTGCGGGCGTCGGCACCGTCGGGCGTGAGCGACCCGAACGTCGTGGTGCTCACCCCGGGCGTCTACAACTCCGCCTACTTCGAGCACACGCTGCTCGCGCGCACGATGGGTGTCGAGCTGGTCGAGGGCCGCGACCTGGTCTGCCAGCAGGGCCGCGTGTCCATGCGCACCACCCGCGGGCTGGAGCCGGTGCACGTCATCTACCGGCGCATCGACGACGAGTACCTCGACCCGATGCAGTTCGTCCCCGAGTCGGTGCTCGGCGTCCCCGGCCTCGTGAACGCGGCCCGCGCGGGCAACGTGACGATCGCCAACGCCGTGGGCAACGGCGTGGCCGACGACAAGCTGATCTACACCTACGTCCCCGACCTCATCCGCTACTACCTGGGCGAGGACCCCATCCTCTCCAACGTCGACACCTGGCGCCTGGGCGATGCCGACCAGCGCGAGGAGGTCCTCGACCGGCTCGACGAGCTGGTCCTCAAGCCGGTGGACGGGTCCGGCGGCAAGGGCATCGTCATCGGCCCGGCGGCGTCGGCCGAGGAGCTCGACGAGCTGCGCGGCAAGATCCACGCCGACCCGCGCGCGTGGATCGCCCAGCCGGTCGTGTCGCTGTCGACCGTCCCGACGCTCGTGGAGCAGGGCATCCGGCCGCGGCACGTCGACCTGCGTCCGTTCGCGGTGAACGACGGCGACGACGTGTACGTGCTGCCCGGCGGCCTCACGCGCGTGGCGCTGCCCGAGGGCGAGCTGATCGTGAACTCCTCGCGCGGCGGTGGCTCCAAGGACACCTGGGTGCTGGCGGACCCCTTCACGCCCGCCGACCCGAAGGACACGGTCGACGAGGACGACGACGTGTCGGACAAGGTGCCCAAGCGGTCCGTCCAGACGCAGACCCAGGACGGGCAGACCCAGTCCCAGATCGGTGGAGGTGCCTGATGCCGAGCCGCATCGCCGAGTCGTTGTCCTGGATCGGCCGCTACCTCGAGCCCGCCGATGACCCCCAGCGAGAGGTGGCGGGCGGATGCTGAGCCGCATTGCCGAGTCGTTGTTCTGGATCGGCCGCTACCTCGAGCGCGCCGATGACACCGCGCGCATCCTCGACGTCCAGCTGCAGGTGCTGGTGGAGGACCCGGCCATCGACGAGGCCGCGTCGTGCGAGCAGCTGCTGAGCGTCATGGGCGTCGAGGACTACGCCGGGTCGATCAACCGGTGGACGATCCTCGACCTGCTGGCCCACAACGTCGACTCGCCCAGCTCGATCGCCGCGGCGATCACGGCCGCGCGCGAGGGGGCCCGCGGTGCCCGCGAGACGTTGTCGACCGACATCTGGGCGTCGATCAACACCATGTGGCGTGGGCTGCCGTCGGCGCGCACGAAGCGGCCGCCGGACATGTTCGCGTGGGTGCGCAACCGCACGGCCATGATCAACGGCATCGCCGACGGCACCATGCCGCGCGACGAGGGCTGGAACTTCTTCGTGCTCGGTCGCAGCATCGAGCGGGTCGACATGACCGCTCGGCTGCTCTCGACCGCGGCGCTCGCGTCGGACACCCAGGTCGCGTGGCCCACGACGTTGCGCGCCTGCGGGGCCTACGAGGCGTTCATCCGGGCGTACCGCGGGCTCGACGGCGACCGCCAGGCGGCGGAGTTCCTGCTGCTCGACCGCTGGTTCCCGCGGTCGGTGGTCTCGGCGCTGATGGAGGCCGAACGAGCACTGAGCCGCCTCGAGGCCCGTGGCCAGCGGTCAGGGTTCGGCGACGAGGCGCAGCGTCTGCTCGGTCGGGCGCGCACCGAGCTGGAGTACCGGCCCCTGGCCGAGATCGTCGAGGCGATGCCGATCGAGATGGAGCGGCTCCAGCGCACCTGCGGGGCGGCCAGCGAGGCGGTCTCGGCGCGCTACTTCTCGCACTCGGAGAACCACGCGTGGACGGGTGGGGTGGCGCTGTGAACGGTCAGGTCCAGTCCCAGACGCAGGGCGGCGGCTCGGGTCGTCCCATGCAGCTGCGCATCCGCCACGTCACCGGCTTCACGTACGACGAGGGTGCGGCGGCCTCCTACAACGAGGCGCGCCTGACGCCGCTGACGACGTCCGACCAGTTCGTGCTGCGCTCGCGCATCGAGGTGACCCCCACGGCCTGGTCGCAGGAGTACCGCGACTACTGGGGGACCGTGGTCACCGCGTTCGAGGTGCACGAGCCGCACGACGCGCTCACCGTGGTCGCGACGTCGACGGTCGAGAGCACCCCGCACCCGGTCGACGAGCCGACGGTGGGCTGGGACGCCCTGCCGGCCGTGTCCGACGAGTGGTGCGAGTTCCTGGTCCTGGACGACTGGGTCCGGCCCGACATCGCCCTCGAGGCGCAGCTCGACGACCTGCGGGCCGGTTCGGCGACGCCGGGCGAGTACGCGGCCGCGGTCTTCGGCCTCGTGCACGGCCACCTGCGCTACCTGCCGGGGGCGACGGTCGTGTCCACCACCGCCGCCGAGGCGTGGCGGGCCGGTGCGGGCGTCTGCCAGGACCTCGCGCACGTGACGGTCGGCGCACTGCGACGGGCGGGCATCCCGGCCCGGTACGTGTCCGGCTACCTGCACCCGGCGTCCGAGCCCGTCGTGGGCGAGACGGTGCAGGGCGAGTCGCACGCGTGGATCGAGTACTGGGACGGCGACTGGCGCGGCTTCGACCCGACCAACGCCGTGGTGCCCGGCGAGCGCCACGTGCTCGTGGCCCGTGGACGCGACTACTCCGACAGCACCCCGCTGCGCGGCATCTACTCCACGCAGGGCGAGTCCGAGCTGTTCGTCTCGGTCGAGATCACCCGCCTGCGGTGAGCCCCGGAGCGTAGGTTCGCCCCATGGCACTCCTGCACGGCGGCGCGCAGATCCGTCCGACCAAGCCCGAGGTCCTCGCGACCTACCTCGCGGACCGGCCCTGGGCCGGTGACGGCGAGATCGAGGTGCTCGGCGCCTACCGGCTGGAGGATCCCGACGGCGAGGTCGGCCTCGAGACGCACCTCGTCCGCACTGCCGACGGCACGGTCGTGCAGGTCCCGTTGACGTACCGAGGAGCGCCGCTGGCCGGCGCCGACCCGTACCTCGTGGCCACCATGGAGCACTCGGTGCTCGGTCAGCGGTGGGTCTACGACGGGTGCGGCGACCCCGTCCACGTGGCGGCGCTCGCGGCGGCCGTCCTCGCCGGTGGCACTCAGGCCGAGCTGGTGCGCGAGCTCCCCGACGGCACGTCGAGCGTCGTCGACCCCTCGGTCCGGGTTCGTGGGACCGGCCACGAGGCCCATCCCGGCTCGGTCGGGCTGGTCGACGTCCGCGAGGAGGGCGACGTGACCGTCGTGGTCACGTCCGTCGGCGACCTGCTCGTGCGGCGGGTGCTCGACGAGGCCGTGCCCGAGGGCGGGCCGGTCCTCGAGGGCACGTGGCCGGGTGTGGAGACGCCGGTCCCGCTGGTCGTTCTGCGCCCTCACTGATCGGTCCAGCCTGATCGGAAGCGGCCCGTCGTGACCGGCCGCTGGTCCAGGAGCTCAGGCGCCGGCGTTGAGCGGGGTGGTCTCGGCGTCGGGTCGGTCGCGTCCGGGCATCGACGAGGCGGAGCCGGCGATCACCAGCAGCGCGGCGAGGGCGAGCGCAGCGGTGGACGAGCCGAGGTCGACCATGGAGTCGATCGCGTCGGGAGCGCCACCGACCGCGTTGTCGTGCGAGAAGCCGCGTAGCCAGGCCACCCATGCGACGACCGCACCCGCGGAGCCGACGGTGGCCAGGCCCACGGCGGCCGTGCGGGCCGACCGGGCCGCCGACGGCTGGGCGAGGACGGCGAGCATGGCCACGCCGATGAGGCCGACGCCCCACGGGGTCGGCAGCACCAGGAGCGGCGCCTTCCCCAGCGCCGCGGCGGCGACGAGCGCGACGGCGCAGGTGCCGACCACGACCCCGATCACCGTCTTCATGGGTCCAGGGTGACGGCTCGGGGGCGATCCGTCACGTCGAGTCGGAACCCGTTCCACCCGAGACGCTGGGACGCCGCTCACCGAGCCGGGTCGCGGAGGGCCACCCACGCCGCGACGCCGGCGCAGACCGTGAGGGCCGGCAGAAGCACCAGCTGGGTGACGGCGAGGGGCTCGAACGCGGCGTGGGTGGCCAGGAGCCGCACGATCCAGGTCGTCGCGAAGAGCGCCGTGGTCAGGTCGAGCCAGACGTAGCGAGGGCGACCTCCGAGCGGCACGCCGCGGGCCCGCAGCACCGCGTCGACCCGTGGTGCCGATCCGCGCCCGGCCGCACCGAGCGCCACCGCCGCACCCGCGGCCGCCAGCCACAGGGCCCAGGACCCGTCGAGCGACACGAAGGCCGAACCGCAGGCGACCACGCACACCGCGAAGGCGCTCGCGGGCAGCACCGCGTCGTCACGACGCAGGAACGGTGCCGCACGCTCCAGCTCGGCGTCGTCGAGCCCACGTGCACGGTGGGCCAGCAGGGTGGGCTGCAGCACCTTCACCACCGCCAGGAACGTCAGCGCGCCCAGCACCGCGATCGCCACGACCATGCCCGCACCCTCCCACGATCGGCTCGACGGGTGAGGAGTGGCGTGCCTCGGTAGCGTCGGGGTCATGACCGAGGAGCGCTACTGGGCCGACGCCGTGCCCGAGACCCACCGTCCGTACGTCGCCGCCGAGGACCGGTACACCCACCTGGACTACCGCCGGGTCGGCACGAGCGGCCTGCTGCTGCCGCCGATCTCGCTGGGGCTGTGGTGGAACTTCGGTGACGACCGGCCGTTCGCGACGCAGCGGGAGATCCTGCGGCACGCGTTCGACAAGGGCGTCACCCACTTCGACCTCGCCAACAACTACGGCCCGCCGTACGGCTCGGCGGAGGAGAACTTCGGGCGGATGATGCGCACCGACTTCAAGCCGTACCGCGACGAGCTGGTGCTCTCGAGCAAGGCCGGCTGGGACATGTGGCCGGGGCCCTACGGCAAGCTCGGGTCGCGCAAGTACCTGCTCAGCAGCCTCGACGCGTCGCTGGAGCGGATGAGCGTCGAGTACGTCGACATCTTCTACTCCCACCGCACCGACCCCGGCACGCCGGTCGCGGAGACGATCGGCGCGCTCGACACCGCGGTCCGCCAGGGCAAGGCGCTCTACGTCGGCATCTCGTCGTACTCGCCGGAGATGACGGCGGAGGCGGTCGCGGTGGCCCGCGACCTGGGCACGCCGCTGGTGATCCACCAGCCGTCGTACTCGATGCTCAACCGCTGGATCGAGTCCGGCAGCACCGATGCGCGCCCCGCCGGGTTCGGCGCGACCGGCGCCGGGGGTGGGTCGAGCCTGCTGTCGGTCCTCGACGAGCACGGCATGGGCTCGATCGGCTTCACCCCGCTCGCCCAGGGCCTGCTCACCTCGAAGTACCTGGGCGACGAGCCGGCGGAGCGCTCGGGCGAGCGCGGCTCCTTCACCGACGACGTCGTCACGCCCGACATGGTGGAGCGTCTGCGTGGGCTCAACGCGATCGCCGAGGAGCGCGGCCAGACCCTCGCCCAGCTCGCGATCTCGTGGGTGCTGCGGCCCGGCGGCGTCACGTCGGCGCTCATCGGCGCCTCCTCGACCGAGCAGCTGGACGAGAACCTCGCCGCCGCGGCGAACGTCGACTTCAGCGACGACGAGCTGTCGCGCATCGACGACCTCGCCGGCACCGTCGACGGCGTGAACATCTGGAGCGTCTCCAGCGACCTCTGACCCGTCCCGGTGATTCCCATCAGCTGATGGGCGGATTCGTGTCGTGGGTGCAACGGGTTGGTCTCAGGCGCCGAGGAT
>NZ_JANLGG010000012.1:0-4663 GCF_024655735.1 Aeromicrobium sp. 50.2.37
GGCTGCTGGCTGCCACCGGCCCCGGCCGGGAGCACGACGGTGGGCTCGGCGCCGGGGTGGCCGGCCGCGGGCGCGGCGGGCGCCTCGTAGCGGTGCGCGTACTCCGGGGGGACCGGGGTGCCGGTGCGGTCGGGGGCCGAGGCCTGCTCGACGGGGGTCTGCACCGTCGGCTCGTGGTCGGCCGGGTGGCCACCGGGCTGCGGCTCACCGGTCGCCTGCTCGGGCGTGATCTGAGCGTCGGCGGGCTGCTGGGGCAGGTGCTGCTCGGGGGCAGTGCCCGGGGTGCCCTCCGCGCCCGAGGAGGGCGCATCGCCGGCCCCGCGCTGCGTCGGGGGGGAGTAGGGGCGATCGGCGAAGGGATCGTTCTGGTCGGTCATGGAACAACATTCTCCCCGATCACTGAGAGCGCGCTGAGCGGCGCGTGTGAGCGACGGAAGAAGATCGCGGTTCCTGTGGCCCGACGCCGCAGGTCAGAGCGGCGTGTCGTCGTCGCGCTCGGCCGCCGACGGCAGCGAGAACGTGACGACCGTGCCGCCGCTCTCGGGCGACTCCGCGTGCACGGCACCGCCGTGGCGCACCGCCGCCTGCTGCACGATCGACAGACCCAGCCCCGACCCCGGCATGGTGCGCGCCTCGGTGGAGCGGAAGAACCGGTCGAAGACGTGCGGCAGGTCCTCCGCGGCGATGCCCGGACCCTCGTCACGGACGGTCAGCACGCCCTCGTGCAGGGCGACGGTGACCCTGCCGCCGTCCGGGCTCCACTTGACCGCGTTGTCGAGGAGGTTCGTCACGGCGCGCTCGAGCACGTGGGCCTCCCCGATCACGTCCCACTGCTCGAGACGGACGTCGAAGGTCAGCCCGGTCGAGCGGGGCCGCACCCGCTCCAGCGCCTGCTCCACCACGTCGACGAGGTCGAGCGGCTCGGGTGCCCGGTGCAGGGGCTCGTCGCGCGCCAGCTCGACCAGGTCGCCGACCAGGTTGGTCAGCTCGCCCAGCTGGGCCCGCACGTCGTCCATGATCTCGCGACGCTGCTCCAGGCTCAGCGTGCGATCCTGCCGCTCGGTCGCCTGGCCCAGCAGCTCGATGTTGGTGCGCAGGCTGGTGAGCGGGGTGCGCAGCTCGTGGCCCGCGTCGGCGACGAGCTGGCGCTGGCGCTGCTGCGAGGCGTCGAGCGCCATGAGCATCTGGTTGAACGACGACGTGAGCCGGGCCAGCTCGTCGTGCTCGGACCCGGTGACCTCGATCGGCTTCAGCTCCGCGGTGCGGGCCACGCGCTCGGTGGCGGCGGTGAGCCGGCGGACGGGCCGCAGCCCGTTGGTGGCCACCACCCAGCCAGCCACGCCGGCCACGAGGATGCCGACGGCACTCGTGAGCAGCAGGATCAGCTGCAGCCGGTCGAGCGAGCGCTGCGTCGACTCCATCGACTGCGCCAGCACCAGGGCCTGCCCGGGACCGGCCTGGACGGCCACGATGCGGTACGGCACGCCACCGATGCGCGCCGTGCGCTGCGACGTCGTCTCCTCGCCCAGCGACACGGCGATCTCGCGCTGGTCGTACGGCACGTTCGAGCGGGTCTGCGCCGTGAAGATCTTGCCGCCCTCGACCGAGATGAACCGGATCCCGAACACCGAGAGCAGGTCGACGTCGGCCGCCGACATCGACGACGGGGAGTAGCCGGCCGACACGGCCGCGTCGGCCCGCTTCACCAACGAGGCGTCGAGCGAGCCCTCCAGCTCGGCCCGCACCGTGATGTAGACCGTGGCGCTCGCGACGGCCAGCACCGCCGCGACCGCGCCCGTGGTCAGCAGGGCGACGCGCAGGGCCAGCGAGGCCCGCGCGGTGTACGGGTGGATCCGCCGCCTGGCCGCGTCGACCACGCCGGTCGTCCGCGAGGCTCCCTCGGCGGGCGAGGTGTCACCGCTCGCCGCGTCGACCCCCGACGGGCGGACGCTCGTCGTGGCGGGACGGGAGGCGTCGGGGGACGAGGCCGTCATCAGGGCGGCGTCTCGCGGAGCACGTAGCCCACGCCGCGCACCGTGTGGAGGAGCCGTGCCTCGCCCTCGGCCTCGAGCTTGCGACGCACGTAGCCGACGTAGACCTCGAGCGAGTTGGCGGTGGTGGGGAAGTCGAAGCCCCACACCTCCTCGAGGATGTACGACCGCTCCAGCACGCGCTTCGGGCGCTGCATGAACAGCTCGAGCAGGGCGAACTCGGTGCGGGTCAGGGAGATGGCGCGTTCGCCGCGGGTCACGTCGCGGGTGACCGGGTCGAGGGTCAGGTCGGCGAACTCCAGCGGCTGCTCGTCGGCCTCGAGCTCGGCCTGGCGGGCCGAGCGGCGCAGCAGGGCGCGCACGCGGGCCAGCAGCTCGTCGAGGGCGAACGGCTTGGTCAGGTAGTCGTCGGCGCCGGCGTCGAGACCGTCGACGCGGTCGCTCACGGCGTCGCGCGCGGTGAGCACGAGGATCGGCACGTCGTTGCCCGCGCTGCGCAGTGCACGGGTGGCCTCGAGCCCGTCGAGCCGCGGCATCATGACGTCCATGACGATGATGTCGGGGTCGGTGCGGGGCACCACGGCGAGCGCCTCGGCGCCGTCGGAGGCCAGCTCGACGGTGTAGCCGTTGAACTCCAGCGAGCGCCGCAGCGAGTCACGGACGGCGCGGTCGTCGTCGACCACCAGGATGCGCATGGGTCCAGTGTGCCCAACCCTGGTGAGAATCGGCTGAGTTCGCCGTCGAGTCCTGCGGTGGGTCCTGGCCGGTCAGTCGCCGGGCGGGTGGAGCGCAGCCTGCGCGGCGGCGGTGGCGCGGGCGCCGTAGGTGCCGCCGAACAGCACGGCGTGCACCAGCAGCGGGTGCAGCTGGTGCAGCGGGACGCGGGCCTGCCACCCGTCGGCGAGCGGAGCCTGCTCCTCGTAGGACTCGAGCACCCGCTGCAGGTGCGGCAGCCCGAACAGCGCCAGCATGGCCAGGTCGGTCTCGCGGTGCCCGCCGTGCGCGGCCGGGTCGATGACCCAGGCCTGTCCGTCGGTGCCCCACACGACGTTGCCCGACCAGAGGTCGCCGTGGATGCGGGCGGGCGGCTCGGCCGGCCCGGCGATCTCACGGATGCGGCCCATCGTGCGCTCGATCGTGCCGGCCTGCTCCTTCGTGAGCGCCTTGCGCTGCACCGCGGCACGCACGTAGGGCATGACCCGGCGCGACGCGTAGAACTCCGGCCACGTCTCGAGCGGGCGGTTGGGCAGCGGGGCGAGCCCGATGAAGCCATCGACGTCGGCGCCGAACGTGGGGGACCCGGCGGCGTGGGTGCGGGCCAGGGCCCGGCCGAACCGCTCGGCGGCCTCGACGGTCGGCTTGCCGGGCTCGACCCAGGCCAGCACCACGCACTCGTCGTCGGCACCGAGCAGCTCGGGCACCTTCGCCCCGTCGGACACCTCGGCCAGCCAGCGCAGTCCGGCGGCCTCGCGTGCGAAGAACCCGGCCGGGGCCTGGGGGCGGGTCTTGATGACCGCGGTGCGGCCGTCGCTGAGCCGGAGCCGGGTGGTCGTGCAGATGTCGCCACCCGCCACGGGGGTCGTGGCGACCACCCCGTGCCCGATGAGCGCCTCTGCGCGCGCTGCCGTCCCCGTCATCCGTGCCATGGCCGCGAGGTTACCCGGTGAGGTCGGCACGGAGCCGCGGTACGGCGGCCACGACGGCGTCGCTGGTCCGCTCCACCATGGCGAGCACCTGCTGGAAGCCCTCGGCCCCGCCGTACCAGGGGTCCTCGACCTCGTCGTCGCCCGGCGCGGCCTCCGGGTCGAACGAGCGGAACATCCGCACGCGCTCGGCGTCGGCCACGGTGGGGGCGAGCTCGGTCATGTCGGCGTGGTTGCGCGCGTCCATCGCGAGCATGAGGTCGGCCTCGGCGTACGTGTCGGTGGTGAACGTGCGGGCGCGGTGCCGGGACGGGTCGTACCCGGCAGCGGTCAGTGCGGTGGCGGCGCGCTCGTCCATCGGCTCGCCCTCGTGCCACCCGCCGGTGCCGGACGACGTGACCACGACGTCGTCGGCCAGGCCGGCGTCAGCGAGCCGCTGCTCGAGCACCACGTGCGCCATGGGGGAGCGGCAGATGTTGCCCAGGCAGGTGACCTCGATGCGCAGGGGTCGCTCGCTCATGCGCTCAGTCCCCCGCGAAGGCGCCGAGCACGGCGTTGACGACCGAGATCACGATGGAGGCCAGCACCGCCCACCAGAAGCCGTCGATGAAGAACGGGGCGTCGAGGGAGTCGGCGATGCGTGACGTCAGCAGCAGCAGGCCGGCGTTGATGACGACGAGCGCCAGACCCAGCGAGAGGATGATGAACGGCAGCGACAGCACCTTGATGATCGGCGCGATGAACGTGTTCACCACGGCGAAGATGGCCGCGACGATCGCGAGCGTGACGAGCCGGTCCGACGTCGTGTCGCTCGCCGTGCCGATGCTCATGTGCGTGCCGAGCAGCCACGCGGCCGTGGCCAGCGCCGCCGCGCCGAGCACCCAGGAGGTGAGGAGTCGAGAGAGCATGCGTCGATCATGGCAGTCGCCCCGCCCCCCGCGCGATTCGCCGCGGAACGTGTTCCGCCCCTCCCGTCCCGGGGGGGGGGGGGGGGGGGGGGGGGGGGGGGGGGGGGGGCGGGGGGGGGCG
>NZ_JANLGG010000012.1:4671-103714 GCF_024655735.1 Aeromicrobium sp. 50.2.37
CCCCCCCCGCGGGATGCGCCGGGGACGGTGGTCCCCCCCTCCCGTCCCGCAGATTCCCAGGGCGACCTGGGAATCTGCCGCCACGCACGGGAAACCTCCGTCCGCACGGCTTGCTTCCCGTGCGGGAGCGGGGAGAACGTGCGGCTAGGTGAGGGGCGGCAGCTCGTGCGGGTGGTCGCGCCGGGCGGTCTGCGCCAGCACGATCCCGACCAGCACCAGCACGACGCCACCCAGCTGGACGGCGGTGAGCGACTCGGCGTACCAGCCCCAGCCGACGACGCTCGCGACGACGGGCTCGAGCATGGCCACCACACTCACGACGGTGGCCGGCAGGGCGCGCAGCGCGAGCAGCAGCAGGAAGAACGGCGCGACGGTGCCGAGCACCACGACCCAGCCCATCGCCAGCCACGCCGGGACCGTGAGGTCGGAGAGACGGCCGAGCATCGACGCGTCCGCGCCCAGCGCGTCGGCCTCCCAGGCGGGTGCGACGACGTTCATGAGGACCGCGGCCATCGCGAACGCCCACAGGATGTGGTGCAGCGGCTCGGCCGAGACACCGCCGTCCTCGCCGAGCAGGAAGTAGGCGGCGAAGCAGCCGGCCGCCAGGAGCGCCATGACCACCCCCAGCCCGTCGAACACCAGGCCCGACCAGACCTGGCTCACGACCGCCAGCCCGACCAGGGTGAGCCCCAGGGCCGGCCACATCCGGGCGTGCACCGGCTCGCGTCGGGCGAAGCGCACCCACAGCACCACGAGCACCGGACCCGTGTACTCCAGCAGCAGCGCGATGCCGAGCGGCAGCCGGTTGATCGCGACGTTGTAGAACCCCTGCAGCCCGGCGATGCCGACGACACCGAGGCCGATCAACAGCGGAAGACGTCGTACGGCGGGCAGGCGGAGGGCGGACCGGTCGACCACGAGGGCGATGACGACGAGCACGAGCAGCGCGCCGGTGATGCGCACCGTCGTGAACGTGGCCTCGTCGGTGTCCGAGCGCAGGGGGATGCGGGAGGCGCCGGCGTTGAGCCCGAACAGGACGGCCGCGGTGAGGACCAGCGCGTAGCCGACGACGGGTGACCGCACGGGCTGCGGGAGGCGGGCGCTGGTCACGACAGCATCATCGCGGTCCGGCGGCGCGCGGCTACTCTCGGCCCATGACCGTCCCGCTGCCGCGCTCCGTCGTCGACGCCATCCCCGGCTACAAGGCCGGCCGCGCCGCCGAGCTCGACGAGCTGAAGCTCTCGAGCAACGAGAACCCCTTCCCCCCGCTGCCGGGCGTCGTCGAGCGCGCCGCGGCCGAGCTGGCTCGCGTCAACCGCTACCCCGACGCCGGCGTCACGCGGCTGCACGAGGCGCTGGCCACCCACCTGGACCGCCCGACCGAGGCGTTCGCCGCGGGCACAGGCTCGGTGGCCGTGCTGTTCTCGCTGCTCGACGCGTACTGCGGACCGGGTGACGAGGTGGTCACGGCATGGCGCTCGTTCGAGGCGTACCCGATCGCCGTCACCGTCACGGGGGCCACGCACGTGCGCGTGCCGCTGCGCGCGGACGCCACGCACGACCTCGACGCCATGGCCGCGGCGGTCACCGACCGGACGAAGGTCGTCGTCGTCTGCACGCCGAACAACCCGACGGGCCCGGTCGTCGGCCACGCCGAGCTGGAGCGCTTCGTCGAGTCCCTGCCGCCGTCGGTGCTGGTGGTCGTCGACGAGGCGTATGTGGAGTTCGTGCGCGACCCGGCCGCTGCGCGGGGCCTGGAGCTGCAGGCGCGCTTCGACAACGTGGTGGTCCTGCGCACCTTCTCGAAGGCGTACGGGCTCGCCGGCCTGCGCGTCGGCTACCTGGTGGGCCACGCCGACGTGGCTGCCGCGACGCGCAAGGCGACGCCTCCGTTCAGCGTCACCGACGTCGCCCAGGCGGCTGCGGTCGCGTCGCTCGAGGCACGCGACGAGCTGGCCGAGCGCGTCGAGTTGGTCGTCGCGGGGCGCGCGACGCTGCTCGACGGCCTCCGGGGGCAAGGCTGGACCGTCCCCGACAGCGAGGCGAACTTCGTGTGGCTGGCCACCGACGAGGGCCCCGCCCTCGCTGAGGCACTGTGGCCCGTCTCCGTCCGACCCTTCCCCGGACCGGTGGCCGACGGCGGCGGCGTGCGGATCAGCGTCGGCACCGACGCGGCCAACGAGCGCCTGCTGGACGCCGCGGCGCGCCACCTGACGGGGCGGTAGGCGGGTCCCGACCTGCGGCTGCGTCGCTTCCACTCGGTCTCGTCCTGCGGCTGCGCTGCCTCGGCGGGGTCTGGACCTGCGGCTGCGCTGCTTCGGCTCTGCGTCGACCTGCGCTCCGCAAGGGGCCTCGACCGGCGGTGGGTGCGCACTCGACCTGGGTTCTCGGGCCACCGATACGCACGATGATGCGTTCAGGTCGTCCTGACCACCCGACTGCCTCATCGTGCGTCGGTCGAGGCCGTCAGAGGTAGGAGAAGCACCGAATACGAGTGCTTTGAGGTGCGTCACCTACCTCCGACGTCACGATTCGGTGCCTCACCTACCTCCGACGTCTCGATTCGGTGCCTCACCTACTCCCGATACCTCTGACCTCTCGATTCGGTGCCTCACCTACCTCCGACGGCCCAGGACCAGCCCGCAGCACCGAGACTTGGCCGAGCGGAAGCCCGGCCGCCGGTCGAGGCCCTCTCGGAGACCGAGACGAGACCCAGCCGAGGCAGCGCAGCCGCAGGGCGAGACCCAGCCGACGCAGCGCAGCCGCAGGTCCGGACCAGAGGCAGAAGCGCAGCCGCAGGACGAGACTCAGCCGAGGCAACGCCGCCGCCGGCCCGGACCCAGCCGACGCGACGCAGCCGCAGGTCCAGACCCAGGACGCCGACGGGGCCTACGGCGCCAACCAGCGGTGGATGAGCGGGACGACCGACGCGCCCTCGCCGCTGGCGGCGGCGACGCGCTTCATCGACCCGGCGCGGATGTCGCCGACGGCGAAGACGCCGGGGGCGGTGGTGGCGAGGGTCTCCGGCGGGACGATCGCCTCGGCCGACCAGGGGCCGGGCACGCCGCCGGGGCCGAGCCACGCCTCCTTCGGCACGTCGCGACCGGTGAGCACGAAGCCGTTGGGGTCGCGCGTGACCTCGGCCGGCAGCCAGCTGCACGTCGGGCGTGCGCCGAGCAGCAGGAACAGCCCGGCCGCGACGACCCGCTCGACCTCACCCGTGGCGTTGGTGCGCAGGTCGAGCCACTCCAGCTGTCCCGCGCCGCCGCCGTCGACGACCTCGACGCCCACCCGGACCGAGATGCGCTCGTTCCAGCGGAGCTCGTCGACGAGGTACTGCGACATCGTCTCGCCGAGGTCGCGGCGCACGACGATGGTCACCGACGACGCGAACCGCGCCAGGTGGATGGCCGCCTGCCCGGCGGAGTTGCCGCCACCGACCACGACCACCGGCTGGCCCTCGACCTCCTGCGCCGCGGTCATCGCCGACCCGTAGTGCACCCCGCGACCCACGAGCGCCTCGACCGACGCGACGTCGAGGTGGCGGTAGGCCACGCCCGTCGCGATCACGACCGACCGCGCGCGCACCTGCCCGCCGCCCACCGTGGTGATGACGTGCTCACGCTCGGCGTGCGGGGCCGACGGGACGCACGGTCGGAGCGCGTCGACCTCCCACCCGGTGAGGAACCGCGCCCCGAACCGGATCGCCTGCGACCGCGCGCGCTGCGCCAGCCGCATGCCGGAGACGCCGCGCGGGAAGCCGAGGTAGTTGCGGATCATCGAGCTGGTGCCGGCCTGCCCGCCGATGGCCTCGCTCTCGAGCACGACGGTGCTCAGCCCTTCGCTCGCCGCGTACACGGCGGCGGCCAGGCCTGCCGGTCCGGCGCCGACCACCGCGACGTCGACGACGTCGTCGACCACCGTCTCACCGGGTCCGCCGTACATGACCTGGGCGACCTCGCGCACCGACGTCGGCACGAAGGGCGGTCGGTACACGCTGGCGAGCACCGGCTCCCCGGGCTCGCCGCCGCCCTCGACGAGCTCGGCCATCACCGCGCGACCGATGTCGCTGTCGGGGTGGTGCACCCCCATCGGGATGCCCATCCGCTGGGCGAAGTCGCGCACGGCGGCCGTGAGCGGGTTGGACGGGCCCGAGACGATCTGCATCGTCTCGACCTCCGGCGTCGCCACGGTGGACCCCCAGTCCGACAGCAGCTCCCCGACGGCGCCGTGGAACTCCTCGTCGCGCAGGCCCCGTGGCATGAGCAGGTAGCCGTCGAACTTGCCGTGCGCGAGGCCGGGGCGGAGCCGGTCGCCCTCGTCGAGGAAACGGTCCCAGGGGACGGTCACGAGCCGGCGTGCGGTGGGCACCACCCGACGCCAGGTGGCGAACGACGTCCACACGTCGGCGTCGGGGAGAGCGGCGTCCTGCACCACGAGCGCCACCTGGCGGCCGTCGGCGCACAGCCGCTCCAGCAGGGCGGTGGCGTCGGCGCACGTACGAGCGATCCGCACGTCGTAGTCGCGGTGGTAGCGGCGGAACTCGTCGTCGAGGAGCGAGGCGTGCTCGTTGCTCGCGAGGAGGATCACGGGGTGGTCCACCCCCGAAGTCTAGGAAGGACCCGGTCGCCTCCGGTGACGATCCGGTGAACGTGCGCCCCACGGGGGCTGCGGGGCTTGGCCGACGTGGGCCCGACGCGTTACCGTGGCGTCGTGATGTGACTGCGGTCACGCCACGACCGACCGCCACTCCCGCGCCACCACTGCGGGCCGGTGGTCCCGTACCGCCCCACCGACGTGGAGACCCCGCGCCGGCAGCGAGAGGAACAGCGCATGACCGTACCCCTGCACACCCCGACCACGTCCACGACGGACGCCGGGTCGCGGCGAGTGGCCACACCCTCGACCGTCGACACCGAGCTCGTCCAGCTGCTGACTCCCGAGGGTCGTCGGGTCGAGCACGAGCGCTACGCCTTCGAGGGCGACGACGAGAGCATCCGCGCGATGTACCGCGACCTCCTCCTCGTCCGTCGCATCGACCACGAGGCGCACGCCCTGCAGCGCCACGGCGAGCTCGGCCTGTGGGCGCAGTGCCTCGGGCAGGAGGCCGCGCAGGTCGGCTCCGGCCGCGCGCTCGCGGCGCAGGACTTCGCGTTCCCCACCTACCGCGAGCACGGCGTGGCGTGGTGCCGCGGCATCGACCCGGCCAAGCTGCTCGGCCTGTTCCGCGGCGTCGAGCTCGGCGGCTGGGACCCCGCCGAGACCGGCATGGCGCTCTACAGCATCATCATCGGCGCCCAGACCATGCACGCCACGGGCTACGCGATGGGCCTGCAGCGCGACGGCGTGGTCGGCACGGGCGACCAGACCCGCGACGCCGCTGCTCTCGCCTACTTCGGCGACGGCGCGAGCAGCCAGGGCGACGTGCACGAGGCGTTCGTGTGGGCGTCGTCGTTCAACGCACCGGTCGTCTTCTTCTGCCAGAACAACCACTGGGCCATCTCGGTGCCGACGGCCCGCCAGAGCCGCGTGCCGCTGGTGCAGCGCGCCGCCGGCTACGGCTTCGGTGGCGTGCGGGTCGACGGCAACGACGTGCTGGCCGTGCACGCGGTCACCCAGGCGGCGCTCCAGCGGGCACGTGACGGCGAGGGACCGACGCTCGTCGAGGCGGTCACGTACCGGATGGGAGCGCACACGACGTCGGACGACCCCACCCGCTACCGCGACACCGCCGAGGTGGAGGAGTGGAAGCACCGCGACCCTCTGGCCCGGGTGGAGACGTACCTGCGCGAGGTCGACACCCCCGAGTCGTTCTTCACCGACCTGCAGACGGAGGCCGAGGACCTCGGTGCGCACCTGCGCGAGGCCTGCCGCTCCCTGCCCGAGCCCGACCTCGGCGCGCTGTTCGACGGCGTCTACGCCGACGCGCACCCCGAGCTGGCGGAGCAGAAGGCCGAGTACCTGGCCTACCGGGCCTCGTTCGAGACCGAGGGCGGTGCGGCATGACGACGTCGACGACGCCGCAGCGCACCTCGGCCGTGGGCCAGCGGCTCAGCCTCGGCAAGGCCATCAACGCCGGCCTGCGGGCCGCCATGGAGGACGACCCCAAGGTCGTCGTCATGGGTGAGGACGTCGGCCCGCTCGGCGGCGTCTTCCGCGTGACCGAGGGTCTGCAGAAGGACTTCGGCGAGGACCGCGTGATCGACACCCCGCTCGGGGAGTCCGGGATCGTCGGCGCCGCCGTCGGCATGATGCTGCGCGGCTACCGCCCCGTGGTGGAGATCCAGTTCGACGGCTTCGTGTACCCGGCCTACGACCAGATCGTCAGCCAGGTCGCCAAGCTGCACGCCCGCAGCCAGGGTGTCGTGACGATGCCGGCCATCATCCGCATCCCGTTCGGCGGTGGCATCGGCGCGGTCGAGCACCACTCCGAGAGCCCCGAGGCGCAGTTCTGCCTGACCGCCGGCCTGCGCGTGGTGAGCCCGTCGAACGCCCACGACGCGTACTGGATGATCCAGCAGGCGATCGCCAGCGACGACCCGGTCGTGTTCATGGAGCCCAAGCGTCGCTACTGGGACGCCGGTCCGGTCGGACAGGAGAGCACGCCGCTTCACGCCTCGCAGGTGGTGCGCGACGGCCGTCACGCCACGCTGCTGGCCTACGGACCCATGGTGCGCACGTGCCTGGAGTCGGCCGAGGCCGCCGCCGAGGACGGGGTGGACCTGGAGGTCATCGACCTGCGCACGCTCAGCCCGCTCGACCTCGGCCCGGTGCACGAGTCGGTCCGTCGCACGGGTCGCGCCGTCGTGGTGCACGAGGCGTCGCGCACGCTCGGCCTCGGTGCCGAGATCGCCGCCCGCGTGCAGGAGGAGTGCTTCTACTCCCTCGAGGCGCCCGTGCTGCGCGTCACCGGCTACGACATGCCCTACCCACCCAGTCGGGTGGAGGAGGAGTTCCTGCCCGACCTCGACCGTGTGCTCGACGCCGTCGACCGCGCCATGGCGTTCTGAGAGCGGGGGACATCGCATGAGTGAATTCAGGCTGCCCGACGTGGGCGAGGGACTGACCGAGGCCGAGGTGCTCACCTGGCACGTCGCCGTGGGCGACGTCGTCGAGGTGAACCAGGTGATCGTCGACATCGAGACCGCGAAGTCGGTCGTGGAGCTGCCCAGCCCGTTCGCGGGCGAGGTGACGGCCCTGCTGGTGCGCGAGGGGACGACCGTGCCCGTGGGCACGCCGATCATCGCGATCGGTGGTCCGACGGGAGCCGTCGTGCCCGACGACGCCCGCGACCTCACCGACGAGCGCCCGGTCGAGGACGACGCCGAGGAGCCGGCGGTGGAGGACACCCTTCGACAGGCTCAGGAACCGCGCGAGCCCGTGCTCGTCGGCTACGGGGTGCGCACCACGTCCACGCGCCGACGTCGGCGCAAGGGTGATGCCGAGCCGGTCGGCTCCGTGGCCGTGCCCACCGCGCCCGCTCACGAGACCGAGCCGGTCACCGGCCACGAGCAGGCCCCCGCGCAGCGGGTCGAGACCCGCACCCTGGCCAAGCCGCCCGTGCGCAAGCTGGCCAAGGACCACGGCGTGGACCTCACCACGGTCCCGTGCGACGGCCCCGTGGTCACCCGCGCCGACGTCGAGGCGTTCATCGCCGGTCGCAGGCCGGAGCCGTCCGCCGCGCCGACCTCGACGCCACCGGCCGCACCGGCACCGGTGAGGTCCGCCGAGGGCGACACCCACATCCCGGTCAAGGGCGTCCGCAAGGCCACGGCCCAGGCCATGGTCAGCTCGGCGTTCACGGCACCGCACGTCACCGAGTGGGTCACGCTCGACGTCACTGCCACGATGGAGCTGGTGGAGCGGCTCAAGGCCGACCGTCGCTTCCGCGAGGTCAAGGTCTCGCCGACGCTGGTCGTGGCCAAGGCCGTGTGCCTGGCGCTGGCCCGCACGCCCGAGCTGAACGCCAGCTGGGACGAGCAGGCGCAGGAGATCGTGCTCAAGGGCTCGGTCAACCTCGGCGTCGCCGCGGCCACCGACCGCGGTCTCGTGGTGCCCAACATCCCGGGCGCCGACCGGATGAGCCTGGTCGAGCTGGCGCAGGCGCTGGGCGACCTCACCGCCACGGCACGCGCGGGTCGCACGCAGCCGGCGCAGATGAGCGGTGGAACGTTCACGATCACCAACGTCGGCGTGTTCGGCGTCGACGCGGGCACGCCCATCCTCAACCCGGGCGAGACCGGCATCCTGTGCGTCGGCCAGATCGATCGACGTCCCTGGGTCGTCGGCAGCCCGGGTGCCGGGCCGGAGGCGGGATCGAGCACGGAGCGGATCGAGCCACGCTGGGTGACGACGCTGGCGGTCAGCTTCGACCACCGCGTCGTCGACGGCCAGCAGGGCTCGCAGTTCCTGGCCGACGTCGCCGCGCTCCTGCGCGACCCCGCCCTCGCCCTCACCTTCTGAGCGTGGGCGCGGCGGCCGCCGCCGTCACGGACGACGTCTACAGTCGGACGTCGTGAGGAGAACGCTGACGCCGACCCGCGTCGTCCCGTTGGCGTTCCTGGCCACCATCGCCATCGGCACGGTCCTGCTGTCGCTGCCGTTCGCGAGCACCGAGCCGGGCTCCGGCGGGTTCCTGCCCGCCCTCTTCACCTCGGTGTCCGCGGTGTGCGTGACGGGTCTGACGACGGTCGACACCGCCACGTTCTGGACGCCGGCCGGCCAGGCGATCATCCTCGGGCTGATCCAGGTCGGCGGCTTCGGGATCATGACGCTGGCCTCGGTGCTGCTCATCGTCGTCGGGCGTCAGCTGGGCCTGCGCAACGGCCTCATCGCCCAGACCGAGACCCACGCGATCTCCCTCGGTGACGTGCGCGCGCTGGTGCGACGGCTCGCGGTGGTCATCGTGATCGCCGAGGCGAGCGTGGCGGCCGTCCTCTTCCCACGCTTCCTGACCGTGTACGACGACGGCGACGTCGGCAGCGCGGCGTGGCACGCCGTCTTCCACGCCGTCTCCGCCTTCAACAACGCCGGGTTCGCGCTCTACTCCGACAACCTGGTCGGCTTCGTCGCCGATCCCTGGATCATGCTTCCGCTCTGCGTCGCGGTCGTGCTCGGCGGTCTCGGCTTCCCGGTGGTGGTCGAGATGATGAACCGCACCCGGCGGCGCTGGAGCGTGCACACCAGGTTGACGATCTACGGCACGCTCGTCCTGCTGGTGGTCGGCACCGTCGGCTTCGGCCTCGCCGAGTGGACCAACGGCCAGACGCTGGGCCCCCTGTCGACCGGGGGCAAGATGCTCGCGTCGCTCACCGGCGGGGTCATGCCGCGGACGGCGGGGTTCAACTCCATCGACTACGGGAGCGCGAGCTCGGAGGCGCTGCTGCTCACCGACGTCCTCATGTTCATCGGTGGCGGCAGCGCCGGCACGGCCGGCGGCGTGAAGGTGAGCACCTTCGTCGTGCTCGCCCTCATCATCTGGAACGAGCTGAGGGGGGAGCAGAACGTCTTCGTCTTCGGCCGCACCATCCCCGCCACGGTCCAGCGCCAGGCCCTGACGGTGGCGTTGCTCGCCGTGGGTGCGGTGGTCAGCGGCACGATGGCGCTGCTCGTCGTCACGGACCTGGAGTTCGAGCCGCTGCTGTTCGAGTCGATCTCGGCGTTCGCGACCGTCGGGCTGTCCACCGGCGTCACCGCCGACCTCCCACCGGCGGGAGAGGTCGTGCTCGTCGTGCTCATGTTCGTCGGTCGCGTCGGCGTCGTGACGGTCGGTGCGGCACTCGCCCTGTCGGCCCGTCGACGGCGCTACACGTTCCCCGAGGAGCACGTGGTCGTCGGCTGACGAGTCCCGCCTCAGGCCATCTTCTCGCCGGCCTCGACGACGTCGGTGACCGTGTTGCCCGGTGACGCCAGGGGGCAGCGCCAGCGGTCGTCGTAGCGGCACGACGGGTGGTACGCGAAGTTCAGGTCGAGCACGAGGACCTCCTCCGCTCCCCGAGCCTCTCGAGGGGCGCCTCCGCCGGTGCCTTCCGCCGCCCGTGGCCCGGCACCCCCGCCGGTGCTCTCCGCCGCCCGTGGCCCGGCACCCCCGCCGAGCCAGGACCCCTTGGCGGTGTCCAGCAGGTAGCGGCCGGCGCCGTACGAGCCACCGCCTCCTGAGTCCCGGCCCGACGTCCCGTCACGCAGGGGCACGAAGATGCCGCCGGCGTACTGCTGCAGGGTCCATACGTCGAGCGTCGAGCCCGACGGCAGGGCCAGCTGCCCGGTGCGCAGCATGGTCACGTCGCCGTCGCCTCCACCGTCGACGACCCGCTCGTCGGGATCGATGGCGTCGGTCGGGGGTGGCAGCAGCGGCAGCTCGAACCGCCACGCGGGGTCGTAGGGCCAGTACGGCAGGCCGGTCTCGCGCAGGGGGTCGCGCGCCGGCAGCGGCGACTGGGGATGGCTGCGGAACAGCTCGTCGCGACCGCTCCGCCACGCCGCATGACCCCGTTCGGGGTCGGGATCGGCACGCACCTGCTCGTAGAGCGCGGCCACGCGCACCCGCCAGTCCACCAAGGTCAGCACACCGGCCACGCTAGAGACCCTCGGCGGATCCGCAACCCCCGACGCGACCTGACCACGGCTCCGGACCCGGCGCATACTGGGGCGAGTGAGCGCAGCGACGAGCAGGAGAGGGCCGGTGGCGGTCTGGCTCGTCGGGCTCTCCCTCTACTTCCTCGCCGTCTTCCACCGTTCGTCGCTCGCGGTGGCCGGACTCGCCGCGAGCGACCGGTTCGGCATCTCGGCCGCCCAGCTGTCGACGTTCGTCATGCTCCAGCTGGTGGTCTACGCCGGCATGCAGATCCCGGTCGGTCTGCTGCTCGACCGGTTCGGACCTCGACGGATCCTCACCATCGGCGTCCTGGTGCTCACCGCGGCGCAGGTGACCTTCGCCCTGGCCGACACGTTCGCGCTGGCGCTCGTCGCCCGCGTCTTCGTGGGTCTGGGCGACGCGATGACCTTCGTGTGCGTGCTCCGGCTCGTGAACACCTGGTTCCCGTCGCGGCGGATCCCGCTCGTCACCCAGCTCACCGGCGTGCTCGGCCAGATGGGTGCCCTCGTGGCCGCCGCCCCCATGACGTGGGCGCTGCGTGAGCTGGGCTGGACCAGCACCTACCTGGCCGCGGCGTCGCTGGGCATCGTCCTGCTCGCGGCGCTCCTGCTGGTCGTGCACGACGAGCCCGGCTCGCCCCGGGTGCTGGGCGCGCCGCTCTCGTGGACGACGGTCCGGTCCAGCCTGGCGGCGTCGTGGCGCCACCCAGGGACCCGCCTGGGCTTCTGGGTGCACTTCACGACCCAGTTCAGCGCCACCACGCTGGGTCTGCTGTGGGGCTACCCGTTCTTCGTGCGCGGTGAGGGCCGCACGCCGGCCGAGGCCGGCGCGCTGCTGACGATCCTCGTGCTCGCCGTCATGGTGGCCGGGCCGACGCTGGCCTGGGCCATCACCCGCGACCCCTGGCAGCGATCGAGCATCGTGCTCGGCATCGTCTGGGCGGTCGTCGCGGTGTGGACGGTCGTGCTGGTGTGGCCGGGCGACGCGCCGGCCTGGCTCCTGGTGGTGCTGGTGGTCGTGGTGGGGGTGGGCGGCCCCGCCTCCATGATCGGCTTCGACCTCGGCCGCTCCTTCAACCCTCCCGACCGGCTGGGCGCCGCGACGGGCATCATCAACCAGGGTGGTTTCGTCGCCTCGTTGCTGCTGGTCGTGGCGATCGGCCTGGTCCTCGACTGGCGGACGCCCGGGTCCAGCACGGCCTACTCGGCGGAGTCGTTCCGCTGGGCCATGTCGGTGCAGTACGTGCTGTGGGCCGTCGGCATCGTGCAGATCTGGCGCTACCGGCGGCGCACGCGGGCGGGGCTGCTCGCCGAGGACCCCGACGCCCGCGAGCGCTGGCGCGGCGGGCTCGCCTAGGAACCGGTCAGGCGACGTCGAACGGGACGCCCGTGGCGATCTCGGACGCGGTCCACAGGTTGTCGGCCAGCTGCTCGTCGCGCGCCCAGCGGGTCATGCCGACGAGCACGGGCTTGCCGCGCATCTGACCGAGCAGGTTCGGGCCGACGTACTCGCCGCCGGTGAAGCTCTCGTCGGTCGCCGCCCGCAGCGAGGGCAGGGCGCCGGCTGCGGCCGACTGGCCCACCACCCGGCTGATCTGGTGCAGACCGAAGCCGAGCAGCGGGTTGCCCATCTTGAGCCCGGTCTGCTGGAGCTCGGTGTTGGCGTAGCCGGGGTGCGCCGCCGTGCTCACGACGCCGAGGCCGGCGGCCTTCGCGCGGCGGTCGAGCTCCAGCGCGAACGACAGGTTCGCCAGCTTGGACTCGGCGTAGGTCTGCCAGCGTCGGTAGCGCCGCGGCGAGCCCTCCGGGGTGAGCGCGCGCAGGTCGATGCCCTTGGCGCCGGTGTGGGCGAGGGAGGAGACCGTGACCACCCGGGCGTCGCTGGCCTTCAGCACCGGCCACAGCCGCCCGGTCCAGGCGAAGTGCCCGAGGTGGTTGGTGCCCATCTGCAGCTCGTAGCCGTCGACGGTGGCGCTCTTCGGCGGGATCATGATGCCCGCGTTGTTCACGAGCAGGTCGATGCGCTCGTGCCGCGACGTGAGCTCGTCGGCGGCGCGCTCGACGTCGGCCAGGTCGGCCAGGTCGAGGGCGAGCGTCTCGAGGTCGACGTCCGGGAGCTCGGCCCGCAGCCGCGCGACGGTGTCGTCGGCCTTCTTCGGGTTCCGTGCCGTGACCACGAGGGCGGCGCCCTTGCGGCCCAGCTCGAGGGCCGTGTGGAAGCCGAGCCCGCCGGTGACGCCGGTGACGACCGCTCGGGTGCCGGTGAGGTCGGGGATGTCCTGCGCGCTCCAGCTCATGGGATGAACGGTAGCGGCCCCCGGCGAGCCGCGCCGGACCTATGATCCGCTGGTGAGCAGGGTCCTCGTCGTCATGGCCGTCGTCGTCGCAGCCGTCGTGGGGTTCGTCCTCGGGTCCTCCTCCGTCGAGGAGGTGTCGTCGGCCCCGGTGGGCGACGCGGGGGCCGGCGCCAAGGTGGTCGTCACCTATCCCGACGTGCCCCGGGCCTGGCGCGGCTGGCAGGACGACGTGCGTGAGAGCGGCGTGCTCGAGGACGCCGCCAAGGACCTGCGCTCCGTCGTGGCCCTGCCGCGGGAGCTGACGATCGAGGTGACGTCCTGCAAGGACGGCACCGGCTACCTCCAGGGCGAGGCGCTCGTCGAGCTCTGCCTGCAGGACGTGAAGGCGAGCCGCGACGAGCTGGAGGACGCGGACGCCGACGACGTGGACGAGACCTTGCGGGGCATCTGGCGCGAGACCTTCTTCCACGAGTCCGGCCACGCGGTGCTCGACCTGCTCGACCTGCCGTTCACCGGGCGCGAGGAGGACGTGGCCGACCAGTTCGCCGCCTGGCGGCTCGCCGAGTCCGGCGACGAGACGTCGACCGACGCGCTCCTGTCGTCGGCCTACGAGTACGAGATCCTCGCGTCGGCGTACGAGGCCGATCCCGACGACGAGCACTCCTCCGACGCCGCGCGGGCGGTCAACTACCTCTGCTACCTGTACGGGTCCGACCCCGACACGTGGGAGGACCTGGTCGACGACGAGCCGCTCACGCAGGACCGGGCGGACCTCTGCGAGGACGAGTGGGACCGGCTGCGCGTCGGCTGGCGCGAGCTGCTCGACGACGCCGACGCGCTGCGCGGCTGACGCCGTCGGCGGGATCGCTCCGCTGGTTGAGTCGTCAGAGCCCGTGAGGTACGAGCGTGGCGATGACGTATCGAGACCAGTCTGGGGGCTCGGTGCGAGGTGGGTCCGCGCCGAGCCGTCGCCAGGTGGTCTCGATACGTCCGACCGCGCTCCTTCGTCGCCGGTCGGCCTACTCGACCAGCGGTGGATCGTGCGCCTCGCCAGGAACGCCCTCCGGACTCAGAAGGTGACGGCCATCTGCTCCAGCACGCGGTGGGCGAGGTCGGTGTCACCGGCGATGCCGACGTCGACCGCGCCCGGGCCGCGTCGGCCTGCCGCCAGGATGGCGAAGGCGTCCGACGACAGGGTCAGGGTGGCCGACGGCGAGCCGGGCACGCCCGGGTGGGCGCGGCCGTCGTCGCCGACCGTGGCGCCCACCTGCATGGCGAGGGGACCCGTGAGGTCCCACAGCACCGACGTTCCCGCGGTGGCTCCGACCTTCTTGCCCAGCACGTAGGGCATCGCGAAGGAGAAGGTGTGGGTGGTGACGACCGCAGCGGGCGAGTCGAGTCCACCGGGCCGCTCCACCGCGCGCCGGACGTCCTGCTCGTGGCACCAGATGTCGACCGTGCGGTTGCGCAGCATCGTGTCCCACGTCCAGCCGACGCCGGCGGGTGTGTGGTCGGCACGCGCCGCCGGGTCGGTCGGCGGTGCCTCCGAGAGGGCCTGCGCCCGCGCGTCGATGCCGGCGCGGAGCTCGGCCAGCACCTGCTCGCGGGACAGGCCGCGCCGCGCCTCCACGCCGGCCTCGGTGTAGGCCGACGCGAGACCGCCCGGCGACGCGGTGGTCGGCGCCTCGTCGACGACGTGGCCGGCCGTGACTGCCTCGAGGTGCGCCAGGTGGGCCGCGACGTCGGCGACCGTCCAGCCCGGCAGGTCGGTCGGGGTCGACCACTGCGCGTCGTCGAGCTCCTCGAGCAGGGCGAGGGTGTCACGGGCGCTGGCGAGCCAGGCGTCGATGTAGGTCTGGAGCATTCAGTCCTCCTGGTGGCTCTTGCGTCGGGACCACCACGTGAGCACGGCGAGCACGACGCCCGCCGCGGTGGCGATCCAGGTGAGGCCGGCGCCCAGGCGGGCCCGGTCGAGCACGCCCTCGGCGACGGCCACGCGGTAGGTGGCGGCGTCGGCGGCACGGTCGCGCAGGGTGCACCGCACGGCCACGTCGTCACGGCCCTCGGGCTCGAACGCGATGAGGTACCACGTCGAGCCGTCGCGCGCGACGGTCAGGTCGATCGGGGCCTTCTCGAGCTCGACCGGCTCCGCGCCCTTGCCGGGCGGCGTGGCGGTGCAGGTGACGTCGCGCTCGGGCTGGCGGACGTCGGTGAACACGGCGAGGGAGCCGCTGCCGGCATCGACGCGCTCGGTGACGGACTCCAGGGTCGCGTCGCGCACGTGGTCCCACGAGCCGGCCGCCACGATCGTTCCGACCATCCACCCGCCGAGGACCACGAAGAGCGCCGCGAGGTACCAGAGCGGGTTGGTCAGACGCACCCGCTCACTCTGGCACACCGCGGGCGAGGTGCCGGCGTGACCACGCGCGTCGGTGCTTGACCGAGGCACGTCGGACGAGGACGATGATTGAACATTCACCTTCTTTAGGAGCTCCCATGGACGAGGTCTTCCTCATCTCCCGCATCCTGTTCGCCTACCTCGTCATCGGGTCCGGCATCGGCCACCTGACGGCCACCGGCGCGATGGCCGGCTACGCCGAGTCGCGCGGCCTCTCCAACGCCAAGGTCCTGGTGCAGGTCAGCGGCGTCGCCCTGCTCGCCGGCGGCCTGTCGGTGCTGCTCGGCATCTGGGGCGACATCGGTGCGCTCGGGCTGGCGGTGCTGCTCCTCGTGACCGCCGTGCTGATGCACGCGTTCTGGAAGGAGAGCGACGGCCAGGCCAAGCAGATGGAGATGGTCTCGTTCAACAAGAACGTCGCCCTCGCCGGCGGAGCGCTCGCACTGTTCGTCCTGCTGTCGACGGACTTCGCGCCGTACACGATCACGGGGTCGCTCATCAACTGGTGAGCAGCCGACAGGCCCGGCGGGGGTGCCGGGCCGTGGGCGGCGGACCGAACAGACGAAGCCCCCACCCGGACCGGGTGGGGGCTTCGTCGGTAGATGTGACGTCAGGCGCTCAGAACGAGGCCTCGTCGAGCTCCATGATGCTGGCGTCGACGTTCTCGGCCATGGCGCGCTCCGCGGTGAGGCGGGGCAGGACGTTCCGGGCGAAGAACGACGCCGCCGCGACCTTGCCCTCGTAGAAGGCCTTGTCGGAGCCGGTGACGCCCTCGTCGAGCCGGGCCAGCGCCACCTCGGCGCCGCGCAGCAGCAGCCACGAGACGACCAGGTCGCCCAGCACGTACACGAGGCGCGTCGTGTTCAGGCCGACCTTGTACAGGTTCTTGACGTCACCCTTCTCGTCGGCCGGGTTGCTGGCCATGAGGTCGGTGAACGCGGCACCCAGGATGGCCTGGGCGTCGTCGAGGGCCGTGGCGAGCAGCTCGCGCTCGACCTTGAGGCGACCGTTGCCGGCCTCGCTCTTCACGAACTCGCCGACCTGCTCGGCCAGGTAGCCGATCGCACGGCCCTTGTCCTTCACGATCTTGCGGAAGAACAGGTCCTGGCCCTGGATCGCCGTGGTGCCCTCGTAGAGGGTGTCGATCTTGGCGTCGCGGACGTACTGCTCGATCGGGTAGTCCTGCAGGAAGCCCGAGCCGCCGAAGGTCTGCAGCGACTCGGTGCCGAGCAGCACCCAGGAACGCTCCGAGCCGTAGCCCTTGACGATGGGGAGCAGCAGGTCGTTGACCGACTCCTCGAGGGAGGCGTCCTCGCCGGACTCCTCCTTCTGCATGATCGCGTCCTGCCACGTGGTCGTGTAGAACACGAGCGAGCGCAGGCCCTCGGCGAACGCCTTCTGCGTCATGAGCGAGCGGCGCACGTCGGGGTGGTGGGTGATCGTCACGCGCGGGGCCGTCTTGTCGGAGGCCTGCGTGAGGTCGGCGCCCTGCACGCGCTCCTTGGCGTACTCGAGCGCGTTGAGGTAGCCCGACGACAGCGTGGCGATGGCCTTGGCGCCGACCATCATGCGCGCGTTCTCGATGACGCGGAACATCTGGCTGATGCCGTTGTGCACCTCGCCGAGCAGCCAGCCCTTCGCCGGCTCGCCACCACCGGTGGACGGGTCGCCGAAGGTGACCTCGCACGTGGTGGAGACCTTGATGCCCATCTTCTTCTCGACGTTCGTGACGTAGACGCCGTTGCGCTCGCCGGTCAGGTCGCCGGTCTCGTGGTCGAAGTGGATCTTGGGGACGAGGAACAGGCTGAGGCCCTTGGTGCCGGGGCCGCCGGCGCCCTCGACGCCCTGGGGGCGCGCGAGCACGAGGTGCATGATGTTCTCGCTCATGTCGTGCTCGCCCGAGGTGATGAAGCGCTTGACGCCCTCGATGTTCCAGGAGCCGTCCTCGTTCGGGAACGCCTTGGTGCGGCCGGCGCCGACGTCGGAGCCCGCGTCGGGCTCGGTGAGCACCATGGTGGCGCCCCACTGACGCTCGACCATGTGGCCGGCGATCTTCTTGTCCCGCTCCGTGCCGTTCTCGAACACGATCCGCGCGAACGCGGGGCCGGCGGCGTACATCCAGATGGGCGGGTTGGCGCCCAGCACGAACTCGGCGGTGGCCCAGATGATGGAGGCGGGGGTGCGCTGGCCACCGAGCTCCTCGGGGACCTGCAGGCGCCACCACTCGGCGTCCATCCAGGCCTGGTAGCTCTTGACGAACGCGGGGTTCATCTTCACCGTCATGGCGCTGGGGTCGTAGACCGGCGGGTTGCGGTCGGCGTCGCCGAACGACGCGGCGAGGTCCTCGCGGGCGAGGCGGTCGACCTCGCCGAGGATGCTCTTGGCGGTGTCGAAGTCGATCTCCTCGAACGGGCCGGCGCCGAGGACGTCCTGGCGGTCGAACAGCTCGAAGAGGTTGAACTCGACGTCACGCAGGTTGCTCTTGTAGTGGCTCATGACTGCCTGTTCCTGGGTCGGGGGCGCGTGCGGAGCACGCATTCAGGGGTCCGGTGCGCGAGGATTACTCGTGAGTGCTACCGGCTGGTAACTTAAGTATCCGCAGATCAGGGGCTCGACACAAGTCATTCGGCCCACCTCGCACGATGTTCTTGGACACGTGCGCGACGGCGGCCGGTCAGCGCAGGAGCGTCGGCACGAGGTCCACGACGCCGTGCAGGTCGTCGACGACGTGGCCGGCGCCCGCGGCGCGCAGCTCGTCGGCGCTGCAGGGGCCGGTGGGGACGGCGATGCCGACGACGTCGGCCGACCGGCAGGCGTCCATGTCGTGCACGTGGTCGCCGACGTAGGCCGTGACGCCCCGCTCGCGGAAGACGTCGGCCTTGCCCTCGCGCCACACGTCGCCGACGACGTCGAGCTCGACCTCGAGGCGCTGCAGGTGCAGGCGGGCGTTGTGGGTGTTCTTGCCGGTGACGACGAACGCCTCGCCGCCGGCGTCGAGCACGGCCTGCACCGCCTCGCGAGCGCCGGGGAGCAGCTCGACGCGGGGGATCGCGAGCTCGGGGTAGAGCGCCCGGTAGCGGTCGGCCGCGGCGGGGACGTCCTCGGCCGCGAACCAGTTCGCCAGCTCGTGCTCGAGCGGCGGGCCCAGGCGTGACGTCACGCGGTCGACGTCGATCGAGGTGCCGGTCTCGGCGGCCAGCGCCCGGTACGTGGCGCCGATCCCCGGACGGGAGTCGACGAGCGTCATGTCGAGGTCGAACCCGACGACGAGGCGGCTCACGCCGTGAAGACTACGCCGCCACCGACCCGGGGGAGGTCGGTGGCGGCGTCGTGGGCCGGGGCGTCGGGACCCGGCCGGGTCGTGGGCTGGTCGCCCGGTCCTAGAAGCGCTTGGTGGGGATGCGGCCGTAGCCGTCGGTCGCGACGAGGTAGGCGGTCTTGGTGACACCGATGGTGACGACGATCGCGCCGAGCACGGAGAGAGCGAGCATGGTGGGGGCCTCCTCGGGAGGGTCGGGGGGTGGTTCTTCCCTCTCAGGATGGCCCCGCTCATCGTCAAGGACAAGCGAAGAGAACTACACGTAACGTGTAGCATCGCTACATGGATGTGCGTCGCCTCATGGTTCTCAGGGAATTGTCGGAGCGCGGCTCCGTCGGGGCCGTCGCCGACGCGATGAGGGTCACACCGTCGGCGGTCTCCCAGCAGCTGAAGGCGCTCGAGAAGGAGGCCGGCTACCCGCTCGTGGAGGCGGCCGGCCGGGGCGTCGCCCTCACCGAGGCGGGGCGCGCGCTGGCCCGCGCGGCCACCGACATCGCCGTGGCGATCGAGCGCGCCGAGGGGGACTGGCGCGCGTTCATGGAGCAGCCCGCGGGTCGCGTCACCCTCGTGACCTTCCCGACGGGTGGCGAGATGCTGCTGCCGGGTCTGCTGACCCGCATGGCCGAGCGGCCCGACGTCGAGCTGGTGTGCACCGACCTGGAGGACCCCGAGGCGGCCGGTGACCTGACCGCCGACCACGACGTGGTGCTGTCGGACGCGCCGACGACGTCGGCCACCTGGCACGAGCGGGGCCTTCAGGTGGTGCCGCTGATGAGCGAGCCGCTCGACGTCGCCCTGCCCGAGGACCACCCGCTCGCGCGGAAGGCGAGCCTGTCGCCCCGCGACGTGGTGGACGAGACGTGGATCGGGGTCCCGCCCGGCTATCCCTTCGACCGGGTGCTGGAGCAGGTGGTGGTGGCGACCGGCCAGCCGGTGCGGGTGGCGCAGCGCTTCGCCGACAACGGGGTGGTGGAGGCGATGGTCGCCGGCGGCCACGGCCTGGCGATCCTCCCGCGCTTCACCACCCGCGAGCACAGCAACGGCCTGGTCACCCGTCCGCTCATCGGCGTGCGCGCGCGCCGCGACATCTCCGCCGTGCTCCGTCCCGACCGCTTCGAGCGCCCCTCCGTCCGCCTCGTCGTCCAGGCCCTCCGCGAGGAGGCGCGGCTCGTCGCCGACGCCCACGGCGCCGCCTGACCGCGCCCGCCCCGACCCCACCGGATCAGCGATTCCCATCAGGTGATGGGAATCGCGAACCCACCTCGGGAATCCCCCACTCACCATGGCGGGCCCGCCATGGTGAGTGGGGGAGAACCAGGGTGAGTCAGGGGTCGAGAGAGGTCAGTCCTTGGCGAAGCGCGCCGCGAAGCGCTCGAACTCCGGGCTCGAGAGCGACTCGGCCTGGAACTGCGCCTCCACCTCGAGCGACGCGACGAGGTCCGACGTCGACGCGACGCGCACGGACTCCTTCACGTGCGCCATCAGCGCGGGGTTGCGCTCGCACCAGCCCAGTGCGAGCTCCCGGGCACGGGACGGTGCGTCGTCCACGAGCTCCTGTGCGATGCCGAGCCGGAGCGCGTCGTCGGCCCCGATCACGTCGCCGGCGTAGAGCGCGGCGGCGGTGTTGGCCGAACCGATGCGCTGGGTCAGCATCCAGGTGCAGCCGCCGCCGGGGTGCAGGCCGATCCGGGTGAAGGTCGGCCCGAAACCGGCCTTCGGTCCGGCCACGATCACGTCGCAGGCGAGCGCGATGTTGAGCCCCGCGCCGACGGCCGGCCCGTGCACCGCCGCGACGGTCGGGATGGTGAGGTCGCGGATCGGCAGGAACGAGGCGTAGACCTTCATCAGGTGGTCGCGCAGCTCGTCGACGGGCCGGGTGCGGTCACCGAACAGGTTGCCCACGTTGGCGCCCGAGCAGAACGCCCGCCCGGCGCCGGTCACGAGGAGGGCGCGGGCCTCCGGGTCGGCGGCCACGGTGGCCACCGCCTCGCGCAGCTCGTCGAGCAGCGGCCAGTCGAGCGCGTTGAGCCGCTCCGGGTCGTTCAGCGTGATGGTCCGCAGCGGACCGTCGGACTCCAGCAGCACGTAGGACATGCGGCGACCGTACCGGCGGGACGCCTCAGAGAGCGTGCCGGATGACGTCGGCCATGCCGGCGTAGCCGCGGTCGTTGGGGTGGAACCGGTCCTCGGCGAGGCGTCCGCGCCAGTCGCGCATGTGGGGGACCCGGAAGTCGGCGATCACGATCTCGCCGGCCCGTTCGTGGGCGTCGACGGCCCGGTTGAAGCGGGCGGCGGAGCGCTGCAGGCCGGGCTGGGTCGCGACGACGGTGCCGTGCGGCACGGCGTCGAGCAGCGTCTCGATCGCCGAGGGCAGCAGCCTGCTCCACTTGGGGCTCATGAGGTCGTTGTTGCCGATGAGCAGGGTGACGAGGGCGATCTCGTGGCCCTGCTCGCGGACCTGGTCCAGCGCCGGGAGCTGCCGCTCGAGCACGTCGAGCACGCGCGCACCGTTGAACGCGAGGTTGAGCACGGCGGCGTCGCGGATCCTCGCGGGCGGGTCGGCCGCGATCTGGCCGACCCAGCCGCGGTCCGGTGCGCTGGCGCCGATGCCCTGGGTCATGGAGTCGCCGAGCGCGACCCACAGCGGCCGGCCGGAGCCGAGTGCCCGACGGTTGCTGTCCTCCCACCACCGCGCGTAGGGCTCCACCTGGCCCATGACGCTGCGCACGCCGGGGAGCACCAGCGCGAGCTTCGAGACCACCGGCCCGGGCGGCCGATCGCTCAGGTTGGAGTAGTCGAACGTCGTCACGATCACCAAGTGAAGCAACGGTCGGGTGATCGCGCAGGTCAGGTGAGCGGTCTCACGCGTCAGCCGCGGGGGTCGCGCAGGTCGGCGCCGTCGCCCACGAGGAGGGGTCCGCCGGGCACGAGAGCGGCCGTGACGCGGGGGAGAGCCTGCGACGCGAGAGCGGGGTGGCGACCGTCGAGGGCGCCCACCCGCAGCGCGAACGCGAGGTCGTACGGCGCCTCACCGCGTTCGAGCGCAAGGTCCTCGACGGCGACCTGCCGGACGTCGAGGCGCCCGGCCGCGATCTCCGCAGCAGCGTGACGTCGGCACTGGCTGACGGCGGTCGCGGAGCGGTCGGTGGCCAGGACGAAGCCGTCGGGTCCGAGGCGTCGGACGACCTCGCGGGCGGCCGCTCCGGGACCGCACCCGATCTCGAGCACCCGCATCCCTGGCTCGAGCGGGAGCGCCTCGACTGCGGCCAGGATGCGGGCTGACGGCGAGGCGGGCACGCTCCCATCGTCGCCGCTCGCCCGCCGGTTGGGTACCCTGACGTCACCAGCCGATGTAGCTCAATGGCAGAGCGCTTGCTTCCCAAGCAAGACACGCGGGTTCGATTCCCGTCATCGGCTCCATCGCGCCGAAGGCGCTCCCTCGCCGTTGACGGGAATCGAGTCGGGCCCCCCTCCGCGCCGCAGGCGCCTCTCGTGGGATCCCGTCATCGGCTCCGAGCGCAGCGAGGTGACGCTGACGGGAATCGAGTCGGGCCCCCCTCCGCGCCGAAGGCGCCCCGCGAGGGATCCCGTCATCGGCTCCACACCGCGAAGCGGCCTCTCGAGGGATCCCGTCATCGGCTCCATCGCACCGAGCGGCTACGACCGTCCGCCGACGTCACCTCTGGCGGACGGGCGCGGTACTGCGCGCACTATCGTCGTCCCGACACGCACGGCGGCACCGCTGCCGGTCCACCGAGGGGGACACCCATGGCACGGCCCAACGTCGAGGCGCTCCGCAAGAAGCAGATCCTCCGGTCGGCCCTGCAGCAGATCTCCGAGCGCGGCGTCGTGGGGCTGCGGGTCTCCGACGTGGCGAAGGGAGCCGGAGTCTCCGGCGGCATCGTGCACTACTACTTCGACACGAAGGTCGACCTCATCCGGGCCGCCTTCGAGGAGAACGCGGCCCAGTCCCTCGAGCGGCGGGCCGCGATCTTCGCCGACGAGGACGCCGACGTCCGCAGCACGCTGCACGCCCTGGTCGACACCTACCTGCCGGCGGACGACACCACCACCGAGTCGTGGCGGGTCTGGATCGAGTGGTGGGCCGCCGCGCTGCGGGACGACGAGCTGGCCGAGGTGCACAACCGTGCCTACGAGGACTGGGCGGCGCGGGTGCAATCGGTGTTCGGCCGCGTCGACGGCATCGACGCCGACACGGCCCGGTCCCACGCCACGGTCCTGGTGGCGCTGCTCGACGGACTCACCATCCAGGCGCTCATGGGCTCGCCGACGATGACCGTCGACCACATGCGCGCGACCTGTCGACGCACCGTCGACCTGCTGCTCGCCGCTGGCTGACGCGGCTCCGTCCTCCCGCTCGGCCCTCGGGGAGCGAGCGGAAACTTCTGTCGGAAAGTTATTGACTGACGCGCCAGTTAACTATTAGCGTGGCGCAGGTCACGCGGCGTCGGCATCTCGTCGGCCCGCAGCATCACGAAGAAGCTGGAGTGCCTGTGCCCACCGCCCCGGAGTCGTCCGCCCCCTCCCTGTCGTCGTTCCGCGACCCGGGCTCCGTCGCCGTGGTCGGAGCCTCCGACGACCAGGCGAAGTGGGGCTACTGGCTCGCTCGAGGCGCCCTCGAGGGGCGGGGCCGTCGGGAGGTGTGGCTGGTGAACCGATCGTCCGACGTCGTCCAGGGCGAGCCGACCTTCCGCGACGTCGCCTCGCTCCCGGCGGTTCCCGAGCTGGTCGTCCTCTGCGTCCCGGCGGCGTCGCTGCCCACCGTCCTCGACGAGGCGCTCGCGGCAGGCTCGCGCGCGTTCCTGGCGATCACCGCCGGGGTGGCCGACGACGACAGGATCCGTTCGGCCCTGCAGGCGCACGGCGCCCGGATGGTCGGCCCCAACAGCCTGGGCCTCTTCGACGCCGGCAGCGACCTGCAGCTGGCCTGGGGCCACTTCACGGCCGGGTCGCTGGCGATCGTCTCGCAGAGCGGCCAGCTGGGCTCGGAGATCGCGAACCTCGCCGCCCGCGCCGGCATCGGGGTCTCCCGCTTCGTGTCCGTCGGCAACCAGCTCGACGTCACAGCCAGCGAGCTCCTCGACGACCTCGCGACCCACGCCGAGACCCGCACGGTCGCCCTCTACCTCGAGAGCTTCGCGGGAGGGCGGGACCTCGTCGCGACGATGCGCCGCCTGCGGTCCGCGGGCAAGCACGTCCTGGTCCTCGCAGCCGGTGCCAGCGAGGGCAGCCGACGGCTCGCCGCCAGCCACACCGGCTCCATGACGTCCGCCCTGGAGCTCGTCGACGCAGCGTGCCGCGCCGCGGGTGCCGTGCGCGTGCTGACCCCGACCGAGCTCGTGGACGCCGCGCGCCACCTGAGCGTGGCGCCGCTGCCACAGGGCCGGCGGGTCGCGGTCGTCAGCGACAGCGGGGGTCAGGGAGGCGTGGCCGCCGACCGCTGCTTCTCGCTCTCCCTCGACACGCCGGTCCTCGGCGACGAGCTCCAGCAGTCCCTGGCCGCGCTGCTCCCGGCGGGTGCCGCGGTGTCCAACCCCGTCGACCTGGCCGGCGCGGGCGAGGCGGACCTGCAGACGTACGCCGTGGTCTGTGAGCAGCTGGCCCGCTCGGGGGAGGTCGACGCGATCGTGCTGTCGGGCTACCTCGGGTGCTACGGGCAGGACACCCCGAGCCTGGAGTCGGCCGAGGTCGACGTGGTCGACCGTCTCGGTCGCCTGGTCGACGGGTCCTCGGTCCCGCTCGTGGTGCACACCATGAGCGCCGGGTCGGTGGCCGTCGACCGCATGTGGGAGCACCACATCCCGACGTACGGAGCGGTCGATCCCGCGGTCCGGTCGCTGGCCTACGCGCACCGCCTGGCCGACGACGTCGGGCGCGAGCTCCCGCAGGTCGCCTCACGTGCGCTGCACACGGGCGGCGGGTACTGGGCCGCTCGCACCCTGCTCCGGGACCTCGACGTCGCCGTCCCCGACGCTGTGCGGGTCACCGACGTCGCCGGCGTGCGCGGCGCGGCCGAGACCCTGGCCGGCCCCTGTGCGCTGAAGGCCGGGTGGCTCGCCCACAAGTCCGAGCACGGCGGGGTCGTCCTCGGGCTGTGCGACGCCGACGCCCTGGCAGCGGCCTTCGAGCGGATGCACCGTCGGCTCGGCGACGGCGAGTACGTCGTGGAGCAGATGGACGGCGCCACGGACGTCGTGGAGATGATCGTCGGCGCCCGCCGAGACCGCGACTTCGGCCCGGTCGTGACCGTCGGGGCCGGCGGTACCGAGGCCGAGCTGTGGCGCGACGTCACGACCGAGCTCGCCCCGGTCGACCGCAGCACGGCCTTCCACATGGTCGACGCGCTGCGGGTCCGGGCCCTCCTGGACGGCTGGCGGGGTCGCCCCGCCGCCTCCGTCGACGCCCTCGTCGACGTCGTCGTCGCCGTGTCGGCGGCCGTCGCGGCCGACCCGGGCCTCCTCGAGCTCGAGGTGAACCCGCTGCGGGTCTCGCCCAAGGGCGCCGTCGCCGTCGACGCGCTCGTCACGCTCGTGCGACCCGGAGCACAGCGATGAGGCGCGACGACGTGCTCATCGGCGGGTCATGGCGTCCGGTCTCGTCCACGACCGACGTGGTGAACCCCGCCGACGGCTCCGTCGTCGGGACGACGGCGCTCGCGACTCGCCACGACGTCGACGCCGCCGTCGCCGCGGCCGGTTCGGCTCTGCCGGCGTGGTCGGAGCTGACCCCTGGTGAGCGCGCTGCCCACCTCGATCGCCTCGTCGAGGTGCTCGAGGGTGACGCTGAGAGGCTCGTCGACCTGACCGTCGCCGAGGTCGGCGCACCGATCACGACGGTCCGACGGTGGCACGTCCACGCCGCGCTCGACGTGCTCCGCTCAGCGGCTGACCACGCCCGCCTCCTGGCTCATGAGCGCCGCGGAAGCGCGGTCCTGCTGCGACGAGCCACCGGCGTCGCCGCACTCGTGACGCCTTGGAACTATCCGCTGTTCCAGCTCGCGACGAAGCTCGGCCCGGCCCTGGCGGCCGGGTGCACGGTGGTGCACAAGCCGTCCGAGCTGACCCCGCTCAGCGCCTATGCGGTGGCCGAGGCAGCGCTCGTCGCAGGGCTTCCCGCGGGTGTGCTCAACCTCGTGCCGGGCACCGGTGCGGACGTCGGCGCGCCTCTCGTCGCCCACCCCGGCGTCGGCGTCGTCTCGTTCACCGGCTCGACCGAGGTGGGCCGGCAGGTCGCCGGGGCGGCCGTCACGAACCTCGCGCGGGTCTCGCTCGAGCTCGGGGGGAAGTCGAGCAGCATCGTGACCGACGACGTCGACCTGGAGCACGCGGTCCGGGCGACGGTCGAGTCCTGCATGCTCAACAGCGGCCAGACGTGCAGTGCGCTGACGCGGCTCCTGGTGCCGGCGGACCGGCTGGACGACGCCGTGCGCATCGCCGGCGCGCACGCCGACGCCATGGCGGTCGGCGACCCCACCGACCCGGACACCGAGCTGGGTCCGCTCGTGAGCGCCGCCCAGCTCGAGCGGGTCGACGCGCTGGTCGCTGCGGCCGTCGCCCGCGGCGCGCACGTCGCCACGCGGCGCACCGAGACTCCCGCCGTGGGGCACTACCGACGCCCGGTGGTGCTGAGCGGCCTCGCCCCGGACGACCCCGCGAGCTGCGAGGAGATCTTCGGTCCGGTTCTCGTCGTGCACGGCACCAGGGACGACGACCACGCCGTGAGCGTCGCGAACGCCACGCGGTACGGCCTGTCCGGTGCCGTGTGGTGCGACGACGACGACCGTGCCTTCGCCATCGCCGCCCGGCTCCAGACCGGACAGGTGCTCGTCAACGACGCCGAGTTCTCCGTCGAGTCGCCGTTCGGTGGCTGGAAGCACTCGGGCTTCGGGCGCGAGCTGGGTCCAGAGGCCCTCCACGAGTTCACCGAGCTGACGACCGTCCAGTTCTAGCCACCCCCACCCACGACCTCACCACCACAAGGAGCTCCGAGATGCCTCAGCCCACCGTCGAGTACTGGCCGCTCACCCAGGACCAGCGCGACATCGTCGAGCTCGTCAGCAGGTTCGCCGCAGACGAGATCCGCCCCCGCGGCCGGGCGGTCGACGAGGCCGACACCGAGTCGCCGGTCGACGTGTTCGAGAAGGCGGCGACGATCGGGATCACCGACTTCATGCTCCCGGAGAAGTTCGGTGGCGGCGGCTACACCGACGTGTTCACGCAGTGCCTCGTGCAGGAGGCGCTGTGCTGGGGCGATCCCGGCATCGGCAACTTCGTGTGCTCCAACGGCTTCTTCGCCGACCCCCTGCTCGCGCTCGGCAGCGAGGACCAGAAGGAGCGGTGGCTCCGCCCCCTCACGGGCCCGACGCCACTCTTCACCGCGCTCGCGACGACCGAGCCGGGCTCCGGCTCCGACGCCGCGTCGATCGTCACGCGCGCCGAGAGGGTCGACGGCGGCTACGCCATCACCGGCCAGAAGGCGTGGATCTCCAACGCCGGCCTGGCCGACCAGTACGTGGTGTTCGCCAAGACCGACACGACCCTGCGCTCCCGCGGCGTGACGGCGTTCCTCATGGAGAAGGACACGCCCGGCATGACGTTCGGCGAGCCCATGAAGAAGATGGGCCAGCGGGCGATCGTCTGCCGCGAGGTCTTCCTCGACCATGCCTTCGTGCCCGAGGAGAACCGGCTCGGGGAGGAGGGACAGGGCTTCAGCGGCCTCATGGAGACCTTCGACGTCTCCCGCGTCGTGCTGGCGGCCGCGGCCACCGGCGCGGCGCGTGCCGCCTACGAGTACGCCCTCGCGTACGCCCGCGAGCGCACCCAGTTCGGCAAGCCGATCATCGAGCACCAGGCGGTCGCGTTCCGCCTCGCCGACATGGCCACACGCATCGAGTCGGCCTGGCTGATGACCCTCCACGCCGCCCGGCGCCTCGACGCCGGCGAGAACGTGAACGGCCTGGCCGCGATGGCCAAGCTGCAGGCGTCCGAGACCGCGATGTTCGTGACCCACGCCGCCGTCCAGACGCTCGGGGGCTGGGGCTACTCCCGCGAGTACCCCGTCGAGCAGTGGATGCGCGACGTGAAGCTGGAGGAGATCGAGGAAGGCACCTCCGACATCATGCGCCTCGTCATCTCCCGCAACCTCTGAGACCGGAACGAGGAACCCCATGATCCGCACCGACTTCACCGAGATGTTCGGGGTCGAGCACCCCCTCGTCTGCGGGGGCATGACCGGCCTCGGCGTCGCCGAGCTCATCGCCCCCGTGGCGGAGGCCGGCGCGCTGGGGTTCCTGACCGCGCTGACGCAGCCGACCCCCGAGGCGCTCGCCGCCGAGATCGCCCGTACGCGCGAGCTGACGGACAGGCCGTTCGGCGTGAACCTGACGATCCTGCCGACGCGGGAGCCCGTGCCGTACGACGAGTACCGCGCCGCGATCGTCGAGTCCGGCATCACTGTCGTCGAGACGGCCGGTTCGTCCCCTGAGCCGCACCTGCCCGACTTCCACGCCGCCGGCATCAAGGTCATCCACAAGGCGACGAGCGTGCGGCACGCGCTGTCGGCCCAGCGCAAGGGCGTCGACGCGATCAGCATCGACGGGTTCGAGTGCGCCGGGCACCCGGGTGAGGACGACGTACCGGGACTCGTGCTCATCCCCGCGGCGGCCCGGGCGCTCGACGTGCCCGTCATCGCCTCCGGTGGTCTCGCCACCGGCGCCGGACTCGTCGCGGCCCTCGCGCTGGGCGCCTGCGCGGCGAACATGGGCACGCGGTTCATGGCCACCACCGAGGCGCCGATCCACGAGAACGTGAAGCGGCAGATCGTGGCGAACGACGAGCGCGACACGGTGCTCGTGTTCCGCGAGCTCCACAACACCGCGCGGGTGGCGCGCAACGCGGTGTCCGAGGAGATCCGGGCCATCGGGTCGCGGCCCGGCGCCACGTTCGACGACGTGGCCGAGCTCGCGTCCGGTGTCCGGGGGCGGCGCGCGGTCCTCGGCGAGGGCGACCTCGACGGCGGCATGTGGTGGGCCGGGCAGTCCCAGGGCCTGGTCACCGAGGTGGCCTCCGTCCGCGAGGTCGTCGACACGATCGTGGCCGAGGCCACCGATCTGCTCGGCACCTTGCCGGCCCTGCGGGTGGGATGAGGCGATGACCGTGCACGATCACGACCGGTCCGACGACGGAGCCAGCATCGACGAAGGAGGAGCGCCCATGAAGGTCGTCGTGGTGGGAGCCGGCTACGCCGGGCTCGCGGCCGCGCTCGAACTCGCGGACGCGGGCATCGACGTGGAGGTCCTCGAGGCGGCCGACCGAGTCGGGGGTCGGGTGTGGTCGCGCGAGCACGACTCCGTCGTGATCGACCACGGGGGCCAGTGGGTCGGGCCCACCCAGACCGAGCTGCTCGGCCTGGCCGCCCGCTTCGGCTGCGAGACCTTCCGGTCGTACGACGAGGGCAGGCACGTCGAGCTCTGGCCCGGCGGCGTCGCGGAGCCGTTCACCTCGGACGAGCACGTCGACGGGTTCGGGGCGGCGGAGTACGCCGGCGCCGAGGCCCGGCTCGACGCGATGGCGGGGACGATCGACCTCGACGACCCGCTCGGCACGCCCGAGCTGTCCGACTGGGACGCGACGACCTTCGAGAGCTGGATCCGCGACGAGATCTCCGACGAGCAGGCGCGCGACCGGATGCGTCTGGTGCTCCGCGGCGTGTGGGCCTGCGAGCCGCGCGACGTCTCGCTGTTCCACGTCCTGTTCTACATCCGGTCCGCCGGTGGGCTCGGCCAGCTGCTGGGCACCCTCGACTGCGCCCAGGACAGCCGCTTCGTCGACGGCGCCCAGGCCCCGGCGCGGGCCGTGGCGGCACACCTGGACGACCGGGTGCGGCTCGGCCTCCGGGTCCGGGGGATCGCGCACGGGCCCGACGGGGTGACGGTGCGGACCTCGGACGGCGACATCGTGGCCGACCGGGTGGTCGTCACCGGGAGCACCGCGGCGCAAGCCCGGATCGTCTTCGACCCGCCACTGCCGGCCGCGCGCCGCCGCTGGGTCGCACGCAGCCCCATGGGCGACGTCGCCAAGGTGCACGCCGTCTACCCGACGCCGTTCTGGCGCGAGGCGGGTCTCTCGGGCCAGCTGGTCGCCTACGACGGATCGCCCGTCTCGTACACGTTCGACAACTCGCCGCCCGACGGATCGCGCGGCGTCATCGCCGCCTTCGTCTACGGCGACGCCTACCGTGCCTGGGCACGGCTGGGGGAGCCCGAGCGTCGCGCCGCGATCCTGGCGCCGCTCGTGGCCGCCCTCGGCCCTGAGGCCGGACGGCCCGACGACGTCCTCGCAACGTGCTGGCCCGACGACGAGCTCGCCGAAGGCGCGTACGCGGCCGTCCCGACGCCCGGGACCTGGATCGAGCACGGCGCGAACGGCTGGCGCTCGCCCGCCGGGCGCGTGTCCTTCGCCGGCACCGAGCAGTCCGCTCGGTGGAACGGCTACATCGACGGGGCCATCCGGTCCGGCCGCGAGGCGGCCCGGGCCATCATGCAGGCGACGCGACCTCGGCCGCACCGCCTCGACCACGAGGAGACGACGTGACCGACACGGGACGAACGAACGAGCCCGAGGGGGCCGAGCTGGAGCGCCGGCTCGAGATCCTCGAGGGTCCGCGAGCCGACGAGATGCTCCAGGACGACCTGCCCGTCAGCGACGTCGTGTGGCTGCTCGTGGTCGGCGTCGTGGTCTCCGCCCTCCTGCTCTGGTGGGCTCTGTGAGCACCACGACCGGCCGGCCGGGCGACGCGACCACGGGTGAGGACGCCACCCTCAGCGACCTGCCACTCGTGCGGTCGGAGCGGATCTGGGGCTTCTGGCAGTACACGTGGGTCAACGTCGGCCTCGCGATCGCCACGTGGGCGTTCCTGCAGGGCGCGGCCGTGGCCTACTACGTGGGCGTCCGCGAGGCGATCGCGAGCATCGTGGTCGGGTACGCGGTCAGCATCCTGCTGGTGTCGCTGGCGCCTGTCCTGCCGTGCGCGAAGTACGGCATCGAGCAGTTCATCCTCCTGCGGAGCGTGTTCGGCACGAACGGCGCGCGGGTCGTGATGGTGGCCGTCTCCACCATCTTCGCGGCGGCCTGGGCGGCCGTCCTCGCGATCATGCTCGGCCACGGCGTCGTCAACCTCCTGAACCGGGTGTTCGGGGCGTCGATGGGACACGCCGGACCTGCAGTGACCGTCGCTGCGATGGTCGCGATCGTGGTGGCGTGGGCGATCCTCGCCCGCGGTCCGGTCTCGGTCGAGCGGGTGAGTGCGGTGGTGGCGCCCGTGCTCATCGTCGTGCTGGTGGGGATGGTCGTCATCATCCTCACGCGCACGCCGTGGTCGACGATCTCGGAGCTCCCGTCCCTCGGACAGGAGCCGGACCGTCGCACGAACTTCATGCTCGCCATCGAGCTCGGCATCGCCGGCGGCTTCGCCTGGTGGCCGAACCTCGGGAACCTGGCGCGCCTGAGCACCGGTCCCCGTGCGGCCTTCTGGCCGAACTGGCTGGGGGTGTTCCTCGCGTCGGTGCTGGCCGCGGTCGTGGGCGTGCTGGCCGCCCTCAGCCTGCAGAGCACCGAGCCGACCGACTGGATGATCCCGCTCGGCGGCGTGGTCCTGGGCTCGATCGCCCTCGTGGCCATCGGCCTGGCCAACCTCACCGCCATCCTGTCCCAGGGGTACGGCTCGATGGTGGCGCTGCGCTCGGGGGGCGGGCGCTTCTTCAAGGCGTTGCCGTGGCCGGTCATGGGCCTCGCGATCCTCGGCCCGGCCGCCGTGCTGGTGTGCTTCCCGGCCACCGTCTACGACAACTACGGACGCTTCCTGTCCTGGGGTGCCATCGTCGTGGCGCCGCTGTGCGGCGTGCAGATCGTCGACTACTTCGTCCTGCGACGCACCCGCATCGACGTGCGGGAGCTGTACCGCCCGGTGGGGGAGTCGGTCTACGGCTACTGGGGCGGCGTCAACGTCATGGCCTTCGTCGCCGTGGTCGCCGGCGCGCTCACCTACAGTGCGCTCCTGCACCCGATCGACTACGTCCCGAGCGCGCTGTTCGTCTACACGACCGCCTCCGTGCCGTCGTTCCTCGTCGCGGCATCGGTGCACTACGTGCTCGCTCGGTGGGTCAGTCGTCCCCTGGGCATGGGCGGCTACCCGGTGGTCACGCGGAAGCCTGCCGTCCGGGGCCGGTAACCAGGAGCGCCGGCGCCGCGGCGGGGGTGTGGTGACCTGGGTCGACAGGTCGTCCCTCAGCCTCCGTCGCGGCCGCTCCGCCGCTCGACCAGCACCGTGTCGCGCCACCGCCCCGCGTACGGGCCGACCGAGGCCCGACCGATCCGCTCGCGCGTGCCGACGACGCGGAAGCCGTGGGCGGCGTGCAGCCGGAGGCTCGCCTCGTTCTCGGGGAACACGTTCGACTGGATGGTCCAGACGCCGGCCGCCTCGGTCGAGGTGACGAGGGCGCCGAGCAGCAGGCCGCCGATGCCGAGGCCCCGCGCCGACGCCGCGACGTACACCGAGTGCTCGACCACGCCCGCGTACACGGAGCGGGTGGAGACGGGTGAGCAGGCGACCCAGCCCACCACCTCGCCGTCGCCACGCAGGGCCACGTGCCGATGGCCGGGCAGGCGGGAGGCGTCGAAGTCCCGCCACGAGGGGGGCTGGGTCTCGAACGTCGCGCTGCCGGCCGCGATGCCCTCGGCGTAGATGGTCTCGACCTGCGGCCAGTGGCGGTCCGTCAGGGGGACCAGCGTGGTCTCCGAGCGTTGCACGGGGGAGGCGGGTCAGACGGTCGCGTCGACGTCGGCGTCGGCGAGGACGCCGGCCACGCGCGCGAGGGCACCCGGCACGAGCGAGTAGTAGGCCCACGTGCCGCGCTGCTCGCGTGCCAGCAGGCCCGCCTCCACCAGCACCTTGAGGTGGTGCGAGACGGTGGGCTGGCTCAGCCCGACCGGCTCGGTGATGTCGCAGACGCAGGCCTCGCCGCCCTCGTGGGCGGCCACGAGCGACAGCAGTCGCACCCGCGTCGGGTCACCCAGGGCCTTGAACGTGCGGGCCAGCTCGACGGCCTCGTCACGCTCGATGGGCGCCGACGTCAGCGGCGTTCCACAGCCGCTCGGCGGCGCGGGGACGGTCTGGGCCATGAGGCGAGTATGCCCCAGCGGCGGTGACCCCGGGCCCGTCCGCGCGGACCCTCGGCGCGTTCACCCGATGTTCACCGCCGTGGCCCGCCCCGAGCCTGACAACGCCGCGGACCGACCGCTACGGTGATCTGTACATAGACAGACGTCGATGCAGGTTCGACTGCGTCGGACGCCGACCCGAGGAGCAACGAGTGGACCGCACGGCGATGGAGAACGCGTCGACCGACGAGGACGTGATCGCGAGGCTGTCGAGGCTCGACCGCTTCCTTCCGGTGTGGATCGTCCTGGCAATGGTCGTCGGCCTGGTGCTCGGCCGCACGATCGACGGTCTCGACGAGGCCCTCGAGTCGGTCTCGATCGGCTCGGTCTCGCTGCCGATCGCGATCGGCCTGCTCGTGATGATGTACCCGGTGCTGGCGAAGGTCCGCTACGACGAGACGTCGCGCGTGACCGGCGACAAGCGGCTCCTGGTGGCCTCCCTCGTCCTCAACTGGCTCGTCGGCCCGGCCCTCATGTTCGCCCTCGCCTGGCTGATGCTCCCCGACCTCCCCGAGTTCCGGACGGGCCTCATCATCGTCGGCCTCGCCCGGTGCATCGCGATGGTGCTGATCTGGAACGACCTGGCGTGCGGCGACCGCGAGGCCGCAGCCGTGCTGGTCGCCGTCAACTCCGTCTTCCAGGTGTTCGCCTTCGCGGCCCTCGGCTGGTTCTACCTGCAGACCCTGCCGGGATGGCTCGGCCTCGAGACGACGTCGGCGGAGTTCTCGATCTGGTCGATCACCGTCAGCGTGCTCGTCTTCCTCGGCATCCCACTCGTCGCGGGCTGGGCCACGCGCACGATCGGCGAACGGACGAAGGGTCGCGACTGGTACGAGTCGACCTTCCTGCCGCGGATCGGCCCCTGGGCCCTCTACGGCCTGCTGTTCACGATCGTCGTGCTGTTCGCCCTCCAGGGCGAGGCCATCACGAGCCGACCGCTCGACGTCGTGCGCATCGCCCTGCCGCTGCTGGCGTACTTCGCGATCACCTTCGCCCTCGGCATGGTGCTGGGCCACGCGCTGCGTCTCGGGTATGCCAAGACCGCGACCCTCGCCTTCACCGCCGCCGGCAACAACTTCGAGCTGGCGATCGCCGTGGCCATCGGCACCTTCGGGGTCACGTCGGGCCAGGCCCTCGCCGGTGTCGTCGGTCCTCTCATCGAGGTCCCTGTGCTCGTCGGTCTCGTCTACGTCGCCCTCTGGACGCGCCGCTTCTTCTCCTCCCAGGACGTGACCCGATGAACGAGACCACCCAGGCGGCCATCTCCGACGACCTGGCCTACGCCTTCGACGGCACCTTCACCCCCGACGTCGTCACCGCCGCGGTCGCGCAGGCCCGGGAGGCGCTCGAGCCGCACGCGACGGTGCAGACCTACCTGCCGATCCTGGTGCGCCGCTACGCCACCGAGCTGCTGGCCGCGCGGGCCCAGGCCGACGGCGTCAGCAGCAGAGGTGTCCCCGAGCTGCTCTTCGTCTGCGTGCACAACGCGGGCCGCTCGCAGATGGCCGCGGCGATCGCCGAGCACCTGGCCCCGGGTCGGGTGCACGTGCGCTCGGCCGGATCGGCCCCCACCGGCGAGCTGAACCCGCAGGCGATCGCCGTGCTCGCGGAGCGCGGCATCGACCTGAGCACCGCCTACCCCAAGCCGCTGACCGACACGGTGCTGCGCGCCGCCGACGTGGTCGTGACCATGGGCTGCGGCGACACCTGCCCGGTCCTGCCCGGGAAGCGGTACCTCGACTGGGACGTCGCCGACCCCGACGGTGCCACCCTCGACGCGGTCAGGGACGTCCGCGACGACCTGCAGCGCCGCATCATCGCGCTCCTGCGCGACCTCGACCTCTGACCTCCGAAGGAGACCAGCCATGACCGACCAGACCCCGACCGGCGGCACCCGCCCCAGCGTCCTGTTCGTCTGCGTCCACAACGCCGGACGCTCCCAGATGGCTGCCGGCTTCCTGACGCATCTCGCCGCGGACCGCATCGACGTGCTGTCAGCCGGCTCGATGCCCGGCGACGCGATCAACCCGGTCGCCGTGGAGGCGATGGCCGAGGTCGGCATCGACATCGCGGGCGAGCAGCCGAAGAAGCTGACCGACTCGGCCGTCGAGGCCTCCGACGTCGTCATCACGATGGGCTGCGGCGACGAGTGCCCCTACGTCCCGGGCAAGCGCTACGAGGACTGGGTGCTCGAGGATCCCGCCGGCCAGGGCATCGAGGCCGTGCGACCCATCCGTGACGAGATCCGCGGCCGGGTCGAGGCGCTGATCGCCTCCCTCACCTGACCATCCATTGACATCCATCGATGAATGGGTAGGGTCCGTACATCGGCGTTTGTCGATGGATCGTCGAAGGAGCGCACATGAGCACCGCACCGTCTGACCTGCCCGTCGCCGTCGTGGGCGCCGGCCCCATCGGGCTGGCCGCCGCTGCGCACCTGCGGAGCCGCGGCGTCGAGCACGTGGTGCTCGAGGCCGGCGACGGCCCCGGTGCTGCGGTCGCCGAGTGGGGCCACGTGCGGCTGTTCTCGCCCTGGCGCGAGCTGGTCGACCCGGTCGCCCGCGAGCTCCTGCTGGGGCAGGGCTGGGAGCCGCCCCACCCCGACCGCTACCCGACGGGCGCGCGTTGGGTGGACGACTACCTCCGCCCGCTGGCCGAGGCGCTCGCCCCGGCCGTGCGCTATGGGACCCGGGTCACCGCCGTCGCCCGGCACGGTCGTGACCGGCTGGTCAGCTCGGGCCGGGACCGGTCGGCGTTCACCCTCCACCTGCGCACCTCTGCCGGCACCGAGCACCTGGCGGCCCGCGCCGTCGTCGACGCCACCGGCACCTGGGGCACGCCGAACCCCCTGGGCGGCGACGGCGTGGTCGCCCTCGGCGAGCGCGAGAGCGCCGACCGCATCGGCTACCGCGTGCCCGACCTCGACCAGGCGGTCCAGCGCACCTGGTTCGCGGGGAGGCACGTGGTCGTCGCAGGAACCGGAGCCTCCGCCAAGGGCGCCCTGCTGGCGCTCACCGCACTGGCCGAGAGCGAGCCCGGCACGACGATCACCTGGCTCGTGCGGCGCAGTCGTGTGGGTGCGGCCTTCGCGGGGTCGGGCCAGGACGAGCTGCCCCAGCGCGGCGCCCTCGGGCAGCTGGCCCGGGCCGCCGTCGAACGTGGCCCCGTCACCACCCGCACCGGCTTCCGCACCGCCGAGGTCCGGCGACGCGACGACGACCGCCTCGACCTCGTCTCCTTCGACGGGCAGGTCGTGGAGGGCGTCGACGAGGTCGTCGCCCTCACCGGGTTCCGCCCCGACCTCGGGTGGACCGACGAGCTGCGCCTCGACCTCGACCCCGTGCTGCAGGCGCCGCGCGCCCTCGCCCCGCTCATCGACCCCAACGAGCACTCGTGCGGCACGGTCTACCCGCACGGCGTGGCCGAGCTGACCCAGCCCGAGGTCGGGTACTACCCGGTCGGCATGAAGTCCTACGGCCGCGCCACGTCGTTCCTCGCGCTCACCGGCTTCGAGCAGACCCGTTCCGTCGCGGCGGCGCTCGCCGGCGACCACGAGGCGGCGGCGCGCGTCGAGCTGACGCTCCCCGACACCGGGGTGTGCGGGGGTGCGGGCACCTTCGACGACGAGCCGGCCGATGGTGGTGGCTGTTGCGGAGCACCTGCGGTCGAGGTGCTCAGCATCGGCGGCGTCGGGACGCGCTGACGCGTCTCACCGTCGCCGCGCGCCGTCCACGTCGCCCGGGCGGTGGCTGCGCACTCAGTGGATGCGGTCGCGCCAGTCCTCGGGCACACGGTCGGCCGGACCAGGGGCGGCCTGGTCGCCGGGGTGCGACTGCGGGTCGGCCAGCCGGGGACCTCTCGCCGCGGTCTCGGACGCGTAGTCCCAGAACCAGTCCTCGCCGGGCTCGAAGCTCTGCACGACCGGGTGCCCGGACTCGCGGAAGTGGGCCGTGGCGTGCTGGGCGGGAGAGCTGTCGCAGCACCCCACGTGGCCGCACTGCGCACAGCGCCGCAGGTGCACCCACCACCCGTCAGGCTCCGCGAGGCACTCCACGCACCCGGTGCCCGAGGGCGTGACCGTGACGTCGATCGACGAGTTCTCGGTGCCGGGAGTCTCTGTCATGTCGCCACGGTAGTCCGGTCCGGCGCGACCCGCGAGGGTCCGACGACCCGTCCTCGACCCCACCGCGTGCGTGCGCCGCCGCGCGCTGGGAGGGTGGGGCCATGACCACTCCCGACGTCGCCGTCATCGGCGGTTCCGGCTTCTACACGTTCCTCGACGACCCCGAGCAGGTCGAGGTCGACACCCCCTACGGCGCGCCGTCGGCGCCGATCTCGGTCGGCCAGGTGGGCGACCGGACGGTCGCCTTCCTGCCACGACACGGTGCCGACCACCGCTTCCCGGCGCACCAGGTCCCGTACCGCGCGAACCTCTGGGCGCTGCGCTCGTTGGGTGTCCGCCAGGTGCTCGCCCCCTGCGCCGTCGGCGGCCTCCGCCCCGAGCTGGGTCCGGGAAGCTTCGTGGTCCCCGACCAGCTGGTCGACCGCACGACCGCGCGCACCCAGACGTACTACGACACGGGCGCCGTGCACGTCTCCTTCGCCGATCCCTACTGCGACCGCCTGCGCGGCCACCTGCTCGAGGGCCTGGCCGACCACGACCCCACCGACGGCGGCGCGATGGTCGTCATCGAGGGCCCGCGGTTCTCCACGCGCGCCGAGTCGCGCTGGTACGCCGAGAACGGCTGGGCCGTCATCAACATGACCGGCCACCCCGAGGCGATCCTGGCTCGTGAGCTGGCGCTCTGCTACGCCACCGTGGCACTGGTCACCGACCACGACGCGGGGGTCGACGCGAGTGACTCCGTGAGCATGGAAGCGGTGTTCGAGGTCTTCCGCGAGCACACCGACACCCTCAAGTCGACGATCGCCGGGGTCGTCGGGGCGATCGGAGAGCGCGACTGCGCGTGTGCATCGGCCGTGGACGGCATGAGCCTGCCCTTCGAGCTGCCGTGAAGGTCCTGCTGACCGGCGCGGCCGGGTTCATCGGGTCACGCATCGCGCTGCGGCTGGTCGAGCGCGGTCACGACGTCGTCGCGCTCGACGCCTACCTGCCGATGGCGCACGGACCGGGTGCCCGCGACTCCGCCCCGGCCGACGTGCACCAGCTGGACCTGCGGACCGACGACCTCGACGCCGTGCTGGCCGACATCGACGTCGTGTGCCACCAGGCGGCCATGGTCGGCAACGGCGTGGACGCCCAGGACCTGCCCGGCTACGCCGAGCACAACGACCTCGGCACGGCCCGACTGCTCGCCGCCATGGCCCGCGCCGGGGTCCAGGACCTCGTCCTCGCCTCGTCGATGGTCGTCTACGGCGACGGTCGCTACGACTGCCCCGACCACGGCGACGTGCCGCCCGCGGTGCGCCGCGAGGACGACCTGGCAGCCGGCCGCTTCGAGCCGCGCTGCCCGGTGTGTGGCGGTGACGTGACGTGGCGCCGGGTCACCGAGGACGCGCCCATCCGACCCCGCACGTCGTACGCGGCGTCCAAGATCGCCCAGGAGTACTTCGCCGACGCGTGGTGCACGCTGCAGTCCGGTCACGCCGTCGCCCTGCGCTACCACAACGTCTACGGCCCGGGGATGCCCGCGGACACCCCGTACTCGGGTGTCGCGGCGATCTTCCGGTCCGCGCTCGAGCGGGGCGAGGCGCCGCGCGTGTTCGAGGACGGCGCCCAGGTGCGCGACTTCGTGCACGTCGACGACGTGGCCCTGGCCAACGCGCTGGCCGTCGAGCAGGTGGCACAGCACCCGGTGGGCGTGACGGCCTACAACGTGGCGTCGGGCCGACCGTTCACCATCGGCGAGATGGCGCAGGTGCTCTCGCGCGCCGTCGACGGGCCGGAGCCGCAGGTCACGGGCGACGCGCGGGTCTTCGACGTCCGGCACGTGCTCGCCTCGCCCGACAAGGCCGCCGAGGGTCTCGGCTTCCGCGCCGAGATCGCGCCCGAGGACGGCATCGCCCGCCTGGCCACCGATCCCCTGCGCCGCCGCTGAGGGTCCATGCCCCCGTCTCGGACACCTGCGGGGCATCCGCGGGCTCCGAACCGCCCCGCAACTGTCCGAGACGGGGGGACGCCTCGGCGCTCACCAGCGGGTGATGAGCAGGGTCTGGGCGAGGAGGGCGAGGACCAGCTGGGAGGCGAGGAGGGGGCGTTGCCAGCGGTCCGGCAGGAGCGCGGGGATCGTGACGACCCAGATCGTGAACGGCAGCCAGATCCGCTCGACCTCGGCCTTGCTCATGCCCGACAGGGTGGCCGCGACGATCGTGGCCACGCCCGCGGCGGCCAGCACGGCGAGCGGGACACGACGGCGAGCGGCGTCGGCGGCGGCCGGGAACGCGGCCCACACGGCGAGACCCGCGGTGAAGGTCCAGGCCGCCAGGTTGGCCCAGACCCAGTACCCGTAGGCGCGCTCGGACGCGATGCCCTCGTAGTAGCGCTCGCGCAGCACCGGGTAGGCCTCCCACCAGTGGAACCCGTACGCCGAGAAGGCCGCCGTCACGACGAGGGCCCCGCCGACGGCCCACGGCAGCACCCGCCAACCCGCGCGCGGCCCGGCCGGAGCGCGGCTGTTCGCCAGCCACAGGACCGCCAGTGCGAGGATGCCGAGCAGCACGAGCCCGTACGACAGGAACACGCACCAACCGAGCAGCAGTCCCGCCCCGACGCCGAGCGCCCAGGACCGGGGTCCGACGGCCACTGCCGCCCGGGCGAGCAGGTACAGGCCCCAGGCCCCGACCGCGGCGAAGTAGTAGTCGGCGCTGACCCCCGCCCACACGACCAGCGGCGCCAGGGCGAGCCAGGGCGCAGCGCGCCGGGCCAGGTCGCGGTTGCCGAGCAGGTCGAGGGTCAGCAGCACCGCCGCCACCGACGTGGCACCGATCGTCACGACGACCATGGCGACCCAGAAGGGGTCGTCGATCCCGACGCGGTCGAGCGCGACGAACGACAGCAGCGCCCCCGGAGGGTGCCCGGCGACGTGCGTGTGCCAGTTGTCGACCGCTGCCGACGGGATGCGCTCGACGAAGTCGTGCAGCGCGGCGGGGACGTCGCGGACCTCCGTCGCGTCGTGCAGGTACTCGCTCGTGCGCCCGTACACGCGGCTGAAGCCGTAGCGCCCGTCGCTGAGCCCGAGCGCGCACGTCCAGAGCCACGACGAGACGGTCGCGAGGACCACGACGACGCGCCACGGGAGCTCACGGCACACCCACGGCAGCGCCGACCAGAGCAGCACGGCCGTCGCGATGGCGACCAGGAGGAGCGGGTCGAACCGCGGGCCCCAGAAGGCGTGGAGCGGGGGCCAGTGCACGCGCACGTCGTCGGAGAGGACGGCCGGGACCACCATCGCGGCGATCACCAGCACGAGGCCGACCAGTGCCGAGAGCACGGCCGTGCGGGGGCGGGCCTGCATGGCGTCACGGTATCCGGCCAACCCAGGAGGCGCATGACCGTGCGGCGAGAGAGGGCGGTCACGCACCCCTTGACGTGCGCGCAGGCCCCGCGCGGCTTAAGTTCGGGGGATGCAGGATCACCTCGGGGCGTGCGACGTCGTGATCCCGTGCCGCGACGAGGCCGCGGCCTTGCCCCTCGTGCTGCGTGACCTGCCCGCCGGACTCCGCCCGATCGTGGTCGACAACGGCTCGACCGACGGCACCGCCGACGTGGCCCGCGAGCTCGGCGCGCGGGTCGTGCACGAGGCCCGCCCCGGCTACGGCGCCGCGGTCCACGCCGGCATCGAGGCCGCCACCGCCGAGTACGTCGGCGTGATCGACGGCGACGACTCGATGCGGCTCGTGGATCTGCTCCCCCTGCTCGACGCCGTGCGTGACGGCGGCGTGACCATGGCGGTGGGCCGACGTCGCCCCGTCGCCCGCGGCGTGTGGCCCTGGCACGCCCGCGCCGGCACGTTGGCGCTGGCCACCTGGATCCGCCGGTCCAGCGGCTTCGGCATCCACGACCTCGCACCGATGCGGGTGTGCCGCCGTCAGGACCTGCTCGACCTCGACGTGCGCGACCGACGCTTCGGCTACCCGCTCGAGCTGATGGTCAAGGCCTCGCGCGCCGGCTGGACCGTCCGCGAGCTCGACATCGACTACCGCCCGCGCGCCGCCGGCACCCGCTCGAAGGTCTCCGGCTCGGTCAAGGGCACCGCGCGCGTGGTGCAGGACTTCGCGAAGGTGCTGCGATGAACGCCGGATCGATCGTTACCGTGCTGCTCGTCGTGGCCAAGGCGCCCGTGCCGGGCCTCGCCAAGACGCGGCTCGGCCGTGTGGCGGGCCCGCAGCGGGCCGCCGACGTGGCCGCCGCGGCCCTCCTCGACACCCTCGACGCCGTCTCGTCCGCCCACGACGTGACCGGCTGGCCGGTCGTGGTCGCGATGACCGGCGACCTCGAGCAGGCCGCGCGGTCGCGAGCCGTCCAGGACGCACTGGCCCGCGTGACCGTGGTGCCGCAGCGGGGCGACGACTTCGGTGCGCGCCTCGCCCACGCCCACGCCGACGCCGCGGCCGTGCTGTCGACCACCGGGTCCGCACCGGGCACGGTGCAGATCGGCATGGACACGCCCCAGGTCACCTCCGACGACCTGGTCACCGCGGGCGAGCTCGTCCGCGACGGGACGCAGGTGCTGGGCCCGGCCGAGGACGGTGGCTGGTGGCTGCTCGGTCTGCCCGACCCCGCGCGGGCCGAGGCGCTGCGCGCCGTGCCGATGTCGCGTGACGACACCGGCGCCCGGACGGTCGAGGCGCTGGGCGGCGACGTGCACCTGCTCCGCCCGCTGCTCGACGTCGACGAGTGGCCCGACGCGCAGCGCGTGGCCGCCGACGTGACCGGCTCGCGGTTCGCCGCGGCCGTCGCCCGCTGCGCGGAGGCGGTGGCATGACGCTCGACGACTCGCTGTTCGACCCGGTGTTCACGTCCGGTGACTCGCACTTCGTCGACGACGACGGTGCCGAGGAGCGCCTGGCCGTCCACCGCTGGGCCGCCGACGCCGACGCCGCCGACCTGACGCTGTTCGTCGACCCGTGCGTCGGTCCCACGCTCGACCTCGGGTGCGGCCCGGGTCGGCTCGTCCAGGCGCTGCTGGCGCGCGGGCTCGACGCGCTCGGCGTCGACAGCTCACGCTCGGCCATCGGGCTGGCCCGCGCGCGGGGCTCCCTCGTCCTGCGCCGTGACCTGTTCGAGCGGCTGCCCGGGGAGGGTGGCTGGCAGCACGCGCTGCTGGCCGACGGGAACATCGGCATCGGCGGCCGCCCCGACCGGCTGCTGCGGCGCGTCGGCGAGCTCGTCGCGCCGGGCGGCACCGTGCTGATGGAGGTCGAGGAGCACGGAGGAATCCTGCAGGAGTCGCGCCGGCTGCGCGTCGACGGCACCCTCGGCGAGCCGTTCCCGTGGGCCGTCGTCGGTCTGGACGCCGTCCCCTGGCTCGCCCAGCGGGCGCACCTGCAGCACACGCGCACGCTGAGCGCCGACGGCCGCTGGGTGGCCGAGCTGCAACGACCCCTCGGCTCCTGACGACGCCGCACGTCTGCTCGCCCCGTCCGGGACCGGGCGCCTCGGTCGCCCACGCTCCCGCGATGGGTTACGTTGCTGCCGTGCTGCTGAGCGACCGCGACATCCTGGCCGAGATCGATGCGGGACGCGTGGGTCTGGACCCGCTCGAGCGCTCCATGATCCAGCCGTCGAGCATCGACGTGCGGCTCGACAAGTTCTTCCGGGTGTTCGACAACCACAAGTACCCGCACATCGACCCGGCCGCGGACCAGAGCGACCTCACGCGCCCCGTCGAGGTCGAGGGCGACGAGACGTTCGTGCTGCACCCGGGCGAGTTCGTCCTCGGGTCCACCTACGAGCTCGTGACGCTGCCCGACGACGTCGCGGCCCGCCTCGAGGGCAAGTCGTCGCTCGGTCGGCTCGGCCTGCTGACCCACTCCACGGCCGGCTTCATCGACCCCGGCTTCTCGGGCCACGTGACGCTCGAGCTGGCCAACGTCGCCACGTTGCCGATCAAGCTCTACCCGGGCATGAAGATCGGCCAGCTCTGCTTCTTCCGGCTGTCGTCGGCGGCCGAGAACCCGTACGGATCGGCGAAGTACGGGTCCCGCTACCAGGGCCAGCGCGGACCGACGGCCTCGCGGTCCCACGCCAACTTCCACCAGACGCGCATCTAGAGCCGAGGGCGATCACGATGTCCCTACCCCTCTCGATCAGCACCGAGGTCTCCGAGGCGCTGTCGGCCGGGCGTCCGGTCGTGGCCCTGGAGTCGACGATCATCTCCCACGGCCTGCCCCGACCCGACAACCTCGTGGCCGCGCGACGGTTCGAGCAGATGCTGCGCGATCGCGGCGTGGTCCCGGCCACCATCGCGGTGCTGGACGGCCAGCTGAAGGCCGGTCTGACCGACGCCGAGCTGGAGCGGATCGCCTCCGAGGACGTCGCGAAGGTGAGCATGCGCGACCTGCCCGTGGTGCTGGCTCGGGGTGGCAGCGGTGCCACGACGGTGGCAGCGACGTCGTTCGTCGCCGACCACGCGGGCATCCGGGTCTTCGCCACCGGCGGCCTGGGCGGGGTGCACCGAGGGGCCAGCACCACCTTCGACGAGTCCAACGACCTGAAGGCGCTCTCGGAGGTGCCGATCACGGTCGTCTCCGCGGGCGTGAAGTCGGTCCTCGACATCGGCGCGACGCTGGAGCGGATGGAGTCCCTCGGAGTCACGGTGCTCGGCTACGGCACGCAGGAGTTCCCGAGCTTCTGGCTGCGGTCGTCCGGTGAGCCGCTGGACTGGACGGTGCCCGACGGCAGCGCCGTGGCCGCCGTCATGGAGTCACGCGAGCAGCTGGAGCTCTGCAGCGCGATCGTCGTGGCCAACCCGCTCCCCGCCGACGACCAGCTCGACCCCGACCTGCACGACCGGGTGCTCGCCGAGGCGCTGCGCCGCTGCGAGGAGAAGGGCATCGAGGGCAAGGAGGTCACCCCCTTCCTGCTCTCGACCATCGTCGAGCTCACCGACGGGGAGAGCCTGGCGGTGAACCTGCGGATCGTCGAGAACAACATCAGGGTGGCCGCCGAGATCGCCTCGGCCTGGGCCGCGCTGTAGTCCATGACGATCCTGGTCGTCGGCGACGTGGTCGACGACATCAGCGTGCAGCCGCTCGCCGAGGTCACCCCGGCCAGCGACACGCCTGCGACCATCCGGATGGCCCCCGGTGGCTCGGCGGCCAACGTCGCGGCGTGGCTGGGCAGCCTCGGCGTCCCCACCCGGTTCGTGGGCCGGGTCGGCGCCGACGCGGTGGAGCGCCACGCGGCGGCCCTGCAGGCGCACGGGGTGGACGCCCGCCTGGTGGCCGACCCCGAGCTGCCGACGGCCACGATCCTGCTGCAGCTCGACGAGGTCGGCGAGCGGACGATGTTCGTCGACCGGGGTGCGAACACCCGGCTGCAGGCGGCCGACGTCCCGCCCGAGGCCTGGGACGGCGTGACCTGGCTGCACCTCACCGGCTACTCGTTCTTCGACGAGGGCACCCGGTCGATGGCCCTCGGGCTCGTGGCCCAGGCGAGGGCGCGAGGCGCGGGGGTCAGCATCGACCCCAGCACGGTGTCGTTCCTGCGGGCGTGCGGCGGGACGACGTTCCTCGACTGGGTCGACGGCGCCGACCTCGCGTTCCCCAACATCGACGAGGCGCGCGTCCTCGTCGACGCGCGCGGGCCGCAGATCGACCTCGACGCCCTGGCGGGCCGCTTCGGGGCCGTGGTGGTGACGCTCGGCTCGATGGGGGCGGCCTTCATCGGGTCCGTCGACGGCGCACCCGTGCGCGAGCAGCTGACCGCTCCCCGGACGTCGGTCGTGGACACGACGGGGGCGGGCGACGCCTTCGCGGCCGGGTTCCTGTCGGTGTGGGTGCGTCGTCACGACCCGGTGCCGGCCCTGGAGGCCGGCCGGTCGGCCGCGGAGCGGTGCATCGCCGCGCTGGGGGCTCGCCCCCTCGGGTGAGGGCACCCGACGTGAACTTGTCCGAAAGGTGCGGAATCAGTAGTCCTATTGGGCCATTTATTGCGGTTCCGTGACAAACCTTCGAGAATCGCTGGCCAGAACGCGGGTGGTTGAGGTTTCATCGAACTGTGGGACCGCCCAGGGATCGGCCTCACGAGGGAGGGGACCATGTCGCTCGCGCCGGCTCGACGCCGCCACGTCCGGGGACCGCGCTCGCGCCCCGGTCGGCGGCGGGCGATCGTCGAGGGGACCGAGCACGTGGCCGCCCCCGGTCACCGCGTGTACGTGGTGGCCTACTACCGATCGCCCGAGGACGCCCGCGACTTCCGGGGCGGCGTGGTCACGACGTTCGCCGACCACGACGCTGCCCCGGACCGGGTGACCGTGGCGGCGCCGGGCCCCGGTGACTGGTTCGTCAGCATCCTCGAGCGTTCCCCCGCTGTCTCCGGCTACACCTTCGTCGCCGGCGCCGACGGCGTGCCGCTCGTCGCGCGTTGAGCGTCGCTCGCCACGACTCGCCCTGACCCGTGTGCCCTGCGGTGTCATCCTGTCCGGGTGACAGGACAGCGCCTCTCGTGGCGGCAGGACCCGCGTTCGCGTGCCGTCCTCGCGGTCAGCGTGCTGCTGGGGCTGCTGGGCGTGCTCATGGCGTGGATCGTGATCGCCCCGGAGTCCACCGGCACGGTCTTCCCCGACCGGGGTTCGGCGACCTCCGGCGAGACCCGCACGGCACCCGGGGGCGGGTCGTACGCGTTCCTGCAGACGCAGGCCGATGGTGAGACGCCGGTGGCCTACGACCCGTGCACGCCCGTGCGGATCGTCGTCAACGAGCGCCGCGCCCCCGACGACGCCGACGAGGTGCTCCGACGGGCCGTGGCGGAGGTCGAGGACGCCAGCGGGCTCGACCTGCAGGTCGTCGGCACGACCACCGACGCGCCGCTCGCCCACGAGGACGACCCCGAGGACGGGGACGGCTGGCGGCCGGTGCAGATCAGCTGGACCGACGCCGACGAGGTCGCCGAGCTGGAGGGTCGCGTGGGCGGTCTCGGCGGCAGCACCTGGGTCGAGCGGGACGACCGCCGCACCTACGTGACCGGCGAGATCATGCTCGACGCCCCCGACCTGGTGCGCCGCGGGAACGGTGGCGACGTCGCGACCGGGGTGCTCATGCACGAGCTGGCCCACGTGCTCGGTCTCGACCACGTCGACGACCTCGGTGAGCTCATGCACCCGAGCAGCCCGCGCGACGCCTGGGGCCCGGGTGACCGGGTGGGACTCGCCGCGCTGGGATCCGTCGACTGCGGCTGAGCTGCTCAGACGAGCGGCAGCATCAGCACCTGGTTCGTCGATCCGGTCGTGATCGTCACCGGCGCCGAGACGAGGCCGCCGCGATAGTTGACCGAGCCGCCGGCGACGACGAGGCGGAGGGCGTGGCCCTTCTCGAAGCGGTGCGCGATCCCGGGGAGGGTCACGGTGAACGGCTTCCCGGCGTCGGGCACCCGCACCGGCGCGACGAGGTCGCGCACCACGGTGCCCTTGCCGTCGGGGCCGACGTCGAGGACCTTGACGAAGACCACGACCTTGCCGGCGTCGAGGGCCTGCGTGAGGGCCGCGGTGGGCGCCGTGACGGACAGGTCGAGCGTGGGGGAGCCCACGACGGTGAGCGGTGCCGAGAGGGCGGGGGTGGTCCAGCTCGCGGACGTCCCGGGCAGGTCCAGCTCCGGCAGGGCGATCGGCAGCTGTGAGCCGACGACATCGATCGTGCCGAGGGAGGTGGGTGCCCCGGCGGGGCCGGTGAGCAGGGTCTGCGACCCCTTCGCCACAGCGGCCCTCGAGCGGGTGAGGGCTGTGCCGGAGAGGTAGAACGGGGTGCGTGAGCCGACGGGGAACGTCGAGCTGGTCGCGTACGCCGGACGGGCGTTGCCGGTGTACGAGACCCAGTCGCGGAAGTAGGAGAACAGCGGCCCGGTGTCGGTCCTCTGGCCCTTGAGGTAGTGGTCGAACCAGGCGCTGAGGCGTGCGGTGAGGTGCTGGCCGGAGATGCTGGGAGCGTCGAAGTCGATCTCGCCGGGCGCGTTGGGGCCCGAGTGGCCGCCGTTGATCCACACGAGCTTGGTGGGCACCTTCTGCTTCCGGAGCGCCTGGAAGGTGGCGGTGCCCTCGTTGAGGTTGAACAGCGTGTCGGACTGACCCTGCAGCAGGAGCGTGGGGATGCGCACCTGCTTTACGAAGCTCGCCACGGAGCGCTTGCGCAGCTCCTGGACGGTGCCCGGGTCGAGCGTCCCGGTGACGCCGGCGGTGACCACGGCCGGGCACACGAACGCCACGAAGTTCGGGCAGCCCGCGATGCGGGAGGGGTCCTGCGGTGCGCCGGTGAAGCCGTCGAGCGCGCCCTTGCCGACGAAGCCGAGCGCCCAGACGAGCTTGGCGGCACCGGGGGTGGCCGAGCTGACGCCCGTCTGCGAGGTGTTGTTGGGCGAGAGGGAGTAGCTGAGGTCGTTCCACGTGGCGCCGGGGACGATCGTGTCGAGGCGCGGGTCGATGGCCGCGGTGGCGAACTGGATGCCGCCGCCGTAGGAGATGCCGACCATGCCCACGCGGGGGTCGTTCCGCGAGACCTTCCCGAGGTGGTTCCTCGCGTCGCGCTTCACGACCGTCAGGGCGGAAGCCTTCTTCGTGAGGCCGGCGTCGAGGTAGGCCGTCCCGGTGGCGCCGCCGAGGTAGCCGATGATCTGGCTGGCGGCCTTGCCGTCGACCGCGGGGTCGTCGAGCGAGATCGGGCAGCCCGAGCCGCCGAACCCCAACCCGGAGTAGCTGATGACGGCGTAGCCGCGCGAGGCGAAGAGCTTGCCGAGACCGGCCTGGTCGTCCTTGGACCCGCCGAACCCGTTGGTCGTGAGGATGGCCGGCACCGGCTTCCTCGCCGTGGCGGTGCGGGGCAGGTACTGGTCGGCCACGATCGTGCACTGCTGGTCGTTCTTCTCGCCCACGGTCACGCGGAACCACAGCGAGGTGACCGTGTACGGCGCGGCGGCAGCCGTGGCGGTGGGAGCGGCGGCCAGCCCGGCCACGACGAGGACGGCGGACAGGACGGTCAGGACGGCTCGACGCACGGTGGCTCCTCGACTGGTACGCGGGTACAGGTTGCAACGAGCAACCGTGAGGTGGGTCACGGGGACGAAGGTCCTGACTCGGGGCTGCCAAGGCTGGCGCCGGCGGGGGTAGCGTCGACGCATGCTCACGCAGATCGGTGACGGGGTGCACCTCTCCGGTGGCACGGACGTCAACTGGGTGCTGGTGCAGGACGGTGACGCCCTGACGGTCGTCGACACCGGCTACCCGGGGGACGCGGACCGCCTGGACGCGTCGGTGCGGGAGCTCGGTCTCGCGCCGGGCGACGTCACGGCCGTGCTGGTGACGCACGCGCACGTCGACCACGTCGGCAGCGTGGCGCGCTGGTGGGAGCAGCACGGGGTGCCGGTGCTGATGCACGGCGACGAGGTGCCGAACGCGACGGGGGAGCGGGTCGAGTCGGCCACCACGCTCGACGTCGCACGTCGGGCCTGGCGTCCGCGGACGGCACTGTGGGCGGCCCGGATCTCCCGGCTGGGCGCGACGGCGCACCCCACCTTCGGCCACGCCCGCGCGTGGGCCGACGGTGTGCCGCTCGACGTGCCGGGCGTCCCGGTCCCGGTGCACACGCCGGGCCACACCAGCGGCCACGCGGCGTACCTGTTCCCCGCGGCCGGCGTGCTGGTCACCGGCGACGCCCTGGTGACGGGCCACGCGATCTCACGTCGGCGTGGCCCCCAGCAGCTGCCCGGCTTCTTCACCGCCGACGGCGTGCAGGCGGAACGCTCGCTGGAGCGCCTGCGCGACCTCGACGCCGACACCGTCGCCCCCGGCCACGGCCCGCCCTGGCAAGGCTCCCTGGGCGACGCCGTCGACCAGGCCCTCTCCCGCCGGCCCTGACGCGTCAGAGGTAGGTAGGGCACCGAATCGGCACGTCGGAGGTAGGGAGGGCACCGAATCGGCGCGTCAGAGGTAGGAGGGGCACCTCCGAGACGCCGATTCCGTACCTCTCCTACCTCTGACGGCCGCGGGTGGTCGTCGAGACGACGAGAGGGCGCCCGCGTGGTGCGGGCGCCCTCTCGGCCGGGATCGGTCGTGCGTCAGGCCTTGGGCTCGTCCCCGCCCTGGGCCTCCTCGTCCTTGGCCGCGTCCGTGGCCGCGGTCGAGACGTCCGTGCCCGACGGGTTCGCGTCGCTCAGCGGCGCGACGTCGTCGGACTCCGGGTCGGCGTTCGGCGCGTCCTCGACGGCGACGACCTCCGACGGGGCTTCGGTCGATCCTGCCGAGTCGCCGTCGGTGTCGGCCTTGGCCTCCACGTCGGTGGCGTCGGCCTCCTCCTCGCGCGCGTCGCCGTCGACGGGCTCGTCCTCGGCGGGTGCGGGCTCGTCGGCGGTGGCCGGGGTGGCCTCGTCGTCGTCCCCAGCGCCATCGTTCGGGACGGTCTCGACCTCGGGGTCGGTGGTGTCGCCGGGCTCGGGCTCCGGGTCGGGCTCGGGCGCGCCGTCGGACGAGCTGGTGGTCTCGGCCTTCGACTCGTCCCCACCCTCCTCGGCCTTGTCGTCGGTGGCGGGCTTGGCCGGCTGCGGGGGAGCGTCGACCTGGACGGGCTCGTCCTTCTCGGTCTCGGACTCCCCACCGTCGGTGTCGGCCTTGGCCTGGACGTCGCCTGCGGCGTCGGGCTCCTCGTCGCGCGCGTCGCCGTCGACGGGCTCGTCCTCGGCGGGTGCGGGCTCGTCGGCGGTGGCCGGGGTGGCCTCGTCGTCGGAGTCGTCACCCCCAGCGCCATCGTTCGGGACGGTCTCGACCTCCGGGTCGGTGGTGTCGCCGGGCTCGGGCTCCGGGTCGGGCTCGGGCGCTCCGTCGGACGACGTGGACGCGTCGACCTCGTCCGCACCCGGAGCCTCACCGGCATCGCCGGAGGTGTCCGCGGCGCGACCCTTCTCGTCCACGTCCATGTTGTGCTTGGCGGCGACCTCGGCGTCCTCCTCGCGCGACGTCGTGGCGGGCTCGTCCTGCGGCTCGTCGTCGGGGACGTCGGTCGCCTCGGGCTCCTCGTGGGCGTCCGCGGCGGGCGCGGCGTCCTCGGTGTCGCTGATCGAGGCGTCGTCGGCCTTGTCGGTCGCGTCGGGCTCGGCGTCCGTGGCCTGGTCGGAGGACCCGGCCGCCGCGGCCGCGGCGGTGGCCGCCTCGGCCTCGTCGACGACGTCGGCGGACTCCTCGGCCGTCGGCTCGGGAGCCCGCTTCACGGCGGCGAGCAGCATCTGCGCGACGTCGAGGACCTCGACCTCCTCGCGGGCCTCACCGGCCGCCTGCTGGGCGGTCAGGCCGTCCGACAGCATGACGCGGCAGAACGGGCAGCCCACGGCGATCTGGTCGGCACCGGTGGCCACGGCCTCCTGGGTGCGGTTCACGTTGATCCGCGACCCGAGGTTCTCCTCCATCCACATGCGGGCGCCACCGGCGCCGCAGCAGAAGGAGCGCTCGGAGTTGCGCGGCATCTCGGCGAACTTGGCGCCGGGGATGACGCTGAGCAGCTCGCGCGGCGCCTCGTAGACCTGGTTGTGACGGCCGAGGAAGCAGGGGTCGTGGTAGGTGATCGTCTTCTCGGGCCCCGCCGCAGCGGCACCGGCCTTGCCGGCCACCGGCGTCAGCCTGCCCTCGCGCACGAGGCGGTTGAGCAGCTGGGTGTGGTGCACGACCTCGAGCTCGACGCCGAACTCGGCGTACTCGTTCTTGAGCGAGTTGAAGCAGTGGGCGCAGGTGGAGACGACCTTCTTGGCCTTGGTCTCCTTGAGCACCTCGGCGTTCTCCATGGCCAGCTGCATGAAGACGATCTCGTTGCCGGCCCGACGCGCGGGGTCGCCGGTGCAGGTCTCTCCGTCACCGAGGACGGCGAAGTCGACGCCGGCGGTGTTCAGCAGCTCGGCGACGGCCTGGGTGGTCTTCTTGGCGCGGTCCTCGAAGGCGCCGGCGCAGCCGACCCAGAACAGCCACTCGACCTCGTCGAGGCTCTCCACGTCGACACCGACCTGCTTGACCTCGAAGTCGAGGTCCTTGGCCCAGTCCATGCGGTGCTTGGGGTTCATGCCCCACGGGTTCCCCTTGCGCTCCAGGCCCTTGAAGATGTTGTTGAGCTCGGCGGGGAAGTTGGACTCCACCAGCACCTGGAACCGGCGCATGTCGTCGATGTGGTCGACGTGCTCGATGTCGACGGGGCACTGCTGCACGCACGCGCCGCAGTTGGTGCACGACCACAGGACGTCGGGGTCGATGACGCCGTACATCTCCTCGTCGCCGATGAGCGGACGCTCGACCTCCTTCTGCTGCTCCTCGGTGCGCTCGTCCTCGGGGATCGCGAGGGCGGGGATCTTGGCGTAGGCGTGCTCGCGCAGGCCCATGACCAGCAGCTTGGGGCTGAGCGGCTTCTCGGTGTTCCAGGCGGGGCACTGGCTCTGGCAGCGACCGCACTCGGTGCAGGTCGTGAAGTCGAGCAGACCCTTCCAGGAGAAGTCCTCGACCTTGCCGACGCCGAGCTTCTCGAAGTCCTCCTCCTCGAGGTCCTCCATGGCCTCCATGTCGAGGGCCTTGCCGTTGATGCGGATGGGCTCGAGGCCACCGAGGGCCGTGCCGCCGTCGGACTCGCGCTTGAACCAGATGTTCGGCCAGGCGGTGAAGCGGTGCCAGGCGATGCCCATCGTCAGGTTGGTGGAGATGACGAGCAGCCAGATCATCGCCGACGTCACCTTGATCATCGCGATGACGACGATGATGTTCTCGAGGGTGTCGATGTTCTCGGCGCCGGTCGGGTAGAGGTTGCCGAAGAACTGGGCGATCGGGAAGTGGAAGCCGGTGGCGTACTCGGCGTCCTCGCCGCCGCGGGCCTGCAGCAGGTTGTACTCGGCGCCGCGGATGAACAGGATCGCGGCACTCTCGAGGAAGACCATGAACTCGACGAAGTAGGCCTGGCCCATCCGCGAGCCGAAGAACCGGCTCTGGCGCTGGAGGCGCTTGGGGTGCTTGACCTGTCGGTAGACCGCCAGCGGGATGATCGCGAGCGCGCCGAGCAGGCCGATGGCCTCGCTGATCCACTCGTAGAGGAAGAAGTGGCCGATGATCGGCCAGACGAACTCCGGGTCGAACAGCTGGAAGAACGCCTGGGCGACGGCCGTCGCGAGCACCAGGAACGCGAGGTAGACGAACCAGTGCAGGGCACCGATCCAGCTCCACTGGAGCATGCGCGTGTGGAGGAACGTCTCCTTGAGCATGTTCACCGTGCGCGCAGCGGGGTCGTCCGTGCGGCCGGGTGCCGGGCCACCGGCACGGATGACGGCGGTCATCCGGCGCACGGCGACGACCGTGACGGGGATCGTGATGGCCGTGACGGCCAACGAGACGATGATCGCGACGAGCTGCATGGAGCCTCAATCCTTGGGGCGACGACCGTGACAGTGGGGCTGACAGTAGCCCCTCGCGGGCGGGCCCGCGGGGTAAGGCCACCCAAAGGCCCTGCAGGTCTGCGGTCGGTTACCGGTGGGTAGGTAGAGGCTATCCCGGGCGGCGCCGCCTTGTCCTGTCGGCGAGGTGTGAGTCGTTCGTCATCGGTCGCGCGGGACGAGCGGGATCGCGACGAGCGGGAAGAGGGCGACGAGCGCGAACGCCCACCCGTAGCCCAGCCCGGCCACCGTGAGTCCGACGACCGGCGGCACGGCCGCGCTCACCAGGTACTGGCCGGTGTTCTGGACGCCCAGCGCCTTGCCCGACCACCACGGCCCGGCCCGCTCGGCCACGGCGGTGAAGGCCAGGCCGTTGTCGGCGACGGTCACGACCGTGGCGACGACGATGAGGACGACCGCCAGGGGCGTCGGCTCGAGCACGCCGAGCGCCAGCATCGTCAGCGCCGCCCCGACCGCGACGATCCGCATGGGTCCCATGCGACTGCCCACCCGGTCGGACCACCAGCCCACCCCGATGCGGCCCGCCGAGCCGAGCAGCTGGGTGGACGCCACGAGCGCACCGGCCGCGCCGGCGGCCCAGCCGCGCTCGTCGATGAGCCAGACGAGCATGTACGTCCACACGGTGAACTGCGGGACGACCAGCAGGGCCGACGCGGCGTGGATGCGCACGAGCATGACGTCGCCCCGGTACGGGCTGCCCGTCTCGCCCGCGTCGTCGGCGTCGGCGCGGGACCGGCGTGGTGGGTCGACCACCAGCAGGGCGCAGGCCACGAGGACGACCGCGTTGAGCGCGGCGATGCACAGCAGCGTCGTGCGCAGGTCGGTGGCCTGCACCGTCGTCGGCACGAAGACCGCCGCGGCCCCGACCCCGAGCGGGAGCGCGGTCTGGCGCACCCCCATGGCGGTGCCGCGGCGCTCGGCCGGGAACCAGCCCACCACGAGTCGACCGCTCGCGGCGTTGGAGCTGGCCACGCCCACGCCGGCCACGAACCAGCACGCCGCCAGGGCCGGGTAGCCCGCCACGAAGGCGGCGGCGACGGTGCCGCCGGTCGTGACCACCAGACCGAGCGTGAGGGTCAGTCGCTCACCCCATCGGTCGACGACGACGCCCCACGCCACGAGCGAGACCGTGGTGCCGAGCAGCGAGGCGGACGCCAGTGCGCCGGCCTGCGGCAGGGGGAGTCCCCGCTCGAGGTGCAGGTAGGGGATGAGGAAGACGGCCGCGTTGGCGGCCACCGTGCCCGACGCCTGCGCGAGCATGCCCACCGCGAGCATCAGCCAGCGGTTCGGGGTGCTCACCGGACCATGGTCCGCCCGTGCCGACCGGTGCCGGCAGGGGGGTCGGCAGGGGGGTCGGCAGGGCGGTCGGCGGGCGGGTCAGGCCAGGGCACCGACGTGGGCGAGGGCCTGCCGGACGAGCATCCCGCGCCCGCCCTCCATCTCGTCGAGGACCGCCGGGTCGAGGGCCTGCTCGGGCGTCATCCAGCTGAGCTCGAGGGCGTCCTGGCGCGGGTTGCACTCACCCGTGACCGGCACGACGTAGACGAGCGCCACCGCGTGCTGGCGGGGGTCGTGCAGGGGCGTGACGCCCGGCAGCGGGAAGTACTCGGCCACCGTGAACGGCACGATCGACGCCGACAGCTGCGGGAAGGCGGTGGGGCCGAGGTCCTTCTCGAGGTTGCGCAGCAGCGCGTCGCGCACCGACTCGCCGTGGGTGACGCGTCCGGAGACGAAGGTGCGCGTCATGGCCCCGGTGGTGGGCGAACCACGCAGCAGCAGTCCGAGGTGCTCGACCTGGCCGTGGGCGTCCACCCGGACGGGGATCCCCTCGACGTAGAGGATCGGCACGCGCGAGCGGGTCTCGTCGAGCGCGATCTCGGAGAGCCAGCCGGGATTGGGGTCAGGGGTGCGGACGGACGCCATGGCCTCATCCTCCCCCACGCGTGGGCGTCAGCCGTGTCGCCCCGGCGGGGACGGCCCTCGTCAGGAGGTCGACGCGGTGGTGGAGGCCGCGATGCTGGCCGTCATCGCGGCGGTCATGGCGGCCTGGGCGTCCTGGATCGCCTTGCGCACGCCCTCGCTGGCCCAGTCGCCGTCGGCGACGACCTTGGCCCGCGCCTTCGCGCCCTTCTTCTCCCGCTTCTCGACCACGAGGCCGAGCTGGTCGGCGGCCAGGAGCAGGCCGACGAGCGGGCCGGTGACCTGGTCGGCGGGTTGGTCGTGCAGGAGCACCTGCCGCATCGCCCCGACGAGCTGGTCACGCCGCGCGACGTCGACGAGCTCGTACCGCTCCAGCCGGATGCCGAGCACGCGGCGCTGCTCGTCCCGCACGAGCCCATCGGCCTCCAGGGACGCCAGCACGGCCTTGCGCTGCTTCTTGCCCAGGCGGGTCACGATCGACTTCGGTGCCTGGTGGCCCTTCTGCCAGACCCGCTCGAAGGCGGCCTGCAGGTCGGGATCGTCCACGGGCGTGCGGTCGGCAACGGCCACGCGGGCCTTCCGTCCCGTGCCGACGAGCTCGAGGCGACCGAGCAGCACGAGGTCGATGAGCGCGGCGCCACCGAGGGCGGGCTCGGCGGCCATGGACGGCAGCCGCACCTTGCCCGACTCCGGGTCGAGCGCCACGAGCAGGAGGTCGCGAGCGACGGTCATGCCTCGAGCCTAGGCCGACCTGCGACCGACGTCACCCCGCCCTACGGTCGAGGGATGGACCCGTCGGACGACGCCACCACCCCTGACCACACGGCCCTCGACCCGCGGGTCGTGGCGCTGGCGCAGGACCTGCTGGACGACGCCCGCGAGGGCCGGACCGAGCGGTTGGTGCAGCACCTCGATGCGGGCGTCCCGGTCGAGCTCACCGACGCGTCGGGCAACACGCTGCTCATGCTCGCGGCCTACCACGGCCACGCGGGGACGGTGGCTGCGCTCACGGCGCGGGGCGCCGTCGTCGACGCGCTGAACGACCGCGGCCAGAGCCCGCTGGCGGGGGCGGTGTTCAAGGGCGAGGACGCGGTGGTGCGGGTCCTGCTCGAGGCCGGCGCCGACCCGGACGCCGGACACCCGACGGCCCGCGAGACCGCCGCCATGTTCGGACGCCCGGACCTCCTGGCCTGACCGCTGCCCACGGCCCGGACGGGCTGGGCGCGGTGGCTCGCGGGCGGCTAGGCTGGCACCACCACGACAGGGGAGCGCCGCCGCAGAGGGCGCTGAGAGTGCGGATCAGCCGCAGACCCTTGAACCTGCTCCGGTTAGCACCGGCGAAGGGAGTCACGATGAGTTCTGCATCCACGCGTACACCGACCGAGGGTCGGGAACGTCTGTCCTATCGCACCATCGACCTCGTCACGATCGCGTCGCTCGGCGTCGCGTTCGGGGTCATCTTCTGGGCCTGGGGGAAGCTCTACGGCGTCCTCGACCTGGCCGCGACGATCGGCTACCCGCCGGCCGGCGCGCTGCTCGGCGGCGGCTGGCTGCTCGCCGGGGTCGTCGGCGGGCTGGTCATCCGCAGGCCGGGTGCCGCGTTCGGCACCGAGGTGGTGGCCGCCGCGATCTCGATGTTCGTGCTCGGCGGCACCGAGTGGGGCTTCACCGTCCTGCTCTCGGGCCTCGTGCAGGGCGCCGGCGCCGAGCTGGGCTTCGCCCTCGGCCGCTACCGCCGCTGGGGCCTCGGCGCGGCCGTCCTCGCGGGCGTGCTGTCGGCCGTCTTCGCCTCCGTCTACGAGTGGAACTTCTACTACACCGACTGGGGCTTCGCGTACAAGGTCGCGCACCTCGGCTTCTTCGCCGTGTCGGGTGCGGTCGTCGCCGGTCTGCTGGGCTGGATGCTCGTCCGCTCGCTCGCCTCCACCGGGGCGCTCGACTCCTTCGGCGCCGGTCGCGACGCCGCCGGAGAGGGCGTGCGGGCCTGACCGCCCTCACCACCACCCGACCCGTCGAGGTCCGCCTCGACGGGTTCGGGTGGCGGCCCATGGGTCACGCCCGGGCGGTGGTGGCCGACCTCGACCTGCACCTCCCCGCGGGGCAGCGGGTGCTGCTCGCCGGGCCGAGCGGCGCGGGTAAGTCGACCCTGCTGCTGGCGCTCGCCGGTGCGTTGGGCGAGTCCGTGCCCGGGGACCTCTCGGGATCGGTAGGCGCCGAGGGCGTGCGCGGTCTCGTGACGCAGCAGCCCGGCGACGCCGTGGTGTCGGCCCGCGTCGGCCGCGACGTCGCCTTCGGGCCCGAGAACCTGGGCCTCGACCACGACGAGACCTGGCGCCGGGTCGACGAGGCGCTCGACGCGGTCGGGCTGACCTACGGTCGCGAGCACCCCACCGACGCGCTCTCCGGCGGCGAGACCCAACGTCTGGCCCTGGCCGGCGCGCTCGCCCTGCGCCCTGGTCTGCTGCTGCTCGACGAGCCGACCTCGATGCTCGACGAGGCCTCGGCCGCCGAGGTCCGACGGGCGGTCACCGACGCCGTGGCGTCGGCGGGCGCGACGCTGGTGGTGGTGGAGCACCGCATCGGGCCCTGGCTCGAGCTCGTGGACCGGGTGGTCGTCCTCGGCCGTGACGGTGGCGTGCTCGCCGACACGGACCCCACCACCTTCGTGGCCGAGCACCGTTCGTCCCTCGGCGCGGCCGGGGTCTGGATGCCGGGGCTCGAGGCTCCCGTGCCGGTGCTCCCCGACCGGGCGCTGGTGGCGCCGGACGACGACGCGGTGCCCCTCGACGTCGAGCGGCTCACGGTCGAGCTGGTGCGTCGCTCGTGGCGCGGCACCACCCGCACCTGCGCCCTCGACGACGTCGACCTGCGCCTGGTCGAGGGCGCCGCGCACGCCGTCGTCGGTCCGTCGGGGGCGGGCAAGTCCACGCTGCTCGCGGCCTGTGCCGGTCTGCAGGCCCCCACCTCCGGAGCGGTCGAGCGTGCGGGCGAGCCGCTGCACCGGATGCGGTCGTCGGCGCTGGCGGCCGTCTCGGGCTGGGTGCCGCAGGTCCCCGAGCACGGGCTGCTCACGACCACGGTGCGCGACGAGGTCGCCTTCACGGCGGGTCGGCTCGGCCGGGCCGTCGACGTCGACGCGGTGCTGGACCACCTCGGACTCGGCGCCCACGCGGACCGGAACCCCTACCGGCTCTCCGGTGGCGAACAACGGCGGCTCGCCCTCGCCGCCGCACTGGCGCACCGGCCCGGGTCGGTGCTGCTCGACGAGCCGACCGTCGGCCAGGACCGGCTCACCTGGGCCGCGGTGGCCGGGTGGTGGCGTGCTGCCGCGGACGCCGGGGCCGTCGCGGCGGCCGCCAGCCACGACGCCGACCTCGTGGCGCTCGCCGACCGGGTCCACCGCCTCGAGGCGGGGCGGCTCGCATGACGACCCGGCACACCGCTCCCACCGGTCGACGATCGCTCCTGCTCCACGTGAACCCGCTCGCGCTCGCCGTGGTGGGCGTCGCTGCCGTGCCCGGGTCGCTCGCCGTGCGGACGCTGCCGATCGCCCTGGTGACCGTGGCGGTCTACGCCGTCGTGCTCCTGCTGGTGGTGCCGTCGGTGCGGTACACGCTGCTGTGCCTGGCGCTCGCGGCCTTCGCGGGCCTCACGGTCGCCTACTCGACGTGGCGCCTCGGCGGTCACGACGAGACGCTCGCCCTGACCGCGGGCCTGCGCATCGTGGTGCTCGCCTGGCCAGGTGCCGTGGTGGCCGTGTTCGTCGACCCGGCCCGGCTCGGCGACCACCTGGCGCAGAACCTCCGACTGCCGTCGCGGCCCGTGGTGGCGGTGACGTCTGCGCTGCAGCAGGCGGCCGGTCTGCTGGTCACCTGGCAGCAGCTCGTGCGAGCCCGACGAGCCCGGGGCGCGGGGCCGGCCGGCGGTCCGGTCGCCCGCTCCCGCTACGGCGGCGGGCTGGTCTTCGCCCTGCTCGTCTCCTCGTTGCGCGGCGCGTCGCGCCAGTCCATCGCCCTGGACGCGCGCGGCTTCGCGTCGGCCCAGGACCGGTCGTGGGCCGAGCCGGCGCCGTGGACCCGGCTCGACGTGGCCGTCGCGGTCGCGGGAGCCCTGCTCGCGGCCGTCCCGGTGGTGCTCCTCGTGGCGGTCTAGCCAGGACCTGGGTCACGCACTAGGGTGCGAACTAAGCAAGCGCTTAGCCCGACGTCACTTCCGGAGGTACCCCATGGTCCGCGTGTTCGACAGTCTCGACGCCTTCAAGGCAGCCGCCGGGGAGGAGCTCGGCACCAGCGACTGGGTCACCGTCACCCAGGAGCAGATCAACACGTTCGCCGACGCCACCGGCGACCACCAGTGGATCCACGTCGACCCCGAGCGCGCCGCGTCGGGCCCGTTCGGCGGCACCATCGCGCACGGCTACCTCACGCTCTCGCTGCTGCCGGTCTTCGTCGAGCAGATCTACTCGATCCAGGGCCTGGCGTTCGGCATGAACTACGGCGCGAACAAGGTGCGGTTCCCGAGCCCCGTGCCCGTCGACTCGCGCCTGCGCGCGTCGGCCACCCTCGTCGAGACCCGCGACATCCCGATCGGCACGCAGGGCATCGTCAACGTGGTCGTCGAGCGCGAGGGCTCCGACAAGCCGGTGTGCATCGCCGAGGTCATCTACGTCATGGCCGGTGCCTGAGATGTACTTCGCCTTCGACGAGACGACCAACGAGCTCATCGCGAAGCTCGAGACCTTCATGGACGAGAAGGTCTACCCCGCCGAGCATCAGGCCGAGCAGCAGATCAAGGCCCTGTACGACGAGGACCGCTGGGACCCGCCGGCCGTGCTCGACGGCCTCAAGGCCGAGGCGCGCGAACGCGGCCTGTGGAACTTCTTCCTCGCCGGCCACCCGGAGGAGGGCGGCCTGACGAACCTGCAGTACGCGCCGCTCGCGGAGATCACCGGCCGCTCCATCCAGCTGGCTCCGGCCGCCATCAACTGCGCCGCGCCCGACACCGGCAACATGGAGGTGCTGACGATGTTCGGCACCGACGAGCAGAAGGAGCAGTGGCTGAAGCCGCTGCTCGCCGGCGAGATCCGCTCCGCCTTCGCCATGACCGAGCCCGACGTGGCCTCCTCGGACGCCACCAACATCGAGCTGTCGATCGTGCGCGACGGCGACGAGTACGTCATCAACGGCCGCAAGTGGTGGATCACCGGCGCGATGAACCCGAACTGCCAGGTCTTCATCGTGATGGGCAAGACCGACCCGTCGGCCGAGCGCCACCGCCAGCAGTCGATGATCCTCGTCCCCCGCGACACCCCCGGGCTGGAGGTCGTGCGCGGCATGCACGTGTTCGGCTTCCACGACCGCGACCACGGCGGCCACGCCGAGCTGCGCTTCACCGACGTGCGCGTGCCCGCCTCGAACCTCATCGGCGGGGAGGGCGAGGGCTTCGCCATCGCCCAGGCGCGCCTGGGGCCCGGCCGCATCCACCACTGCATGCGCTCCATCGGCCTGGCCGAGCGTGCGGTCGAGCTCATGTGCGAGCGCGCGCTCAGCCGCACGACGTTCGGCAAGCCGATCGCGCAGCAGGGGGTCGTGCAGGACTGGATCGCCGAGTCGCGCGTCAAGCTGGAGCAGCTGCGGCTCCTCACGCTCAAGACCGCCTGGCTCATGGACACCGTGGGCAACCGCGGCGCCCACAAGGAGATCCAGGCGATCAAGATCGCCACCCCGCAGACGGTGGAGTGGATCCTCGACAAGGCCATCCAGGTGCACGGTGCCGGTGGGCTCAGCCAGGACTTCCCGCTCGCGGAGATGTTCGCCGGCATCCGCACGCTGCGCTTCGCCGACGGGCCCGACGAGGTGCACAAGGCCTCGCTCGCCCGCGCCGAGCTCAAGAAGTACGCGTCGAAGAAGTGAGCCGGGTCCGATGAGGATCGAGGGAGCGTCGGCGGTCGTCACGGGTGCGGCCGGCGGCATCGGCCTGGCGGTCGCGCGCGCCCTGCTCGAGCGTGGAGCGGGCTCGGTCGTGCTGGCGGACCTCGACGGTGACCGGCTCGAGGCTGCCGCGACAGGACTCGCCGAGGACTTCGGCGACCGCGTGCTCCACCGGGCTGCCGACGTCACGAGCGAGATCGGTGTCGACGCCGTGCTGCAGACCGCTCCGTCGCCGGTCGACCTCTACGTCGCCAACGCGGGCGTGTTCCGGGGCTTCGGACTCGATGCCTCCCCGGAGGACTGGGCCGCGTCGTGGGACGTCAACGTGATGGGCCACGTCGCCGCCGCCCGGGCCCTGGTACCCGGGTGGGTCGAGGGTGCGACCGCCGAGAGCGGTCCGGCGGGGTGCTTCGTGAGCGTCGCGTCGGCCGCCGGCCTGCTCACCCAGCTGGGCTCGCCGACCTACTCGGTGACCAAGCACGCGGCCGTCGGGTTCGCCGAGTGGCTCGCGGCCACCTACGGCGACCGCGGCGTGCAGGTCACCTGCGCGTGCCCGATGGGGGTGCGCACGGCCATGCTCGAGTCGGGCGAGACGAGCGACGACCCCGACGCGACCCTCGGGATGCGTGCGGTCACGTCGGCGGGCAACGCGCTCGAGCCGGCCGAGGTCGCGACGACGATCCTCGACGCCGTCGAGGCCGGCCGCTTCCAGGCCCTGCCCCACCCCGACGTCGCCACCATGTGGGCCCAGAAGGCCACCGACCCCGACCGCTGGATCTCCGGCATGCAGCGCTACCGCCGCCACCTCGAGGCCTGACCCGTCCCAGCGATTCCCATCAGGTGATGGGAATCGCGAGCACACCATGGTTCTCTGCCACTCACCTCGGCGTGCGCGCCGAGGTGAGTGAGTGAGAACCAGGGTGGGTGCGTGGCCGGCACCCGCCACCGGTCGAGCAGGAGAGTCGCTCGGTAGGGTCGCGGCCATGAAGATCGGACCCGGCCTCGTGGTGCCCGCCCTTGCCGAGCTGGTGCTGCTCGCCCTCTACGTGACCGACGTGCTGGGCGACGCCGCCTGGCCCGACGGCTTCGTCGTGCCAGGTCGGGTGATCGTGGTCGTCGCCGCCGTCGTCATCGCCGGGATCTGCTACCAGGCGTGGGCCAGCGTGACCTCGCAGCAGCGGACCCCCCTCGTGCACGCCTCGGCCGGCGCGTCGCTGGTCGGCGGCGCCGCCCTCGCCTCCGCGGTCACCGCCGCCGAGGCCGGTCGGATCTTCGGCGCTCCCGCCCTGGCGACGCTCGGGACGGCCGCGCTCGTGGCCGCCGTGGTGTGCCACCAGCTGTCGTCGGCGCGCCGCTCCCTGTCCTGACCCACGCACGCACGACGACGGGCCCCGACCGCCATGGTCGGGGCCCGTCGTGTGCGCGTGGCGTGCCGTGCGTCAGACGCCGATCTCGCGGCCGTCCTTGCGCCACACCACGGCCACGGAGGGACGCGGGACCGACGAGCCGCCGTCGGGCCAGTGCGACGCCGGGGCGTCCGCCGACGCTCCGTCCTTCTCGCCCGGGTGCTGGACGCAGACGAGCACGCGGTGCCTCTGCACCACCGGTCCGCAGGTCTCGGCGCCGAGCGGGACGGTCAGGAACTGGCGGGTGAGACCGCGGTCGCGTCCCTCCACCGCCACGCCGAACAGGCCGTCGTTGGAGCCGAGCGCGTTGCCGTCCGTGGAGACCCACAGGTTGCCGTGGCGGTCGAACGTCACGTTGTCCGGGCACGAGATGGGTGAGACCTGGCTCTTGTCGTAGCCGCCGAAGTACGTGGCCGGGTCGTTCGGGTCGCCGCACACCAGCAGCAGGCTCCACGCGAACCGGGTGGCACCGCTGTCGTTGCGGTGCTCGGTCAGCTCGAGCACGTGGCCGTTCTTGTTGGCGTTGCGCGGGTTGGCCTCGTCGGCACCGGCCTTGCCCGCAGCGCCACGGTTGGAGTTGTTCGTCAGGGCCACGTAGACCTTGCCGCTGACGGGGCTGGGCTCCACGTCCTCGGGGCGGTCCATCTTCGTGGCACCCGCGACGTCGGCGGCCTGCCGGGTGAACAGCAGCACCTCCTCGGCCGTGAAGCCCTTCACGAACGACTTCGTGCCGCTCACGAGCGGGATCCAGGTGCCCGAGCCGTCGAACTCGCCGTCCTTCGGGAGCGTGCCCGTGCCGTCGATCTGCGAGGTGGGGGAGTCGCCGGTCAGCTTCGCGACGTAGAGGGTGCCGTGGTCGAGCAGCGTGTCGTTGTGCCGCTTGGCCGACGCCGACCGCCCCTTCTTCATGCGGTCGCGCGAGACGAACTTGTACAGGTAGTCGAAGCGCTCGTCGTCGCCCATGTAGACGGCGACCCGCCCGTCCTTGTTGATGCGGGGCTGGGCGGCCTCGTGCTTGAACCGGCCCAGGGCGGTGCGCTTGCGCGGGACGGCGCGGGGGTCGTACGGGTCGACCTCGACGATCCAGCCGAAGCGGTTGACCTCGTTGGGCTCCTTCGCGAGGTCGAAGCGGTCGTCGAACTTCTCCCACTGACGCTCGCTCGCGGTGCCGGCGACGCCGTAGCGGGCGAGTCGCGCCGCGGTCGTCGGGTCGGTGACCGTGGCGGCGTTGGCGAAGTACTGGTTGAAGTTCTCCTCGGCCGTCAGCCACGTGCCCCAGGGCGTGGTGCCGCCGGCGCAGTTGTTGAGGGTGCCGAGCACGGTCCGGCCCCGCGGGTCGGCCTTCGTCCGCACGAGCGGGTGGCCGGCCACGGGCCCGGTGAGCCGGAACTCGGTCTGGGTGTGGAAGCGGCGGTTGAGCTGGTGCCCGACGATCGGCTCCAGCGACCCGCTGCGGGTCTCCCGGACCGCCACGACGGACAGCCCGTGGGCGGCCCACGACGTCTCGACCTGCTCGCGCGTCGGGTTGGCGGGGTCGTAGCCGGGGTACATGAGCTCCTCGCTCGTGTACTCGTGGTTGGCGACCAGCAGCTGCGTGCCGCGCGACAGCGGCAGCAGCGCGAGGAAGTCGTTGTTGAAGCCGAACTGGCGACGCTGGGCCGCAGCGCTCTGCCGGTCGACGGACCAGCGGGGGGAGTCCTTGAACAGCGGGTCGCCCCAACGGATCACGACGTCCTGGCGGTAGCCGGGCGGCACGGTCACGGCGTCGGCGGTGTTGGGGGCGACGGGCTCGAAGCGCAGGCCGTGCGGGCCGCGGCCGGGCTTCGGCGGCTTGGTCGGCCCGCCCTTGCCGGTGGGAGCGGAGACCGGGGCGGCGGCCACGGGCCCGGAGAAGGCCACGGTGGCGGCCGTCGCGGCACCGATGACGGCACCGGCGCGCAGGACGCCACGGCGACTCGCGGCACGCGCCATCACGTCGGCGAAGGTCTCGTTGTCCGACGTGTTGGGCGCGTCGTGGGCGCAGGCGTCGCCGCAGCGGTAGCGGCAGGTGAGGGCGGCGCGTCCGGAGGCGCAGGGCGCCTCGGGCGGGCAGGTTCCGGCGCCACCCTCGGTGCGGAGGGTCACGACGGGGAGCAAGGGGCGTTCGGGCGTGATCGTCACGGAAGTCCTCCAGAGCGGGGGAGCGTCGGGCCGCCCCCCATCGACGCCATGACGGTAGGAGCGTCGCCGGACGCCGACGTGGATCCTGGGTGAACAGGAGGTGACGGTACTCAGGGCCGGGGCCCGTGGCCCGGCGGACTACGCTCGATCCCATGGCGATCGAGCTCCGCACCCCCGACCAGGTCGACGAGATGCGTGCGGCCGGCCGCTTCGTCGGCGAGGTCCTCACGGCCCTCGTGGACGCCGCCGACGTGGGGGTCGACCTGCTGGACCTCGATGCGCTCGCGCACCGCATGATCCGCGAGCGCGGAGCCGAGTCCTGCTACATCGACTACGCGCCCTCGTTCGGTCGTGGACCCTTCGGCAAGGTCGTGTGCACGTCGGTCAACGACGCGGTCCTGCACGGGCTGCCGCACCGCTACCGGCTGCGCGACGGCGACCTGGTCACGTTCGACTTCGCGGTCTCGGTCGACGGCTGGGTCGGTGACTCCGCCGTGAGCGTCGTGGTCGGCACCCCGCGCGAGGAGGACCTGGCGCTCATCGCCGCCACCGAGGAGGCCCTCGAGGCGGGCATCGGCGCCGCCCGCGCCGGCAACCGGTTGGGTGACATCAGCGCCGCCATCGGCGACGTCGCGCGCTCCCACGGGCTCACGGTCAACACCCAGTTCGGCGGCCACAGCGTCGGCCGCACCATGCACGGCGACCTCCACCTGCCCAACGACGGCCGGGCGGGGCGCGGCGTGAGGCTCGACCCGGGGCTCGTCATCGCGATCGAGCCGTGGTTCCTGCAGACCACCGACGAGATCGTCATGGACCCCGACGGCTGGACCATCCGCAGCGCCGACGGCTCCCGCGGTGCCCACAGCGAGCACACCATCGCCGTGACCGAGGGTGACCCGATCATCCTCACCGCGCGCGACTGACCGACGCCGACCGGCCCCACGGGGAGCGTCGCGGAAGGTTCGTCCGGGTACGGATCGGCCGAAAACGTGCCGCGGAGCAGGTGACGGGTCCTACGGTGTCCCTGGGAGAGACTCGGGGAGCTGGGAGGACGTCGTGCGACCCCTCGCCGCTGCGGTGTCCGGGCTGGTCCTCGGAGCCCTGCTTGTGGTCGTGCCGACGAGCGCGCAGGCCGACGACCCGGACGTCCGCGTCGACGGTGACGCGGTGGTCTACACCGATCCCGCCCTCGAGGACGAGGACACCATCCGGGTCCGCGGGGTGCTGCGCGACGTGGTGGTGGAGCACGGCCCCTCGGACCCGGCCACGGCGGCGGGTGCCGAGTCCGTGGAGCCGGTGGTCGTCACCGCCGACGGTCTGCACGTGCCGGTCTCGTTCGACGTCGAGGAGGTGGCGCCCGCCGGTTCGCCCGTGGTGGCCGAGCTGGTCGACGGCCCGGCGCTGGACTCCGCGCTCGAGGGCGAGCCCGAGCAGCCGGTCGAGGTCGCGGCCGCCTCGTTCACCACAGCGTCGGCCGCCACCTCGGTGCCGCACCGTGCGTACCTGGCGATCGTGGCCAACAGCGACGCGAGCGTGGCCGCCACCGCGACGGTGGAGAACCGGCTGGCCGCGGGCCTGCAGTGGTGGGCGACCGAGTCCGGGGTCTCGTTCACCCGAGCCGCGACGTCGCGCTACTCGTCCGGCCTCGCCGCCGGTGGGACCCGCTGCGGACTGGGCAGTCCGAACGCCCTGTGGAGCGAGGCGGCGCAGCAGTTCCCCACGGTCGACTTCAGCGCGCCGGGCAACCATCTCGTCGTGGTGGTCGGTGACGACTGCGACGGCACCGGTATCGGCACCCTGGGCGGCTCGATGGCCGACGGCGGGGCGACCACGTTGACGGAGAACCCGTCGGTGTTCACCGCGACCGTCGTGCACGAGCTCGGGCACAACGTGGGGCTCGAGCACGCGAACCTGGAGGGCGTCGAGTACTGGGACCTCTACAGCCCGATGGGCCTGGCGATCGTGGGGACGGGCCCGACGGCGCTCGACTCGGAGTACCGCGACCAGCTCGGGCTTGCGGACGCCGGTGAGCTCGAGGTCGTTCCCGCGGGCACGGCCGTCACGCGCACGGTGGTGGCACGGGGAGCACCCTCCGGACTGCGTGGGCTCGAGGTGCGTGCCGGGGCGACGAGCCACTGGGTGGAGTGGCGACCCGGCACGGGGCGCGACGCGCAGGGCTACTACCGCGAGGAGGTCGACGGCGCGTACGTCAGCTCGACCCGGAAGTACCCGCTCGGCGTCACCGTGAGCACGCGCGCGACCCAGGGCACGGGCATGACCTCGCTGCGTCCCCGCGTCTCGGGCAGCACCCGGTTCGGCGCCTGGAAGGTGGGCGAGACGTACACGTCGGGGTCCCTGACCGTCCGGGTCGACGCGATCACGGCGGAGGGCGCCACGGTCACCGTCGCCAACGGGGTGGTCCTGCCCGAGGTCCCGGGCTCGACGCCGACGATCACGGGCGTGCCCAAGGTGGGCGTCGTCCTGTACTCGAAGCCGGGCGTCTGGGCCGACGGCGCGTCGCTCTCCTACCAGTGGCGCGCCGACGGTGCCGTCATCCCCGACGCCACCCGCTCGGTCTACCGACCGACGGCGGCCACCCGCGGCAAGCGGATCACCGTGCGCGTGACGGGCACCCTGGCCGGACACCGAGCGACGGCGCGCACGTCGGCCTCGACCGCCACCGTCGCCTACGGGACGCTGACCACCTCGACCCCTCGCATCTCGGGCACGGTGAAGGTCGGCCGGAAGCTGACCCTGGTCCGGGGCACCTGGACGAGCGGCACGTCGTTCTCCTACCGCTGGTACGTCAACGGCAAGGCGATCAAGGGTGCGACGAAGTCGTCCTACACCCTCACCAAGAGCACGAAGGGCAAGCGGATCACGGTCAAGGTCACGGGCAGGAGGTCCGGCTACACCACGGTCACCCGCACGTCGGCGCGCACCTCCGTCGTGCGGTGAGCCCCGCGCGTCCGGTCATCGGCTGACGAGCGACCGCAGCCGGCGGGACGGGGCGCTCAGTCGGCCGCGGGCGGTCGCCGGTCGTGCCACGGGTCGGCCTCCTCGACCTGCGCACACAAGGAGAAGAGCGGTCCGTCCTCGCCCGGACGTCCGGCGAGCATGACGCCGACCGGCAGACCGTCGACCTCGGACAAGGGCAGGCTCGCTGCGGGGACCCCGGCCATGTTGTAGACGGCCGTGTAGGGCGTGAAGGCCAGCTCGCGGCGGTGGTCCTCCGCGGGGTCGCCGGACTCGGTGAACCACGCGACCGGCTGGGGAGGCAGGGCCAGGGTGGGCGTGAGCCAGGCGTCGAAGTCGGCCATCGACGTGACGACGTCGCGCGTGGTGGCCTCCAGGAACTGCATCGCGCGGGCCAGGTCGGCGGCGCTGTACGTGCGACCGCGCTCCAGCCAGTAGCGGGTGGTGCCGCGCAGCAGGTCGAGTCCTTCCTCCGGGATCGGTGCCGCCGCCATGCCGCTCGACCACACCACGTTGAACTGCGGCTCCAGCTCGGGCGGGAAGGGGTTCTCGACGTCGACCACCTCGTGGCCGAGCCCGCGCAGCACCTCGGTGGCGTGGTCCCAGGCCGCCACCGACCCCGCCGAGGCCTCGAGCCCGGGCAGGTACGGGTCGACCCAGCGAGCGATGCGCAGCCGACCCGGCCGTCGACCGGCCCAGGCGGCGAACGGCTCGACCGGGTCGGGGAGCGGTCGCAGGTCGCCGGGCATCGGGTGCGCCATGGCGTCGAGCAGGGCCGCCGCGTCGCGCACCGTGCGGGCGATCGGGCCGTCACCGGCGAGTCCGCTCCAGTCCGAGCCCACGGGCCCGGCGCTCACGCGTCCGCGGCTCGGCTTGAACCCGAACACCCCGCAGCAGCTCGACGGGATGCGGATGGATCCACCGCCGTCGCTGCCCTGGGCCAGCGGGACGAGCCGGGCGGCGACCGCCGCTGCCGCCCCACCGGAGGACCCGCCGGCCGTCCGGTCGAGGTCCCACGGCGTGCGCGCCGGCCCGACCACGTCGTTGTCGGTGTAGGAGGACAGACCCAGCTCGGGGGTGTTCGTCTTGCCCAGGCTGACGAACCCGGCCCGCTCCACGAGGGTGACCACGTGGGCGTCGACGTCGGGGACGTGGTCGGCCATGAGCCGCGAGCCGAGCGTGGTGCGCACACCGGCCGTCGACGTGAGGTCCTTGAACGCCGTCGGCACGCCGAGGAACGGCGGCACCGCGTCGGGCGCCGACGCCCGTCGGGTCGCGTCGGCGTCGCGTGCCGCCCGGAGGGCGCGCTCGTGGGTCACGGTCACGAAGGCACCGAGCGCGGCCCCGTGGTCGTCGATGCGGCGCAGGTGGTGCTCCACCAGCTCGAGCGACGTGGTCTCGCCGCGCGCGAGGGCGTCGGCCATGGCGTGGGCGTCGAGCTCGTGCAGCGCGGTCACCCGTCCAGCGTGCCACGGGTCGATCGGCTCGGGGACAATCGACGGCGTGGCCGTGCCGAAGGTGATCCTGTTCTACGTCTTCACGCCGCTGCCCGACCCCGAGGCGATCCAGGTGTGGCAGCGCCAGCTCGCGGGCTCGCTCGGTCTGCGCGGCCGGGTGATCGTCTCGCCGCACGGCATCAACGCCACGCTCGGCGGCGACCTCGACGTGCTCAAGAGGTACGTGCGGGGCCTGCGCGACTACGCGCCGTTCCGTGGCGCCGACGTCAAGTGGTCGGCCGGCCGCGCGCTCGACGACGGCGTGACCACGGCGCTCTTCCCGCGGCTGTCGGTCAAGGTGCGCGACGAGGTCGTCACCTTCGGCACCCCCGACGAGATCGAGGTGGACGAGCAGGGCGTCGTCGGCGGCGGCACGCACCTGACCCCCGCCCAGCTGCACGACCTCGTGGCCGAGCGCGACGACGTCGTGCTGTTCGACGGGCGCAACAGGATCGAGTCGGAGGTGGGCCGGTTCGCCGGTGCCGTCCGGCCCGACGTCGAGACCACCCGCGAGTTCGTGGAGCTGCTGGACTCCGGGGCGTACGACGACCTCAAGGACCGTCCGGTCGTCACCTACTGCACGGGCGGCATCCGGTGCGAGGTGCTCACCCCGCTCATGCGCAGCCGCGGGTTCAGCGAGGTGTACCAGCTCGACGGCGGCATCCACCGCTACGGCGAGACCTACGGCGACGGGGGTCTGTGGGAGGGGTCGATGTACGTGTTCGACGCGCGCACCACGGTCGAGTTCAGCCCCGACGCGACGGTGGTCGGACGCTGCGACACGTGCGGCGTCTCGAGCCGCGACGTCGTCGACTGCGCCGACCTGGCCTGCGTGCGGCAGATGGTGCGGTGCCCGTCGTGCGCGACGGCCTCGTCACGGTGCGTCGCGCACGCCTGAGGGTCAGGCCCAGGACCAGGACGCCAGGATGGAGTGGTCGACGTCGTCGCGCTCGGACTCCGACTGGTCCGCGTTGTGCGAGAACGTGATCACGTAGCCCGTCCCGTCGACGGTGAGCGTGTACTGGTCGACTCGGTACTCGTTGCCGTTGAGGTTGAACAGGCCCGTCGTGTGCACGGCCTCCTGGCCGTCGACGACGAACGGCTCGCGCACGGAGATCTCCGTGACGTCGGCCTGCTCCAGCGCGTTCGTGATGGCGTCCGCCAGGTCGTCGCCCTCGAGGCTCGTGATGGTGGGGTCGGTGACCACGTTGACGTTGTCGGCGAAGCCGTCCTTGTCGGTGGAGTCGAGCGCGAGGGTGATCGCGGTGCCCTGCAGGTCGGTGTTCTTCTTCCAGCCCTCCGGCACCGTGTAGCTGAAGCCGTCGGCCTCGATCGTGTCGCCGGAGGCGGGCTCGACGTCGGACGGGGCGGCCGAGGAGCTGCTCGACGCCGAGCTCGAGGCGTCGGCGCCGTCGGAGCCGCCGTCACCACCGCCGCAGGCGGCGAGCACCAGGGCGGCCACCGAGGCGACGAGGGCGGACCGGACGGGGAGGGACTCGAGACGGCGCATGCCCGGAAACCTAGCGGCGCCCGTGGGGCCTCGCACGTCCGGCCCTGGCGCGGCCTCAGCCGAGCTCGCCACCGTCCCAGTCGGGGTTGGACAGACGCCGCTGCATCGCGATGTTGAGGTCGCTCACGACGAGTGCCACCTGGCGGGCGACGAAGTCGTTCACCCGACGCTGCAGCGCCTCGGTGGGCTCGGGGTGGATCTCGTCGATGCGGACCTCGAGCCGGTGCCCCTCCGGCGAGCCCTCCATGGACTCGACGCCCTCGCGGACGACGAGGAGGTCGACGACGTCGGCGCCGCCGAGCGCAGGCCACACGGTGACCCGCAGACCGAGGCGCGCGGCCGTGGAGGTGCGGGACTGCACGACCACGCGCACGGTGACCGCGCCGGCAGCCGGTCGGCGGTAGCCGTCGGGCGGGCTGAGCTGCAGGGCGCCGTCGGTGTCGACGCCGATCTCGAACTCGTGCAGGAGCGGGCGACCGATCTGTCGCTCGGCGGTGGCGACCAGCAGGCCGCGCAGACGGCGCGCGCAGTCGTCGAGCTCGGCGTAGGAGAGACCACCGCGACCGGCGAGGAGGGGATCGACGTCGTCGGAGCTCATGCAGGCAGTATCGCGCACCCGAGATCAACCGGATGGTTGACAAGGCGAGGAGTGGCCGCCTACGTTGTGATCAACCGCATGGTTGAGAAAGGATCTCCGATGGCCGACCAGCTCTCGCAGGTGTTCGCGGCGCTCGCCGACCCGACCCGACGCGACATCGTCGCCCGGCTCGCCGTCGCCGACGCCACCGTGGGTGAGCTCGCCGAGCCCTACGACGTCAGCCTCCAGGCGGTCTCCAAGCACCTCAAGGTGCTCGAGGGCGCCGGGCTCGTCACCAAGGGTCGCGCGGCCCAGACCCGACCGGTCCGGCTGGAGGCGGAGGTGTTCGACCTCATGGAGAAGTGGATCGAGCGCTACCGGCGCCAGGCCGAGCAGCGCTACCAGCGGCTCGACGCCGTCCTGGCCCAGATGAACGACGACACCGCGAACGACGACACCGCGAACGACGGTTCCGCAGACCGCGGCACCACCACCGAAGGAGCAGCATCATGACCAGCACGCACCAGCAGCAGGCCGAGGCCACCATCGAGGCCGACCCCGCGGTCCCGGCCATCCACATCACCCGCGACTTCGCCGCCACCGCGTCCCAGCTCGTCATGGCGCACACCGACCCGGAGCTGTTCGTCCGGTGGATCGGACCCAACGGCTACGTGACGACGATCGACCACTGGGACGGGCGCACCGGCGGCAGCTACCGCTACGAGCACGCCGGACAGGGCTTCCACGGCTGCTTCCACCACGTGTCCGACGACCGGCTCGTCCAGACGTTCACGTGGGAGGGCATGCCCGAGGGCGTCTCCCTCGACACCATGACGTTCGAGGACCTGGGCGACGGCCGCACCCGGATGCACGCCACCAGCCTGGTCGGCTCGTTCGAGGCTCGCGACGGGATGCTCAGCAGCGGCATGGACGTCGGCATCCGCGACGGCTACGCCAAGCTCGACGCGCTCCTCGCCGACGGTGCCCTGGGGTGAGCGGACCTGGGGTGAGCGGCCCCGCCGACGACCACCGTCGCGTCGCTGCCGACTTCACGAAGTTCGTGGACGGCGTGAGCGACTGGGACGCACCCGCACCGGTGGAGGGGTGGGTGGCGCGCGACGTCGTGGACCACCTCGTCACCTGGTTCCCCGCCTTCCTCGCCGGTGGCGGCGTGGCGCTCGACGTCCCACCGACGGACGAACCCGACCCCGCCGGGGCTGTTGGCCGCCCACGGCCCGGTGGTTCCAGAGCCCCGTCGAAGGACACCCCCGCCGGGGCCTGGCGCGCCCACGCCGACGCGGTGCAGCGGCTGCTGGACGGTCCCGACGCCGACCACCCGTTCACCCACCCGCACGCCGGCAGCCACCCGCTCGACCAGGCGGTCGCGCAGTTCTACACGGCCGACGTCTTCATGCACACCTGGGACCTCGCGCGGGCGAGCGGCCAGGACGTCGACCTCGACGCGGACCGCTGCGCCGCCATGCTCGCCGGCATGCAGCCGATCGAGGAGATGCTGCGCGCGTCCGGCCAGTACGGTCCGGCCGTGCCGGTGCCCGCCGACGCGTCGGTCCAGGACCGGTTCGTCGCCTTCATCGGACGCGACCCCGCCTGGGCGCCCCCGGCGCGAGCCTGACCGCGACGCTGGATTTCCGTCGGCGCACCGGTGCACGATGGCAGCAGGACGATCCAGGAGTGCCCCATGGCCCAGCACACCACCAACAACACCGACACCTTCACCTCGGTCGCACCCGACTGCCCGGCCTCGGTCGCCGAGGTTCCACCGGAGCGCAAGGAGCCGAGCGTCGCGCGTCTGCAGTACGACATGCTCGTCGATGCGCCCTACCGCTACACGTCCGACGACGTCGTCCACCGCTCGCAGGGCGAGCGCCGCGGCATCGACCGCGACACGTTCTTCTCCAAGGGCCAGCCGTGCCTGCGCGCGTCCCCCTTGGTCAAGCGGTACGGCTGGGGCGTCCACCACGACGCCGAGGGTCGCGTCGCGCTCGTGGCCGTGGAGTCCGTCGAGTACGCCGCGTTCGCGGCCGACCCCGACCTGACGCAGGCCTCGGGCATGAGGTCGTCCCGCGCCTGAGCGATCGATGGTCCCGAGGTGCAACCTTGTGCGGGCGGAGTTGACTGGTGCCATGACCACGACGCACACCACGCTCGGCACCGCCTCGCCCCTCGACGTCTCCTCGCTCGGACTGGGCTGCATGGGGATGAGCGAGTTCTACGGCACCCGCGACGAGGCCGAGGCCACGCGCACGATCCACCGTGCGCTCGACCTCGGCGTCACCTTCCTCGACACGGCCGACATGTACGGCCCGTTCGTCAACGAGGAGCTGGTCGGTGCGGCCATCGCCTCCAGCGCCCAGGGACGCGACGCCGTCCAGCTCGCCACCAAGTTCGGCAACGAGCGCCTGCCCGACGGCACACGCCTCGGCGTCAACGGCAAGCCCGACTACGTGCGCTCCGCCTGCGACGCCTCGCTCCAGCGGCTCGGGGTCGACACGATCGACCTCTACTACCAGCACCGCGTCGACAAGACCGTCCCCATCGAGGAGACCGTCGGCGCCATGGCCGAGCTCGTGCAGGCCGGCAAGGTGCGCCACCTGGGCCTCTCGGAGGCGTCGGCCGAGACCATCCGTCGGGCCCACGCCGTGCACCCCATCACCGCGCTGCAGACCGAGTACTCCCTGTTCACGCGTCACCTCGAGGACGAGATCTGGGGGGTGCTGAGCGAGCTCGGCATCGGCCTGGTGCCGTACTCGCCGCTCGGGCGTGGCCTGCTCACCGGCGCCATCACCGCCGAGTCCGACCTGGAGGAGGCCGACTCGCGCACCACGTCGTACTTCCCGCGGTTCCAGGGTGAGGCCCTCGAGGCCAACCTGAGGCTCGTCGCGAGGATCCGCGAGATCGCCGAGGGTCTGGGCTGCACGCCGGGCCAGCTGGCGCTCGCCTGGGTGCTGAGCCGCTCGGGCCGCGACGGCGTGGGCGTGGCGCCCATCCCCGGCACCAAGCGCGTGGCCTACCTCGAGGAGAACGCGGGCGCGCTCGAGGTCGAGCTCACCCCCGACCTCGTGGCCGACCTGGAGTCCGCGGTCCCGCGCGACGCCGTCCAGGGCGACCGCTACGGCGACCTGTCCAGCATCGACGCGTGAGGACCTCATGACTGCCACCACCCCCGCCCCCGACATCACCACCGTGGGGGCGCTCCGCGCCTCCGGCCACGTGCACCGGCCGCTGCGTGTGGAGATCCGCGACAACCTGCTCGCGGCCCTCGCCGAGGGTCGTGACCCGTGGCCGGGTCTGCACGGCTTCGAGGACACCGTGATCCCCCAGCTGGAGCGCGCCCTCATCGCCGGCCACGACGTCGTGCTCCTCGGCGAGCGCGGCCAGGGCAAGACCCGCATCCTGCGCACGCTCGTCGGTCTGCTCGACGAGTGGACGCCGGTCATCGACGGGTCCGAGCTGGGCGAGCACCCCTACGAGCCGATCACCGTCGCCAGCCTCCGACGCGCCGAGGAGCTGGGCGACGAGCTGCCCGTCCGGTGGCGCCACCGCGACGACCGCTACGCCGAGAAGCTGGCCACGCCCGACACGAGCGTGGCCGACCTCATCGGCGACGTCGACCCGATGAAGGTGGCCGAGGGGCGCAGCCTCGGTGACCCCGAGACGATCCACTTCGGGCTCATCCCGCGCAGCCACGGCGGCATCGTGGCCATCAACGAGCTGCCCGACCTCTCCGAGCGCATCCAGGTGGCCATGCTCAACGTGATGGAGGAGCGGGACATCCAGATCCGCGGCTACGTGCTGCGGCTCCCGCTCGACGTCCTGGTGGTGGCCAGCGCCAACCCCGAGGACTACACCAACCGTGGTCGCATCATCACGCCGCTGAAGGACCGGTTCGGTGCCGAGATCCGCACCCACTACCCCACGCAGCTGGTCGACGAGATCGCCGTGATCAAGCAGGAGGCCGACCTCGTCGCCACCGTCCCCGACCAGCTGGTCGAGGTGCTCGCCCGCTTCACCCGCGCGCTGCGCGAGTCGTCGGCGGTCGACCAGCGCAGCGGCGTGAGCGCCCGGTTCGCCATCGCCGGGGCCGAGACCATCGCGGCCGCGGCGCTGCACCGCGCCACCCGGCAGGGCGAGCCGGACGCCGTCCCCCGCCCGGTGGACCTGGAGACCGCCGTCGACGTGCTCGGCGGCAAGATCGAGTTCGAGTCCGGCGAGGAGGGTCGCGAGGACCTCGTCCTCGACCACCTCCTGCGCACCGCCACCGCGGAGACCGTCCGCGGGCTGTTCACGGGCATCGACTTCGGGCTGCTGGTCGAGGCGCTCGAGGGCGGTTCCCTCGTGGCCACCGGCGAGCAGGTCAGCGCCCGCGACTTCCTGGCCGGCCTGCCCGTGCTGGGCGAGTCCGACCTCTACGACCAGGTCTGCGACCGGGTCGGCGCAGGGGTCGAGGGCGGGGGCAACGACGGTGAGCGCGCCGGCGCGATCGAGCTGGCCCTCGAGGGACTCTTCCTGGCCCGCCGCATCAGCAAGGACACCGCCGGCGGCGAGACGGTCTACGGGTGAGGCCGTGAGTCGCCAGAACCGTCGGTTGTCCCGTGCTTCCCGGTACGGAGCGTACGTCGACGGCCCCGACCCGCTGGCCCCGCCGGTCGACCTCAGCGAGGCGCTCGAGGCCATCGGCGAGGACGTCATGGCCGGGTACTCGCCCGACCACGCCCTGCAGGAGTTCCTGCGCCGTGGAGGCGCCGACCAGCGCGGCCTCGACGACCTGGCCCGGCGCGTGGCGGAGAAGCGTCGCGAGATGGTGCAGAAGCACAACCTCGACGGCACGCTGCGCGAGGTCCAGGAGCTGCTCGAGCGGGCCGTCCTGGAGGAGCGCAAGCAGCTCGCGCGCGACGTCGACCTCGACGACGGCGAACGTGCGCTGTCCGAGCTCACCCTCGACAACCTGTCGCCGTCGCCGTCCGCCGCCGTGAGCGAGCTCAACGGCTACGACTGGAAGAGCTCCCAGGCGCGCGAGGACTTCGAGCGCATCAAGGACCTCCTCGGTCGTGAGCTGCTCGACCAGCGCTTCGCCGGCATGAAGAACGCGCTCGAGAACGCCACCGACGCCGACCGCGAGGCGGTCAACGAGATGCTCGACGACCTCAACGGGCTGCTCGAGAAGCGTCAGCAGGGTGTGGACACCCAGCAGGACTTCGACGACTTCATGGCGCGCCACGGCGAGCACTTCCCGGAGAACCCGTCGAACCTCGACGAGCTGCTCGACACGATGGCCCAGCGGTCCGCCGCGGCCCAGCGGATGCTCAACTCCATGACGCCGGAGCAGCGCCAGGAGCTCATGCAGATGTCGGCGCAGGCGTTCGGCTCGCCCCAGCTGATGGAGGCGCTCGACCGGCTCGACGGCAACCTCCAGTCCCTGCGTCCGGGCGAGGACTGGGGCGGCTCGACCCCCATGGACGGCGAGCAGGGGATGGGTCTGGGTGACGGCACGGGCGTCTTCCAGGACCTCGCCGACCTCGACGCCCTGGCCGAGCAGCTGGCCCAGTCCTACCGCGGGTCGAACCTCGACGACGTCGATCTCGACGCGCTCTCGCGCCAGCTCGGCGACGTGGCCTCGGTGGACCTGCGCACGCTCAAGGAGCTGGAGAAGGCGCTGCGCGACTCCGGTGTGGTTCAACGCGGCACCGACGGTGCCCTCCGGCTGACCCCCAAGGCCATGCGCCAGCTGGGCAAGGCGCTGCTGCGCGACGTGGCGGAGTCGATGTCGGGTCGCCAGGGTCAGCGCGACACCCGCCATGCCGGTGCGGCCGGCGAGCGGTCGGGCGCCACCCGCGAGTGGGCCTTCGGCGACACCGAGCCGTGGGACGTCACGCGCACGGTCACGAACGCGGTGGTGCGCACGGTCAGCGAGGGCGGGACCGCGGCGTCCATGGCCCGCGACGGGGTGCGGCTGCAGATCGGCGACGTCGAGGTGCAGGAGACCGAGGACCGCACGCAGGCCTGCGTGGCCCTGCTCGTGGACACCTCGTTCTCGATGGCCATGGACGGCCGGTGGGTGCCCATGAAGCGCACGGCGCTGGCGCTGCACACCCTCATCAGCACCCGGTTCCGCGGCGACGCGCTCGAGCTCATCTCCTTCGGGCGCCACGCCGAGTCGATGCAGATCGAGGAGCTGACCGCGCTCGACGCGCAGTACGCGAAGGGCACCAACCTGCACCACGCCCTGCTGCTGGCCAACCGGCACTTCCGCAAGCACCCGAACGCCCAGCCGGTGCTGCTGATCGTGACCGACGGCGAGCCCACGTCGCACCTGGAGTCGTCGGGCGAGGTGTTCTTCAGCTATCCGCCCCACCCGGTCACGATCGCGCTGAGCGTGCGTGAGCTGGAGGCGTCCATGCGCCTGGGCGCGAAGACCACGTTCTTCAGGCTGGGGGAGGACCCGGGCCTGGCCCGCTTCATCGACCAGATGGCGCGCAAGGTCGATGGCACCGTCGTGGCGCCGGAGCTCGACGACCTCGGCGTCGCGGTCGTGGAGTCCTACCTCGGCTCCCGCCGCGGTGGCGGTGGTGGTGGCGCTGGTTTCGACGGCGGCTTCGGTGGTTGGCCGGGTCGGGGCTTCTGGGCCGGCTGACCCGCGACCCGCGACGGACCCGGAGAGGATGGGACCGTGCCCCAGACCATCGAGCTGACACTCGACGAGGAACTCGACGCCGCTGTCCGCGGGGAGTGGGACCTGCTGTCGGCGGCGGGGCTGCCGAGCCAGGCGCTGCACCTGGGGCTCACGAACGCCCCGCACGTCACGCTGGGTGTCGCGTCGGCGCTGAGCCGGGCGACGATCGAGCGCCTGGCCGACGTCGAGCTGCCCGGCCAGGTCCGGCTCGGGGGGCTGCTGGTGTTCAGGGGACGACGCTCCGCCGTGGTGTCGCGCGCGGTGATCCCGAGCGCGGCCCTGCTGGCCACCCACGCGGCCGTCGACGCGGTCATGGTCGACGCGCCCGGCCGGCCCGACCTCACGCTGCCCGGCCGCTGGACGCCGCACGTCACGCTCACCCGTCGTCTCGACGACGAGCAGCTCGCGCACGCCCTCGACCTCCTGACCGGCGTCCCGCGCGAGCTCGTCGGCGCTCCTGCCGCCCTGCGCCACTGGGACTCCGACGCGAAGGCGGTCCACGTCCTGCGGTCACGCGGCGACGCGTGAGGACGAGTGCGGCCCGGCGCCTCGCCGGGTGAAGGGCGAGAGGCCGAGCCGGCGATCGCGGGCCCGGGCGACCGGGCTCGTGCCTACTGAGCGGCGTACCCGCCGTCGACGAGGTGGTAGCTGCCCGTCACGAACGTGGCCGCGTCGGAGGCGAGGAAGGCCACGAGCGACGCGACCTCCTCGGGCGTGCCGAGTCGGCCCGTCGCGTGCTTGGCGGCGAGGGCGGCCTGCGTCGCGTCGTCGAGGTTGGCCTCGAGCAGCGGGGTGCTGATGAAGCCGGGGCCGACGACCGTCACGCGGACCCCGTCGGCGCTGTGCTCGAGTGCGGCGTTCTTCGTCAGGCCGACGAGTGCGTGCTTCGTGGTGACGTAGGCCGAGGACCCGGCGATGCCGACGGAGCCGAGCACCGATCCCATGTTGACGATCGCGCCGCCGCCGGCGGCCGTGATGGCAGGGATCTGGGCACGCATGCCGTAGAAGACGCCGTTGAGGTTGACGCCGACGACCTTCTCCCAGCTGTCGACGGGGTAGCTGCCGACGGGCTCGGCGGCACCGCCGATGCCGGCGTTGTTGACGGCGATCCGCAGGGGTGCCATCTCCTGTGCTGCCGCGACGGCGGCCTGGGCGACCGTGGGGTCGGCGGCGTCGCCGACGAAGGCGCGGGCGGTGCCGCCGGTGGTCTCGATCTCCTTCACGACCTGGTCGGCCGAGTCCTGTCGCAGGTCGTGGACGAGCACCGAGGCTCCGTTCGCGGCGAGCAGCAGGGCCACGGACCGGCCGATTCCGGAGCCGGCGCCGGTCACGATCGCGGAACGGTCCGCAACGTCGTAGGTGGCCATGATGTCCTCACTCTCTGTCCGACACCTGTCGGACAACTCTCATCCTACAACTGTCGGATAGACTTGCCCAGCACTGTGACGAACGAGACCGGGACCGGTCTCGGCGACATCGGTCAGGAGGGGTCGGATGGATGCGAGAGCCCGACGCAGCCGCGACCGGCTGTTCGCTGCCGTCCTCGCCCTCGCGGCGGAGACGCCGGTCGAGCAGCTGAGCGTCACCGAGGTGGCGCGCCGTGCCGACGTGCATCGCTCGACGTTCTACGAGCACGCGTCCACGCCGGACGGGCTGCTGCGTGCCGCGCTCCTGGCCGAGCTCGACGGCCTGCGCGCCGATCTCCTCCACGACCCCGGCCGAGGCACCGACGCGGCCGTGGTGGAGACGACGCGACGGGTCCTGGAGCACGTCCTGAGGCACCTGCCCGTGTACCGCCGTGGCCTGGCCGACGACGCGGGAGCCGGAGGTCTGCACGCCATGCTCGGGGAGCACTTCCTCGGGTCGTCGCGCCAGCTGCTCGAGCAGGGCCGTCTCTCGCTGCCCACCGACGTCCCCGGTTCCGACCCGGACGTCGTCGCCGACGCGGCCCTGCGTCTCATCGCTCTCGGGACGGTCGGCGTCATCCATTCCTGGATCGACCTCCCCGACCCGGACGCGGCGGCCTTCACGGCGATCTACGGGCGGCTCGTGCCGGACTGGTGGTCGCAGCTCGACCGATGACCGAGCGGTGCGGGTCCGCTCCCCGAGCGTGGATCCCCGAGCTCGTCGAAGGGTCGTGGGGCCGTCCCGTTCCCCGAGCTCGTCGAGGGGCTGACACCTCGACAAGCTCGGCGACCCTGACCTCGCCCGAGCCCCCCGGTGGTCGAGCACCTCCCCAAGCCACTTGGTGGTCGAGTGCCTCCACGAGCGCCAGCGAGGGGAGGTGTATCGAGACCACTCCAGGCGGCTCAGCGGCGGCTGGGCAGCACCAGTGCCCCGACCGATGGGTCGGGGTGTCGTGGTCACGTGGTTCAGGGTCGCCAACGCTGGTTTCGTTGCCAGGTGTCGGATCCGGGGAGCTTCCACTCGACGTGGCCGTCGTCGGGGTTGATCCGCCCGATCCAGCCTTGCTCGTGGGCTCGTGGGCTCGGTGGTGGTGGAAGGGGCACAGGAGTGCGCCGTCGCGGATGTCGGTGGTCTTGGAGATGGCGTAGGGGTTGAGGTGGTGGGCTTCGGTCCATCTGGCGTCTCGGTCGCAGCTGTCGGGTGCGGTGCAGCCGCCGTCGCGCTTCTCCATCGCCCGCCGGGATGACCGGTTGAATCCCCCGCGGCTACGCCCCTTGTGCGGGGGTGCCCCCATTCCGGTTCGCTGATCCGAGGTCGAGAGGGAGGGGCTTGCCATCGAGAACCATCGGGACGATCTGCGCGGAGCAGGCGAGCGGGCGGGCCTCGCCGGCGCTGATGCGAGTGCCGTCCGAGAGGCCGGCGGCCTTGAGGCCACCCATCAGGGTGTCCAGGTCGAGGTTCACGGTCACGACGGCGGACACGCCACCGTTGGACGGGAGGCGGTCGGCCGGGAGGTGCTCGATGAGGGTGGCGAATGCGTGCCCAAGGCGCTGGGGGTAGGTCTGACCGAATCCCACCTCGTCCATCTCGCCGGTGGCGGCGTTCACGGTCCCGACCTTCTGGTGCGGTGCTGCCAACGCGTCGAGGGCGGTCTTGAGCATCGCTCCCTGTGCTCCTGTCCCGGTTCGGGGTCCGTCGCCGTCGGCTGCGGCCTTGCGGGCCTTCTCGAGCACGCGTGCGGCGGCCACCTTGTGGGCGGCGACCTGGGACTCCAGGCGACCAAGCTCACCGATCAGTCGGCGGACCTCAGTGGTCTCCAACCCGTCCCACGCGGCCGTGGGGACTGCGGAGAACGCCTCACGAGCAGAGCGCACGCACGCCGGCACCGGGTGGGTGTCGAGTGCGGCGACGCTCATGCTTCCTCCTGCTAGTCTACCTCCATGCTAGAGGGCAGATCGGACAAGAAACAAGTATGCGTTCGAATGCATGACGGAGGTCCCGACCACCCCGGGACCTCAGCCACGCCGATGCCTCAGTCGAGCGTCAGACCCTCGGCCGGAGCCACCCGGGACGCCCGTCGAGCGGGCAGGACGCAGGCGGCGAGGCCCGCCAGGGCGGCCACGACCACCACGGCCAGCAGCTGGTCCCACGGCGTCACGAGGGAGACGTCGGCGACGGCCGTCCGCACGACCGCGAGCGTCCCGAGCCAGCCGTAGGTCACGCCGACCGCCGTGCCGAGGACCGCGGCGACGAGTGCCAGCAGCAGGCCCTCGGCGGCGAGCATGCGTCGTAGCTGGCGTCGGGTGAGTCCGAGGGCCCGCAGCAGCGCGTGCTCGCGGCCGCGTTCCAGGACCGACAGCCCGACGGTGTTGGCGATGCCCACCAGGGCGATGCCGACCGACACGGCCAGCAGTCCGAGGACCGACCACACCAGCACGTCGAGCTGCTTCTCGACCCACCCCCGCTGTTCCAGGGTGCTCGTGAGCTCGAGGTCACCGTCGCGGGCGAGGGCACCCAGGGTGCCGCTCAGCTCGTCGACGTCGGCGCCGTCGTCGGCTCGCACCCAGACGGCCTGCGGCTCGACGGTCCCGCCCAGGGCCTCCACGACGCCGGGACCGGCCACGAGGGCGCGCCCCCACTCGCTGCCCACGAGCACCCGCTCCACGTCCACGGTGCGACCGGCGCGCTTGAGCGTCATGGTCTCGGGGAACCCCGTCTCGGAATCGGTGGAGACGTCGGGTGGGACGAACACCTGCAGGCGGCCCGGCTCGGCGGACTCGCGGCCGCGTGTCGTGTCCAGCGCGGCGTCGTCGGGGGCGAGCACGGGAACCTCCCCGACACCCTCGAGCGTCGCGCGGACGCCGGGCACGGCCTCGGCGTCCTGGACGCCGCGGGTCGCTCGCACCGAGTCGAGCGTGCCGGCCGAGACAGGTCCGTCACCGGTGAGCGCGACGTCGACCGGGTACTGCTTCTCCAGCTCGTCGTCCATCGCTCCGCGGGCACTGGCCATGCCGGTCAGCACCGCCGTGGTCAGGGTGACGCCGACGAGCAGCGACGCCGTGGTGGCGGCGCTGCGACGCGGGTTGCGCACCGCGTTCGCCGTGGCGAGCCGTGCCGCGAGGCCGGTGCGGCCGAGGAGGCGTCCGGCCACGCGCAGGAGCGCCGGCACCAGCACGGGTCCCAGCAGCAGCACGCCGACGAACGACAGCATGCCGCCGGCCAGGAGGGGTGGCATGGACGTCTGCTGCACCGCGAGCACGAGCGCCGCGGAACCGGCGAGCACCGCCGCGACGCCCAGGGCGACGCGTCCCTTGCCTGCACGGGTCCGGACGTCCGCGTCCATCGGCCGGAGCGCGGCGAGCGGGCTGACCCGCACCACGCGGCGGGTCGGCAGCCAGGCCGCCGTGACCGTCACGACGATGCCGCCGACGAAGGCTGCGACCATCCACGTGGGGGACAACGACACGGTCCCCAGCAGACGGTCGTCGGTCACCCCGCGCACCGCGGCGACGATGCCGTAGCCGGCCCCTGCGCCGGCCAGCACACCGACCGTCGACGCGACCAGCGCCACGGCGAAGGACTCGACGCGGACCGAGCGGACGACCTGGCGTCGGGTCGCGCCGACGCAGCGCAGCAGGGCGAGGTCGCGCGTGCGCTGCGCGAACAGGATGGTGAAGGTGTTGGCGATGACCAGCACCGCCACGAAGCCGGCGATGGCGGCGAACAGCAGCAGCACGTAGCTGATCACGTCGACGCCCTGGTTGACGGCGATCACGCGTGCGTCCACGTAGGAGGTGCGGTCGCGCACCTCCGCGTCCACTGCTCGGGAGAGCGCGGCCGTGGCGGCTGCGGTGTCACCGCCCCGCACGTCGTAGACGACGGCGTCGGGGTAGGCCGACGGGAGCGCCGACAGGGTGCCCCACGGGACGTAGACGTCGGCCGCGAGGTACGACGACGGCTTCGCGATGCCGACGACCGTGACGGTGCTCGCATCCTCGCCCTGGCCCACGACCAGCTCGTCGCCCACGCTGATCCGTGCCGACGTGGCGGTGCGCTCGTCCACGAGCGCCTGGTCGTCGCTCGTCGGGGCCCGGCCCTCGAGCACGGTCTGGCGCAGGAGCCGGTCGTCGGTGCTGACCGTGCCGATGGAGCTGTCGGACCCGAGCCCGATGCCGTCGTGGGTGACGGGCTCGAACGACGACCCGATGACCGTCGCGGCGTCCCCCTGGCGCGCCGCGGTCTCCAGGACGGGGCTGACGTCGTCGGTGTCGATCCCGTAGTCGTCGCCGACGACCAGATCGGCGCCGCGGTAGGCCTCGTCGATCCCGGCGGAGAGGCCGGACTTGGCCGCCGAGGCGATGGCGTTGGTGGCCACCACGAAACCGACGGCGATGGTCACGGCGAGCAGCGCGGCGACGTAGCGGCGCGTGTGCGTGCGCAGCGACGCGAGCATCACGGTCCTCATCGGGCGCCTCCCTCGTCCGCGGTGCGGCCGGCGTCGGGGCGGGCGGCCAGCACCGACGCTAGCTCGGCCCGCGACGGGTCCACGAGGTGCGAGCGGATCCGCCCGTCGGCCAGCACCACGACGTCGTCGGCGTAGGCCGCGGCGTCGAGCTCGTGGGTGACCATGACGACGGTGCGGCCCAGCTCGCGCACCGACCGCCGCAGGTAGGCGAGCACCTCGGCCGAGGCGGTGCTGTCGAGGTTGCCGGTGGGCTCGTCGGCGAACACGATCGACGCCTGGCTCACGAGCGCGCGGGCGATCGCGACGCGCTGCTGCTGCCCTCCGGACAGCTCGCTCGGACGGTGGTCGAGCCGGTCGCCGAGCCCGAGGACCGCGACGACGGTGTCGATGTCGTCCTGCACGTTCGCGTCGATGCGTCGGCCGGCCAGCTCGAAGGGCAGCACGATGTTCTGGCGGGCGGTCAGCATCGGCAGCAGGTTGAACGCCTGGAACACGAAGCCGAGGTGGTCGCGGCGGAAGCGGGTGAGCCGGTCGTCGTCGAGGCTGGTCAGCTCGACGCCGTCGACCGAGACGGTCCCGTGCGTGGGTCGGTCGAGACCGGCGAGGCAGTGCATGAGCGTCGACTTGCCCGAGCCCGAGGGCCCCATGATCGCGGTGAAGCGTCCGGGCGCGAGGTCGAGGGAGACGCCGTCGAGGGCGTGCACGGCCGCCGGGCCGGTGCCGTAGGTCTTGGTCAGGTCGCGTGCCGACGCGGCGGTCGCGACGGCTGCCTGTGCTGTGATCGTCATGGCGACGACGCTATGGATCCGGCACCCCCCGAGTCGTCGGAGCGAGGGATGGTCCTGACGTCATCCCCTGGGTGGACGCGACGCCGTGTCGGGCCGTCCGAGGTAGGTGAGGCACCGAATCATCGAGTGGGAGGTAGGTGAGGCACCTCATCGTCGATGTGAGGGGTTCCAGGCCTACCTCTCGATCGCGATGGTGCAGGGATGGCCACCGTGCGTGCGTCCCGGTGCGCCTGCCTACCCCAGCCCCGCCTCGAGGGCGAGCAGGACGAGCTGGACGCGGTCGCGGGAGCCGGTCTTGGCGAGCAGTCGGCCGACGTGGGTCTTCACGGTCGCCTCGGAGACGACGAGGGTCGCGGCGATCTCGGGGTTGGTCAGGCCGCGGGCGATGAGTCCCAGCACCTCGCGCTCGCGGTCGGTCACCTCCGCGAGCCGACGTGTGGTCGCCTCGCTCACCACGCTGCGCGAGCCCGACGGCTGCACGAAGTGGTCGAGCAGCCGCCGGGTGGTCGACGGCGCCACGACCGCATCACCGGCCTGCACGGCTCGGATCGCGGCCAGCAGGTCCGGTGGTGCCGCGTCCTTCAGCAGGAACGCCGACGCGCCCGCCTGCAGGGCCGCGAACGCGTACTCGTCGAGGTCGAAGGTGGTCAGCACGATCACCCGGGGCGCGGTCTCGCGGTCGTCCTGCAGGATCCGACGCGTCGCCTCCACGCCGTCCATCACGGGCATGCGCACGTCCATGAGCACGACGTCGGCGCGCGTCGCGCCGAGGAGGTCCAGCGCCGCCTGGCCGTCGCCCGCCTCGCCCACGACCTCGAGGTCCGGCTGGCTGTCGACCAGCATCCGGAACCCGGCACGCACCATCTGCTGGTCGTCGACGAGCAGCACGCGGGTGGGTGCGGTGGCGTCGCTCACCGGGGGATCCTCGCACGCACCTGCCAGCCGCCGCCGGGGGCCGGGCCGACGTCGAGGGTGCCGCCATGCACCGCGACGCGCTCACGCATGCCGACCAGCCCCAGGCCACCCGACGTCGGCGATCCGGCTGCGCCGTGGCCGTCGTCGGCGACCGTCACGACGAGGTCGGCCCCGTCCTCGCGGACCTCGACCTGCGCGGTCGCATCGGGGCCGGCGTGCTTGCGCACGTTGGTGAGCGACTCCTGCACCACGCGGAAGACCGTCAGCGCCACGCCGTCGGGGACCGCAGGCGTCGGGTCGGGCAGGGTGGCCCGCACCCGACCGGCCTCGACGTCCGCGGCCAGGAGGGCGGGCAGCTCGCGCAGTCCCGGCTGGGGGACCAGCTCGGGGTCCGACGTGCCGCGCAGCAGGCCGAGGAGGCGTCGCATCTCGGTCAGCGCCTCACGACCGGTGGTCGCCACCGTCCCGAGCGTGCGCACCGCGACGGCGGGGTCCTGCTCCGCGGCGTAGCGCGCTCCGTCGGCCTGCACGATCATGCCGGTGATGCCGTGCGCCACGACGTCGTGCATCTCTCGCGCCACCCGGGTGCGTTCCTCGGCGGCCGCGGCCCGGGTGCGTTCCTCCGCCTCGGCCGCCATCCGCTCACCGCGCTCCATCAGCGCCGCCTCGTACGCACGGCGCAGGCGGGCCTGGGTGCCGAGCGCCCACGCGGCGACCACGATGGCCCCGATGCTCAGGGCGTACGGCGCGAAGAGCTGCAGGCTCAGGGGCTCCTGCACGACCGTGGGGGGCAGGCCGTCGTAGCGTCCGGCCATGACCCAGACGTAGGTGGCGACGCCGGTGGCGACACCGCTGAGCCCCAGCCCGACCCAGGCGTCGCGGGGGCGCCCGAAGCGGGCGAGCGAGTACATCGCCACGGGGTAGGCGAGCTGGCCGATCGCGGGGTAGTCGTGCACGAGGGCCTGGACGCCGCTGAACACCCAGACCAGCGCGAAGGTGGTGCCCGGACGGTGCCGACGCCAGACGAGCGGGGCCACCTGCAGCGCGCTGAGCGCCGTGACGTGCAGCGGCTGGTCGATCCCGAGCGTCGCGGCCACGAGCACGAGCAGCCCGGCCACGAGGGCGGCGTCGAACCACTGGGTGGCGCGCGGACCGAGCCGCCACGGTCGACGACCGCCCGGACGGTCCGCTGGCGTGCTCACCCGCCCGACCCTAGGTGCTGCCGTCGCGCCGCGCGTCCACCCACGGTCTGATCCGCATCCGGGTCCGAACCGTCGGTCGACGGGTCTAGCGTCGGACCATGAGCCAGTTCCCCGACAGGTCACGCACCGCCCTCCTCGTCGTCGACGTGCAGAACGACGTCGTCGCGAACGCCCACGAGCGCGATGTCGTGGTCGGCCGGATCGCCGAGCTCGTCCGACGCGCCAGGTCCGCCGACGTGCCGGTCGTGTGGGTGCAGGACTCCCTCGCCGACGACGACGGTCCCGCCACCGGCACCGACGGGTGGAAGATCGTGCCCGAGCTCGAGCCACGCAATGGCGAGCCGGTGGTGCACAAGGACTACGGCGACGCGTTCGAGGCCACCGAGCTCGAGACGGTCCTGGCCGAACGCGGTGCGGGACGGGTCGTCGTCACCGGCGCCCAGACCGATGCGTGCATCCGGGCTACGTTGCACGGCGCGTTCGTGCGCGGCTACGACGTCACGCTCGTCTCCGACGCCCACACCACCGAGGACCTCACCGCGTACGGAGCCCCCTCTCCCGGCGAGGTCGTGGCGCACACCAACCTCTACTGGCAGTTCCAGGCCGGCCCGGACCGCACCGCCGACGTCGTGGCGGCGGCCGACGTCGCACTCTGACGTTCGTCTACCCCTCGACGGCTCGGGGGCCCAGACGCGGGTAGCGGCCTCGGTCGCCGAGCTTGTCGAGGTGCGCCCCTCGACAAGCTCGGGGGCGGATTCGGCTCGGGGGCGGGTTCGGCTCGGAGAACCGGGCTCGAGGGCGGAATACTGCAGCCTCGAACAAGGTTGATACGATCAGACTCAAGTCAGTTGCCAGCACTTCGGCAACGACTCCCCGAGCTCACGAACCCCGCAGCAGCACCCGATCAGCAGGAGGAACCCCCATGGCACGAGCCGTCGGAATCGACCTCGGTACGACGAACTCCGTCGTCGCCGTCCTGGAGGGCGGAGAGCCCACCGTCATCGCGAACGCCGAGGGCGCTCGCACCACCCCGTCCGTCGTCGCGTTCGCGAAGGACGGCGAGGTCCTGGCCGGCGAGGTCGCCAAGCGCCAGGGCGTCACGAACGTCGACCGCACCATCCGCTCGGTCAAGCGCCACGTCGGCACCGACTGGAAGACCGAGGTCGACGGCAAGTCGTTCAACCCCCAGCAGATCAGCGCCTTCATCCTGCAGAAGCTGAAGCGCGACGCCGAGGCCTACCTGGGCGAGACGGTCACCGACGCGGTCATCACCGTGCCGGCGTACTTCAACGACCACCAGCGCCAGGCCACGAAGGAGGCCGGTGAGATCGCCGGCCTCAACGTCAGCCGCATCATCAACGAGCCCACCGCGGCCGCGCTCGCGTACGGCCTCGACAAGGGCGACGAGCAGACCATCCTCGTCTTCGACCTCGGCGGCGGCACGTTCGACGTGTCCCTGCTGGAGATCGGCGACGGCGTCATCGAGGTCAAGGCCACGAGCGGCGACAACAACCTCGGTGGTGACGACTGGGACAACGCGGTCGTCGACTGGATCGTCAACACCTTCAAGTCCAAGACGGGCATCGACCTGACCAAGGACAAGATGGCCATGCCGCGCATCCGCGAGGCCGCCGAGCGCGCGAAGATCGAGCTGTCCAGCTCGTCCTCGACGTCGATCAACCTGCCCTACATCACCGTGCAGGACGGCAGCCCCGTCTTCCTCGACGAGACGCTGTCCCGCAGCGAGTTCGAGAAGATCACGGCCGACCTGCTCGAGCGCACCAAGGCGCCGTTCAACAACGTCGTCAAGGACGCCGGCATCTCGGTGAGCCAGATCGACCACGTCGTCCTCGTGGGTGGTTCCACCCGCATGCCCGCCGTGAGCGAGCTCGTCAAGACGCTCACCGGTGGCAAGGAGCCCAACAAGGGCGTCAACCCCGACGAGGTCGTCGCCGTGGGCGCCGCGCTCCAGGCCGGCGTGCTCAAGGGCGAGGTCAAGGACGTGCTCCTGCTCGACGTCACCCCCCTGAGCCTCGGTATCGAGACCAAGGGCGGCGTGATGACCAAGCTCATCGAGCGCAACACGACGATCCCGACCAAGCGCAGCGAGGTCTTCACGACGGCCGACGACAACCAGCCGTCCGTGGCGATCCAGGTGTACCAGGGCGAGCGCGAGATGGCGGCGGGCAACCAGCTGCTGGCCACGTTCGAGCTCACCGGCCTGCCCCCGGCGCCGCGTGGCGTCCCGCAGATCGAGGTCACGTTCGACATCGACGCCAACGGCATCGTGAACGTGTCGGCCAAGGACCGGGGCACCGGCAAGGAGCAGTCGATGACCATCACGGGCGGCAGCGCGCTGTCCAAGGACGACATCGACAAGATGGTCAAGGACGCCGAGCAGTACGCCGAGGAGGACCGCAAGCGTCGCGAGTCCGTCGAGACGCGCAACCAGGCCGAGGCGCTCGTCCACACCACCGAGAAGTTCCTCGCCGAGAACGGCGACAAGGTGGGCGACGACGTCAAGGGCGAGGTCCAGGCCGACGTCGACGCGCTCAAGTCGGCGCTCGAGGGTGACGACAACGACGCCGTCCAGGCCGCCGTCACCAAGCTCGGCGAGTCCAGCTCCAAGATGGGCGAGGCGATGTACGCCGCGGCCGCCGCGGAGCAGCAGGCCGCCGGTACCGACGCACCCACGGGTGACGCCGACGCCGGCACCGACTCCGACGACGACGTCGTCGACGCCGAGATCGTCGACGACGAGGAGAAGAAGTGACGGCTGGGCCCGGCGGCCCCGCCGAGGGTGCTGACCCGGAGGTCTCGCAGGAAACCTCCGGGGAGGCCCCCGCCGACGAGGCTGTCGACGAGGTCGTCGACGAGACCGTCGAGGTCCCTACGGACAAGGAGGAGGTCGTCGACCCGGCAGCAGCCGAGGAGCCGACCGAGCCCGAGCAGGCCGCGGAGCCCACGCCGGAGCAGCAGCTGGCCGAGCGCACCGCCGACCTGCAGCGTCTGCAGGCCGAGTACGTCAACTACCGCAGGCGGGTCGAGCGTGATCGCGCGCAGTCGCGCCAGCAGGGCGAGGCCGCGGTGCTCCGCTCGCTGCTCACGGTGCTCGACGACATCGGTCGGGCCGAGCAGCACGGTGAGCTGACGGGCGGCTTCAAGGCCGTCGCCGACGCGCTCCACCAGGCGCTCAAGGCGCACAAGCTGGAGGGCTTCGGCGCCGAGGGCGACGTGTTCGACCCGCGGCTGCACGAGGCGCTCTTCGCGGCGGGCGAGTCGCCCGACGTGCAGGTCACGTCGGTCGGTCCGGTGGTCCGCACGGGCTACCGGATGGGCGACGAGGTCCTGCGCCACGCGCAGGTCGGCGTGGTCGAGCCGGCCTCGGGCGAGGCGACGCCGGCGAGCGACGAGGACGAGTGAAGCCGGCCGGGCAGCAGCGGTCCGCTGCGCCCCGGTCCGGTGACCGATCGATCAGGAGAGGAAGGGGTGAGCCGTGAGCAACCCGAGTGACTGGGCGAGCAAGGACTTCTACAAGGCGCTGGGCGTGTCGAAGGACGCGTCGACCGCCGACGTGAAGAAGGCCTACCGCAAGCTCGCGCGCGAGAACCACCCCGACTCCAACCCGGGCAACAAGGCCGCCGAGGAGCGCTTCAAGGAGGTCTCCGAGGCCTACGCCGTGCTGTCCAACGCCGAGAAGCGCAAGCAGTACGACGAGCAGCGCACCCTGTTCGGCCAGTTCAAGGGTGGGTTCGGGGCCCCCGGCGGAGGCTACGGCGGTGGCGGCACCACGGCCGACTTCGACCTCAGCGACCTCCTGGGCGGCATCTTCGGCGGCGGCGGGTCGCGCGGTGGCCGCGGTGCCGGACGTCGGGGCCAGCCGCGGGGCCGCCGGGGTGACGACCTCGAGACCGAGGCCACGATCACCTTCGCCCAGGCGGTCGAGGGCGCCACGCTCCCGCTGCGCATGACCAGCGACGAGGCGTGCCCCACGTGCCACGGCACGGGCGCCAAGCCCGGCACGGTGCCGAAGGTGTGCACCAAGTGCCAGGGCAGCGGCATGCAGACCGGTGCGTCCGGCGGCGTCTTCGCGATGACCGAGCCGTGCTCGCAGTGCCGCGGACGTGGCCTGGTCGTGGAGCACGAGTGCACCACCTGCCGTGGCAGCGGCCGGGCGCCGTCGAGCCGCACCCTGCAGGTGCGCGTCCCGGCGGGCGTGAAGGACGGCCAGAAGATCCGGCTCAAGGGCAAGGGCGGTCGTGGCGAGGGTGGTGCCCCCGACGGCGACCTGTTCCTGGTCGTGCACGTGGAGCCACACACCATGTTCGGCCGCAAGGGCGACCACCTCACGATCACGGTCCCGATCGCGTTCGACGAGGCCGTGCTCGGCTCCCAGATCAGCGTGCCGACGCTCGAGGGTCCGCCCGTGCGTCTGAAGGTGCCCGAGGGCACGCCCACCGGCCGCACGTTCCGCGCCAAGGGCAAGGGTGCGACCACCAAGGACGGCACCCGCGGCGACCTGCTGGTCACCGTCGAGGTGCAGGTTCCCACCAACCTCGACGACGCCCAGCGCGCGGCGGTCGAGGCCCTGCGTGAGGCGCGCGGCGCCGCCACCCCGCGTGACGGCCTGTTCGAGGAGGTGCCCAGCCCATGACCGACAGCCCCTTCGTGCCGCCCGGCCCCGAGGCGAAGGTCTTCGTCATCAGCGTCGCGGCAGAGCTCTCCGGCCTGCACCCGCAGACGTTGCGCACGTACGACCGGCTCGGCATCGTCGAGGCGGGCCGCACCGGCGGCGGTGGCCGCCGCTACTCCCTGCGTGACATCGAGCTGCTGCGCACCGTCGCCCAGCTGAGTGCCGAGGGTCTCGGGCTCGAGGGCGTCAAGCGGGTCATCGCCCTGGAGAACCAGGTGATGGCGCTCCAGCAGAAGGTGGCCGAGCTGCAGACCGAGCTCGCCGCGGCGCACCACGCGCTCGGCACCGTGCAGAACCTGCCGGTGCTGGCGCAGCAGGCCCAGATCTCGATCTGGCGCCGCCCCGCTCGCTGAGCGGTCGGGTCAGCGAGTCTCGAGCTCCCACCGCGGGACTGCCGCGCGGAGCGCGACCAGCAGCTCGAGACGGACGTCCGGATCGGTGAGCGGGTCGCCGAGCAGACGCTTGGCGGTGCCCAGCCGCGTGTGCACCGTCTGGGCCGGCACACCCATCATCCGGGCGACCTCGTTGGCCGGGCGGCCGTGCTCGAGCCAGGCGAGCAGCGTGCTCGCGAGGGAGCTCCGACGCGACGCGGGCAGGTCCGCCAACGGGGCCAGTCGCTGGCCGATGAGCAGGTCCACGAGCACCGGCGACGACGCCACGACCAGACGGGCGAGCACGTCGACCGAGGCGGTGACCGGCGTCCCGGGGGCGGCGACGGCGGCCGTGGTGCGGGTCAGCCGGACCGCCTCGGGCAGAGAGACGAGGTCGACCGACGGCCCGCGCGCGACGTCGACGTCCGCGAGTGCGCGGACCCGGTCGTCGGACCAGGCCGCCGGGACGGCAGCCTCCTGCGGCCGTGGGCCGGGGAGCACGTCGTCGCGGCCGCGCAGCTCGGCGTCGAGGACCGCGTCCGGTGCGGTGGCGACGATGGGCGTCAGGCGGACGGTCGGGTCGATCCCGCAGGCGATGGCCAGGCCCCGCAGGCTGGGACCGTCGGACCCGCCGAACAGCGCAGCGGTGAGGGCGCGCCGACGATGGACCGGGCTGAGGGCGTGCAGGCGCAGCACCGTCTGCATGCCCCGGCGTACGTGACCGACGATGCGCAGCAGCAGCTCCTGCACGGCTCGTGACAGCGTCTCGACGTCAGGCAGGTCCTGCTCGCGGACCACGGCCGGGATGACCTGCCGGCGCAGACCCCGCCCGACGGACTGGACGACCGCGGTCAGCTCGTCGTCGGTCATCCCGGCCTGCGCCTGGGTCTCGCCGAAGTGCAGGCAGCGGGCCGCGACGCTGCGACCGGCGGTCACCGGGTCGCCGCCGTGCACGACGAAGGCGTCGGCGCAGGCGACCGCGAGGTCGACCCACGCGTCGGCCGCGCGCGGGACGGAGCTGCGCACCAGCTTCTCGATCCGGTCGCGCAGCTCCGCCCCGTCAAGGCGGCCACTCGACGGGCGGTGCGGGAGGGAGGGGCGCACCGCACCCGTCGACGCCATGGCTGCACGGTCACAGCGGCAGGTGCACCGCGTCAACGCACGATGACGCCGACCTCGGCAAAGCGGCCGAATCTTGTCACGTGCATGACAAGACCCGTCAGGGTTCAGCTGCCTGCCACCACCACGGTGGCGGCCACGCCGACGCCGGCGGCGATGCCGGCCAGACCGGGGCCGAGCAGCCCGGCGGCGGCGGCCGCACCCGCCAGCACGCTCCAGACCAGGGCGACGGACTGACCACGGCGAGCCGACCGCACCGCGCCGCGGGCGGCCCGCACGGCCCGCGCCACCCGGCCGACGTCGAGGTCGACCAGGCCCAGGTCGGCCGTGAGGGTGGAGCCGGTGCTCACGTGCAGGACCCGCCGTCCGGCATCCGTCCACGCGGCCACGGTGCCGCGCTGGTTCTCCGCGTCCGCGTCGCCGGCGGCGTCGTCGATGCCCACCTGTGCGGCCACCTCCCGTGTGCGGGCGTCGGTGTCGCCGGAGCGGAGGGCGACGTCGAGGCCAAGGTCGCGCAGGGCCTGCACGCCCTCGGCCGCGTCGGCACGCACGTCGTCCCCCACCGTCAGCGTGCCCAGGACGCGCGCGTCGACCTCGACGCCGACCGTCGTCCAGACCCCCTCATGGGCCGGAAGACCGAGCCAGGCGAGGTCGCCGACGCGCACGGGGTGCCGGTCGACGCGGCCCGACACGCCGACGTCGGCGTGGCGCTGCAGCTCGGTGACCCGTCCCCGTCCCGAGAGTCGTGAGATCGCGCGTGCCACACGTCCCTCGTGCTCGTGCTCGAGCGCACCGGCGAACCATCGCAGGTTGCGCTCGTGGTCGGGCTCCACGGGATCGATCGCCGTGACGCGCAGGGCACCGGAGGTGACGGTGCCGTCCTTGTCGAGGAGGGCGACGTCGGCGGCCGCCACCTGGGAGAGCGCCGACGGGTGGGGGAGGGCGACGTGGTGCTGGGCCGTGCTGCGGCGTGCGACACGCAGGGCTGCGGGAGAGGCGGCCAGGAGTGCACCCGGCCCGGCGGCCACGAGCAGCAGTGCGGCGACCGTGAGCCCACGTCCGGGGGACGCGGCGAGGGACCAGGCGACTCCCGCGCCGAGGGCAGCGGCGGTGACCGCGGGGGTGAACCAGGTGGGCGCCTCGACGATGCTCTCGTCACCCCGCCAGCGCAGCACGAGGCTGAGCAGTGCCGCCGACGCGACGACGGCGACCGCCATGGTCGCGGAGTCGTCGGTGACCGTCTGGTGCACCGTGGCGACGAGTGAGACGAGCAGACCGAGCACAGCGAGGGCCGCGACGCCGACTCGTCGGGCGCCCAGCTCGGCCGCGGCGTGCCGGTGCACGGGTGTCGCGAGCCCGACGGCGAGTGCGGCGACACCGGCGAGCGTCCAGGGCCAGCCGGCGAAGCGCAGGTCGGGGATCGTCGAGACGACCACGGTCGATGCGGTGAGCACCAGGCCGACGGCGAACGTGATCGCCAGGCAGCGACGGGAGGCACCGCTGGAGAGGGGCGCGACGGCGGGTGCGGTCACGAGTCGTCCTCCGCCCGGAAGCGTTCGAAGTCGCTCTGGTCGCCGGCCTTCCACAGCGGCACGCTGGCCTTGAGGAGCATGGTCAGCTGCACGAGGAACTCAGTGTCGTGCATGGCGTCGCCGAACAGCTCGTTGATGCGCTTCCAGCGGTAGCGGACGGTCTGGGGGTGGACGCCGAGGCGGGCGGCGATGGCGGGCGCGCTGTCGCGGGTCTCGAGCCAGACGAGCAGGGTCTCGGACAGGATCTCGCGGGAGTTGGGGGTCTCGGCGAACAGCGGTCTGAGCAGCTCCTGGCCCAGCTGCTGGCGCAGGGTCGGCTCTGCGTGCAGCCAGATCTGGGTGCGGTGCTGGCGGCAGTCGACCACCCGCGCGTCGGGGATGACGCCGCGGCGCACGAGGTCGAGCGCGCGTCGGGCCCAGCGGAACGCCGACGGGACCTCACCGGGATCGACCGCCCACCCCACGGCCACCCGCGTGACACCGGCGTCCACCAAGGCGCTGGTCATGCAGTCGCGGTCGGCGGCGTCCGCCATGACCACGACGGTCTCGTCGTGCCGCACGAGGAGTGCCCGCCGCGCCAGGACCGTCAGGTCGGGACGCTCGCCACCGAGCTCGGCGACGGCCAGCACGATGGACCCCGGCACCGGCCACACCTCGTCGGAACCTGGTTGCACCGACCCGGTGAGCAGCTGCTCGGCCAGCGCCGCGCGGGCTCGGTTCGGGTCCGCGGCCCGCTGGCGGCGCACCTCCGCGTGGCCTGCCTCGACCTGACGTTGCAGGTGACCGACGAACGCCAGCAGCCCGTCGGAGACGAGGGCCGACGTCGCGCCGTCCTCGGCCAGCTCCTGGAAGCGCGCCCAGCCGATGCGCACGGCGACCGCGAGCCCGACCTGGAACTCGTCGAGCGTGCGGTCCGCCCGCGCCTCTCGCCGTCCGAGCGAGCGGAACACGTCGTCCACGCCTCGGTCGCGGTGCGGTGCTCCGTCGAGCTCGTCGAGGAAGCGGTGCAGGGCGGTCGTGACCGCCTCGGCGGCCACGGCGCGGCTCGTCGGCCGGGCGAACTGGGGAACGCGCTCGATGACGGCGTCGATGATCTCGGTGGTCAGCGTAGGGACGACACGACGCACCCTGCGCGCGTGGGCGGCGACGAGATCGGCCGTGGACCGGTCGGCGGACAGCGTCATCTGGCGGATCCGTGCGGTCCAGGTCCCATCGCCGGCTCCCCGCTCCGATGACTCGTGTGGCTGCACCGAGTTCTACCCCGCCGCCGGGTCGACGTCAACGAGCGGGCCGCCGGCCGTCCGGCCGGGGCGGTGGTGAGTCGTGGTGCGCAGGGCTCGTCCTCCCGTCGTGCCGAACGATCCGTGCCGGACCGCGCCCCCACGTCGGACTGTGCCGGACGCGTCGGCCCGGTGGCGACCGATGGACACGTCGACGGGCCGTTCTTGTCATGTGGGTGACAAGATCCGCGCCGATCTTCGACGATCCGGCACGAGGGGGCGACGCGTGCCCCCGTCGTGGGCCACCGTCTGGCCAGACATGTGATGCAGCGCACTGTGCTGCGTCCACGACGACTCGCGAAGGCGATCGTCGTGCCCCCCGGTGTCGGACGGAAGGAAGCGGATGAAGCGCGAAGCTCGACGGATGGTGGCCGCGGTTGGCGCGGTGGCGGTGGCAGCGGTCGGACTGGTCATGGTGGCCAGTCCCGGCCAGGCGGCACTCCCCACCAGCGGCGAGCGGATCGCCCACTGGTCGGTGACGAGCGAGTCCGATGCCGGCAGCATCGTCCAGCGCGACGACATCCTGGCTCCGGCGGGCCAGCGCTTCACCGAGGTGTTCCCGGTCGCCCTCGTCGACAACGTGATGGCCCTGACCGATCGCCAGGAGGTGCACTTCTACGGGACGGCGGACCTGAACGTGCCGTCGGGCGTGGATGGCTCCACGGTGCGCGACGTCGACGCACGCAATCCGGTCTTCGGTGTCGTCGGCGCCACCGGCGAGGTGACGACGTGGAACCGGTTCGGTGGTGGCCAGCCGGCCCCCGAACCTCCGGCCGACCTCTGCCCCGCCACCCAGATCTCGGTGGGCGCGACCACCGACTACGCGGTGGTCCTCTGCGAGGACGGCAGCGTCGAGGCGTTCGGGCGCAGTGGCCTGCGGTGGACCGTACCGACCGATCTGCCGGAGGTCGCGGAGGTCCGCGGTGGGTACCAGGTCACCGGAGGTCCGGCCGTTCCCATGATCAGGGTCCTCACGAAGGACCGGAAGCTGTTGGAGTGGAGGACGTCGAGCTCCGGGGCGGGGGTCACGGCCGTCGAGAACACGGTGTCCCAGGGCAAGGAGGTCGCGAGCCTCACGACGAAGACCGCCCTGACCACGTCAGGGTCGTTCCTCGACATCGGCATCGGCGACGGCATGGCGCCCACGCGGCCGGTGCGGCGTGGCGGGGCGGACCCGGCGCTGCTCGCGAAGCCCTTGGCCGCGGTGGCCGTCACGGACACCGGAAGCGGTCAGTACCTGACCCGTGACGGCGAGTTCGACGGGTGGAGCAACGACGCCGACGGCAACAAGGCGCTCCGCATGCTGCCGTCGCGGCTCGACGGGAAGACGCTCGTCTCCGTCGGCACGGAGGATCGCCACAACGCGGTCATCGTTGCCGACACGGAAGCCCCGGAGGGCCCGAAGGTCACGACCCCGTCACAGGTCTCCGGCGGCACCAACGGTGCTGTGCGCCCGGGAGACACGCTGACCGGCACTCCTGCCGCGTTCGACCCGACGTCGGATGACGTGACCACGCAGTGGGTGGTGGACGGCGAGCCCGTCGCGGGTACCGAGGACGAGGAGACGTTCACGGTCACGACAGACCACGTGGGCAGCGCCGTCGCCTTCCGCACGAGCGCGCTCTTCGCCGGCTCCGAGGTGCCGGTGGTCTCGGACTCCTCGACGGTCACCGTCGTGAAGGCCGACGGCCCGAGCGTGGTGGAGGCCTCCTCGATCACGGGGTTCGGTGCGCCGGACGTGGCGGTGAAGGGGACGTTCGCGACGTTCTCCGACGAGCTGGAGGATCGTGAGGCGTACTGGTTGGTCGATGAGGAGAAGGTCGCCGGTCAGGGGACGCCGGAGGCGAAGGAGCTGTTGCTGACCGAGGACATGGTGGGCAAGAAGGTCCGGTTCGTGACGGTGGGCTACTTCGCCGACGACGTGGAGGTGGAGTCGGTCTCGGAGCCGTTGACGGTGCGGGTGAAGCTGACGGAGGTCTCCCCGGCGAAGGTCGAGGGTGCGCCGGAGGTGGGCTCGACGTTGAAGGTGACCGAGCCTGCGGTGTTCAGTGACGACTCGCCGGACGTGACGATCACGCACAAGTGGTACCGCGACTTCGTCGACGTGGTCGGTGAGGGTGAGACGTACACGGTGACCAAGGATGACCTGGGGTCGACGATCTACTACTCCGCCGAGGCGATCCGTCCGGGTGAGGCGTTCCCGGCGTACTCGTTCGACTTCACCGGCATCGGCCCCGTCACGGCGGCCAAGCCGTCGGTCGAGACGCCGTCGTCGATCTCCGGGTTCGGTGCGCCGGACGTGGCGGTGAAGGGGACGTTCGCGACGTTCTCCGACGAGCTGGAGGATCGTGAGGCGTACTGGTTGGTCGATGAGGAGAAGGTCGCCGGTCAGGGGACGCCGGAGGCGAAGGAGCTGTTGCTGACCGAGGACATGGTGGGCAAGAAGGTCCGGTTCGTGACGGTGGGCTACTTCGCCGACGACGTGGAGGTGGAGTCGGTCTCGGAGCCGTTGACGGTGCGGGTGAAGCTGACGGAGGTCTCCCCGGCGAAGGTCGAGGGTGCGCCGGAGGTGGGCTCGACGTTGAAGGTGACCGAGCCTGCGGTGTTCAGTGACGACTCGCCGGACGTGACGATCACGCACAAGTGGTACCGCGACTTCGTCGACGTGGTCGGTGAGGGTGAGACGTACACGGTGACCAAGGATGACCTGGGGTCGACGATCTACTACTCCGCCGAGGCGATCCGTCCGGGTGAGGCGTTCCCGGCGTACTCGTTCGACTTCACCGGCATCGGCCCCGTCACCAAGGGGGCGCTGACGATCACGGGTCTGCCCGTCATCGAGGGTGACGCCGTGGTCGGCAAGACGCTGACGGCCGCCCCGGCACCGTCGAGCGACGAGGACGCCACCGTTTCGTTCCAGTGGTTCGCCGACGGTGAGCCGATCGACGGCGCCACGTCGTCGACGCTGGACCTGACCGAGGCGCTGGTCGACAAGGCCGTGACGGTGCGGCAGACCGTGTCCCGTGAGGGTGCCACCGAGCCGGGCGCGAACCTCGCCCGGGCCACGTCGGAGCCGCGCACCGTCCGTGCCGAGCTGGTGGACCTGACGGTGACGAAGCCGGCGCAGGTCGAGGGCAAGCGCATCGTCGGCCAGACGGTCACCGGCACGCCCGCGACGTTCAGCGACCCGGAGGCGGAGGTCACCAGCTACTGGGTGATCGACGGCGAGCGGTCGGACCGCACGGGGACGACGCTCGAGCTCGACGACGACCTCGTCGGTTCCTCGATCCGCTACCTGAGCGTCGCCGAGCGTGACGAGGATGGCGCGACCGCCGAGTCGTCGAGCGAGGCCCAGGTGGGTCCGGTGCTGGCCACGGTGGCCGTGAAGACGCCCACGACGCTGTCGGGCAAGGCGCAGGTCGGCAAGACGCTGACGGCGACGCCGGCGACGTTCGAGGGCGGCGAGATCACGGTCGAGGGCTCCTGGTGGGCCGACGGCGAGAAGCTCGACCAGGGCGGTGCCAGCCTGCCGCTGACCGAGGATCTGGAGGGCGCGGTGATCACGTTCCGCGCGACGGCCAGCCGTTCGGTCGACGGCATCGACGAGCAGAAGACGTCGGAGGCGTCGAGCGACCCGGTGGCGGCGGCTGACCCGTCCAACCCGGGCGGCGGTACCGATCCGGAGCCGCCGGCTCCGGGTGTGCCGGCCACGGACATCGTGAAGGGCTCCACGACCGTGGAGCGCGGTGACGTGGTGACGCTCGACCTCGGCACCGAGCGCGCGGGGGACAAGGTGGTCGTGATGCTGTTCTCGACGCCGCTCGACCTCGGCACGCACACGGTGGCCGCCAACGGCACGGTCCGGGTGACGATCCCGGAGAGCGCCACGCTCGGCCGCCACCGGATCGCCGTGTACGACGCGGAGTCGGGCGCCCTCGTCGCCTGGCAGGCCATCACGGTGGTCGACGACGCGGCCGTTGGAGCAGGTCAGGGCGGAACGGGTGCCGGTTCCGGCGGAGCCGCAGGCCTGCCCGACACCGGTGCCTCGGTGGACGCCCAGCTGATCGGCCTCGGCGCGGCCCTCCTGCTCGCCGGTGCCGGTGCCGTCGGCTTCGGCCTGCGCCGCAGGCCGAAGCACCGGGTTGGCTGACGCGGGAACTACGTGGGTTGGGGGGGCGCCCG